>JAIPED010000015.1 GCA_021737325.1 Deltaproteobacteria bacterium
GTTTTTTGTTTCACCTAGCATTTAATTTTAACCCCTTTAACTGGGAAAACTTGTTTTCAGTCTGCGCGGGACCACAGTTGCAAAGTCCCCCTTTTTTGCTCTTCCCGCATTTTGGACAAATTCCAGAGCAATCTTCGCCACACAAAACCATGAAAGGAATGAGTAGGTTAATCTGCTCAAGGATAACAGGAGCCAAATCCAACGCTTCCCCGCTGAAAAAAACTACATCCATATCCTCGGCGGAAAGCTCCAATTCTTCCGCCAACTGACTTGGTTGTGGCACGAAGATGTAAACAAAATTATCACTTGCCGTGAACTTCGCAGGCGCCAAGCATCGAGAACATTCCATGACAAATGTTGCGCTTACATCACCCCGGACGAGGATTCTATCCTTTATTTGCGTTATTTCGCAGTTAACGATGGCGTTATCATGCGATAAAAACCCCTGTGGCTTTTCTCCACCCGACAAGTGTTCAAAAAGCCCTTCGTCAACATGAAATGTGCGACGGAGGCCACCTTCAGGGATGTTGTTGATTATTATCTTCATTAGGATGCCAGTGCTTACAGAGACAACCCCTACCTTCAACAAGCTATGGCGCGGCGTGGTAGTGAGGTTTAACTTCAAAGTCAATCAATTTTTGACTATTTGGTGAATGCTATTCGTGTTATTGTCAGCGCCTTTAACGGAGCTTTCTCATAATTTTTTGTTATCTTCACTCGAACCCAGCTTCGCAAATTTTGTTTCACAGGCAGTTTCGATTATTGTGGGGAAGACATCAAAGCATTCCCTTCGCGGCGCTGTTTGCTGTTATTGCCGTATTGTTAGTGGGTAGGCGCTCGTCAATTTCTGTTTATGCTTCGACAAAGTACTTTTTACGAATTATCCTAAAAAGCTATAGACGACAACAAATAGTGGAATGGCGAGCTGGTTCTCATTCTTTTTTGATATTGTGGTTGACATCAAATAAAAACCGCCACACTCGAAAGCATGGCGGTTTTCTTGGTGGTTGATAAACTACTTCTTCTCCGGAGCAGGTGCCGGTGTTTCTGCAGGCGCGGCCGCAGGAGCAGGCGCGGGTGCAGGTTGCTCTGCCGCCTTTTGACAAGCTGTCAAAGCAAACGAAAGCATGAAAACAACTGCAAGAACCAACATTAAAGCCTTCTTCATTTCAGTGTTCCTCCTTTCCACAGAGTTACAGCGCGAGAGCGTAGAGCCAAATAAAACCGTTGTCAAGAGGGTAAAAAAGGGAGCCCTATGCGATAAAAAATAATAAAATTAATAATTTACGCATGGAGCGTGCTTTTGCCAAGGGCATAATAAAATTAATTACAAATTAATCATGATTTCTTTGTTTCCTGTCAGCGTTTTGAGAGAAGAAAGTCGAACGCGTCAGGGAAAGGGAAACCGATGGTCGCTTTGCTGTAGTGGTCGAATGTACAATATTGCTTTCCTGAGTTTATTCTCAAAGGATGATTATCCTAAACGAAAAACACCCGCTTGCATGCAACATATGAGGAAACCAAGCCAGTTATCGTAAATCGCCTTGGATGCCGATTACCGTTTCCTTCACCTCGCAAATCACGCCCGCCGCCCGTGCTGCTTCACGGGCAATATGGAGCAAACCTCCACAACAAGCCACTTCCATTCGCACCACTTCTAGTTGCCTCGTTTCGGCATGTTTGATTATTGTTGCCAATTTTTGGCGGTAAAACTCGGTGTCGTGATCTAATTTAGGGCAGGCGATGACGATGGCGCAACCCGCCAGAATATTCTGATGGAAAGCGCCATAGGAAAACGCCGAACAATCGGCGGCAAGTAGTAGCTTTTTATGCTTAAAGTAATCAGCCTGAGGATTAACCAATGCCAACTGGATAGGCCATTGTGCTAGCATACTCGCAGAAGGCAGGGGCTTATCGCAGGTGTTTTTTGCCATTGTGTTAGAAGTGATCTTGCCGTGGAAGGACATACTAGGGCAACATGGACTGTGATGATCTTTTAGCAGATGCTTTTCCACCGCATGTTCGTCAAAATCTGCGACATCCTTTGACACAATTTCCAGCGCATCTAGGGGGCAGTGTCCGATGCAAGCGCCTAAGCCATCGCAAAGATTTTCACCAACCACCCGTGCTTTGCCATTAACGATGGCCAAGGCTCCTTCGGTGCAGGCGATGATGCATTCTCCGCAACCGTTACATTTTTCCTCGTCAATATTGATAAAATTTCTAATTGGCATTTCCTCTCTCCTCGTTTTTGATGGTCGTGGGGTTACCAATACAGGTTGTTTAACTCCTTGATTAAAATCAAGCCCGACCAAAAAATTTCACAAAGAGGGCGGAAAGAAGAAAGGGCGGGACAGTAGTCCCGCCCTCGTAAAACAATTAGTTAGCGTCCCAGCCGCCACTGGCGCGGAGTTTTTTAATTTCTTCTATCGCTTTTTCTTTAAGTACCATGTAGTCCGTCTTGGCTACGCGGTTGAGGGGCATCTCGCCTGCTTCCATGATGATGATATGTGATGGGCGTTTATAGGCGGCGATATCTTTTAGCTTTTCTTTGATTTCAGCAATGCTCAGTTGAACATTGGGTTTCATTTCAACAAAAGCCATGATTCCCTCGGTGAAAACTTCGTGGGGAACCCCCACGCAGGCGGTGGCGCTTATTTTCTCTTTAATGCTATCGGTGATGAAGTTTTCTACTTCTGTAGGAAATACTTGATATCCCTTGGGTTTAATCACTAACTTAGAGCGACCAGCAAAGTGCAGCCCCTTTTCATCATAGGAGCCCAAATCGCCTGTGTAGCAAAAGCCATCTTTGCTTATGGTTTTTGCCGTGTTTTCATCATCGCCCAGATAGCCCAAAAAAATCTGGGGGCCAGAGAAACAAACTTCACCAACTGCACCAGATGTGACCTCCTTACCTGCCATGCCACTTGCCTGCATCGGCTCGCGAATGGATATGGGGCAAAGCGGCATATCAAAGCCAACTCCCGCTAGGATGTCTTCAATTGTGCCGTCAAGAGGGGAGTAGGTGCAAAATCCCGCAGTTTCGGTGAGACCTAAGCCAGTGCCAGCGGTGCCACACATGGCAAAGAGCTTTTCCAAAAAGGGGTGATCAACCGCTTGTCCACCGTAGATGGCAAACCGCAACGAGGAAAGGTTGTACTGGTTGTAATTGGGTAGCCGCCACTCCATAGCAAAGAGAGCGGGAATTTGACCAATGCAGGTAACCTGATATTTTGCTATCGCTTCAAGGCTTTTGATTGGATCAAAGATGTGTAGCAGACAGGAAATTCCCCCGCCGTAAATCGTTGTCATTAATTGTTCTGTTTGGCAACCGACATGAGATGGCGGGAGGTTAACCAGCATAATGTCGCTTGTTACCAAATTGAAGGCGACGGCAAGGCCAATGTTCTGAATGAGGATATTTTCGTGGCACAGTAGGGCGGGCTTGGGAGCCCCTGTCGAACCGGTTGTGAAGATTATCAGACAAGGGTCCCGTTTTGCCACTTTCTTGCGGGCGCGACGCAGTTTTCCAGTTAGTAGCGCCATAATAAAGGTTTTCTTAATATCGCTGGCAAAATCGACAATACCCACAGCCCCGTCAATTATCTGGTCCTTTTCTTTTTGGAATTGCACCCAAATTTTGCAGTACAATTGGGCATGTTCCATCACTTCTTTTACCATTGGGCGAAAGTCATTCACGGGGGTATTACCTAGGAAAAAATAAGCCTTAGGCTTAATTTTATCAAAGTCGCGTTTTATTTCGTTGGTTTTTAATCGCAGATCAAAGGGGGCGAAAATAATGCCTATCTTAAAGCAGGCATATTCCAAAAATACATGCTCCTTGAGCATTGGCAAGCTTGTGGCGATGACATCGCCTTTCTTCAAGCCCAAAGAAAGCAACTTGGCGGCAAAGGCGTTGGTTTTTGTTTCAAAATCCTTCCATGTTACCTTTTCGTCGGTGTTTGCCTCAACGATGGCAATGTCGTTGGGCCTTTCTTTGGCATGTTTGGTAACATAATCACCAAGTGTGGGAAGTAACTCGCTGTATAACTTAACGCAACGATCGTTCCTTACGGCATCCATAACTAATGTACCTCTCCTTCATTTTTTCCCTCCTTTTGCTGGAGGGAGAGTGGCACGAAACGGATTCTTTTTCCACAGATTTAACAACAGCATTGGCAAGAAATGGGGCGAGAAAAGAAAAAGCGCCTCCCGCATGGGAGGCGCTTTTTGGTGTTAGCTGTTACTCTTGGCGGGAAAAAGCTTGGCAAGTAGTGTTGCGGAAGGCGGCTTGGTCAGAACGCTCACTCCAAAGTAGAGCAATCCGCAACCGCAGACGAGCATCCATTCCAAAGTTCCCATTCCCAACTCTTTCAGGTAGAGGACCTTATATCCCCCGTAGATGCTCATTACTGTTCCGTAGATGACACACGCCATTGCCCCCCACTTAGTGGCGCGTTTCCAGTAATAAGAAACAACCGTAACGAAAAAGAATATCGCGCCAAGGCCCATCGCGGCAAGTCCCATGAAGATAGAAAGCAGTGGCGGCGGGTTGTTCAGCGTCCAGTAGAATGGCAGGCAGAGGAAAACCGCCATTAGCACATAGCCCATCCTTAAGAGGGTTTTATCCTCAGTTTGTGGTCTCCACAACTTCACAATATCCTTGGTAACATTTGCGCTCATGATGAAGATCATTCCCGATAGGGTTGAAAGCGCGGCGGCAAAAAGCCCCATCACATAGAGGGTCAATAGGGGTGTCCCTCCGACATATCCTGCCAGTGCCGGTGCCGCCAAATCGCCGCCCCATGGCTTAATTTTTAGTAGTTCAGTGCCAAAAACCATGCGGGCGATTAAACCATTGCTGGAAGCGTCCATCATAATTGGCAAGCCTGCGAGTAAAAAGACAACGGAAATCAAAACCCAGAAGCTTTTTTTGTTTAATTCTGCCATTCCTAAGAAGCGGCTAACATTGTGCGGAAAACCAACCGCCATGGTGAAAAAAATTATGGGAGTTGCCAAAATTCCGACAACGCTGGAGAATAGCTGGGTGGGACCAACCGTCGGTAAATCTGTGCGCATAAGTTTAATTAATTCCGGCCCTACCTGTGGCTCCATGTAAAGCGCCGCAGAGATTGCGGAAAATCCGCCAATCTTGATTATTGCCCAGATGCCAAAAATTCCTCCTACAATACCTAAAAACGCTCCTTGAAAGGCCATTGACCATTGGGTGCCGACATATCCGCCTAAAGTCATATATAGCCAAACAATGACGAGGGAGAAAATGAGGCACCAAAAAGGAGAAAGCCCCGTGATGGCATACCAAACTCCGCCAGCCGCCTTTAGCTGGCCCACGGAATAGAGAAAGAGAAAATAAAGCATACTCAGGGCAACAACCGTTTGTAGCGCCTTGCTTTCAAAGCGTCTTCCGATGGTTTCGGTAACTGTTACCGAGCCCAATTTTAGAGAAAATTCGCGTGTTTTTACCGCAGCAAGCCAACAACAAGGGATGATGCCGAGCAA
Source organism: Deltaproteobacteria bacterium (assembly GCA_021737325.1). Classification (GTDB taxonomy): domain Bacteria; phylum Desulfobacterota; class Syntrophia; order Syntrophales; family JAIPED01; genus JAIPED01. The sequence goes on from JAIPED010000015.1 coordinate 5,521, forward strand.
GCTCCAAATACCAGCAAACCACATTCCTGAAAAACCCACAGAATACACTATTCCCGTGCTTCCACAATAAGCCCATCCGGAAATGTAGGAAGCCACTAAGGCACAAGCGGTAACAGTGCTGCTGATATTTCTTTTACCGACGAGATATTCGTCAAATGAGCCAGCGGCGTCTTTTTTTCGTCCTATAGCGCCAAGGGTTACAGAAACGGCAAGCAAGAGGACAACTCCAACAACGACAGTTATCGTTGTTGCTAAATTTGGTGCGGGCATTGTTGCTAATGGTTCCATCATTTCCACCTCCTTGTTACCAACCAGGTTCCCACGAAGGTCATCACTGATAGAACGATGATGATTGCTCCCCACACATACCAGGGTGCCAGAAGCACCGCCATGTCGGGAAGGCTTGTTGTTGCGTTGATCATTTTACGCCTCCTTAATTTTTTCTACCCAAGAAACAAAAAAAGCCACAGGCAAAATCTTGTTTGCCCGTGGCTCTTTACGGATAAATCCGTAGGACTACGAGGGCAAACCTCCACCGCTAAAGCTAAAGAAGCCAAACGAACGGTTGAAGGTTTTTTCCATCATATCCACAGTATTGAATACCTTTCCTTGGGAAGCGGAGGGCGCACCAACACGGATGGTAGGATGTTGTCAAGGTGAAAAAATGTATTGAATTTTAGGTGCCCACAATCTGTATCATTCCTGTTTTGTCGTAACAGAACCTTCTTTTTTATTGAGCAGGGAAGATGCGTTTGCCAATAAAGCCACTGAACACCACTGCGCAATGGCTGTATCACTGTTTTCCGCAAAAATTAAAAGTCGCAAAATGCTAAAATAATTAAACTTATGTCTATTTTCGCTATAGTTATGGCAACGGTTCTACTCATAGTGGAAGCATTGCAGTTATCTTTATTTCTCCTTCTCCTGCGTCTTGACAATGGGTCAGTAAAAAAGTAGTGGGGTAGCCAAGTGTTTTTTTGTGGGATATAGGGGTATTTTACGGGTAGTATATGTAAGGTGTGGCAATGATTAACGGGCAATATTTTCATACAATCGACGATAAGGGAAGAATAACGGTGCCTGCCAAGTTGCGCGAGGTAATTGAAGGAACAAGCGAAAATCAAATGAAATTAAGTTTTTTTGATAAAAGCCTAATCCTTTGTCCCATTCCTATGTGGTTGCTCATTGAAGAAGAATTTTCCGGAGAAAAACTTTTTGTGGAAAAAAGGCTAAAATATCTCCGTCGTCATTTAATTTCGGCGGCTGTTGACTGCTCGCTGGACTCCTTAGGACGGATTTTTGTTCCTGGCAACCTCAGAGAGTCCGCGGAGATGAAAAAGGATGTAGTTTTTGTAGGGATGGGTGGTTTTATTGAGATTTGGGGGAAGGAGCGCTTCATGCAAGACCAGAAGGAGGCGGGAGCGCTTATGAGCGAATTGGGCGAAGCTTCCTCTAATTTGGGGATATGAACGAATTCTATCATCAGCCAGTTCTTTTAAAAGAGGCAATAGACCTGTTGCAGTGTGGCGCGGGGAAAATTTTTGTCGATGGGACTGTCGGTGGCGGTGGCCATGCGGAAGCTATTCTAGAAAGAATAGGGACGGATGGCCATCTTATCGGGATTGATTTTGACGAGGAAGCGCTGAACGCCAGCAAAGCGCGGTTGGCAAAATTCGGAGAATCCGTAACGCTGGTAAGGGGCAACTTCGCAGCTATCGCGGATATTCTTTATCACCGCGGGATGGAAAAAATTGATGGAGCGATCGTTGATTTGGGGGTTTCTTCCCACCAACTTTTGAGTGCCGAAAGGGGGTTTAGTTTTGCACATGAAGCGCCTTTAGATATGCGAATGTCTCGCAATGAGGGCGGAATTAGTGCCGAGCTAATAGTCAACACCTTTACCGAGGCGAGGATTAAGTCGATACTTAAGGAATATGGAGAAGAGAGGATGGCCGGATTAATCGCAAGGGCAATTTGTACCCGCCGCTCTCAGGCGCCAATCGTAACCACGGTGCAACTGGCCGAGATAGTTGCAAGGGTTGTTAGAAGCCGTACAAAAGGGATTCATCCCGCCACCCGAACATTCCAGGCCCTGCGCATTGCGGTGAATCAAGAGTTGGAAAACATTGCCAGCTTCATTCCTGCTATTGTTCCTTTGTTACGAAGGGGCTCTCGTCTAGTTGTGATTAGTTTTCACTCTCTTGAGGATAGGATTGTGAAACACGCATTTGCCTCGTTGGCTTCATCTTGCGATTGTCCCCGCGGCGTTCCTGTTTGCGTTTGCGGTAAGGTTCCATCGCTGAAAATCATAACCAAGAAGCCGGTAATTCCCGGAGAGCAAGAAATACGCAACAACCATGCTTCTCGTAGCGCGAAATTGCGGGTGGCGGAAAGGATATAGAGCTATGCAAGGAATAAGGACTTCAACTGCGACATACGGAGATGCCTCCAATTATATGGGGGTAATTATGCGGATATTTGTAGCCGCTCTTGTTCTCACAATCGCTTATATCTGGGTGCATAACAACACCTCTGAAAAGGAATATCGAATTGGCGAGCAAAACAGAAAAATAGAACAATTACAGCAGTATGAGGAAATGATAAACAAGGAATACTACTCGTTGAAACTGAACATGCTCAGAGAAATTGAGAGTAGCGATACGGGATTTCGTACTGCGACCAGAGAACAGAGGTATTACCTATAGGTAAGGATACGATGAAAGATACCATCTTTGCCAAACGACTCATCCTCATTAGCGCTGTGATTGCGGTGGTTTTTATCGCTTTATTTTCGCGTGCGATACATTTGCAGGTAATTAGCCACGGCGAATTAGCGAAACTGGCCGAAAAACAACACCTGAAGAAAGATGGCGCTGGTGTTGATCGTGGAGTCATTTACGATAGGAATATGGAAAAAATCGTGGAAGACATTATGGCGTTTTCCATCGGTATTGAGACGAATAAAATTGATGAATCGGCTTCTGTCGCGAAGCAACTGGCTTCAATAACGGGAATCAATAAAAAACTTTTGCAGGACAAGCTCTCCACAAAGAAGTTTGAATGGATTGTCCGCAAGGCCGATCCTAAAATAAATGATGCAATACTGAAGGCCAATATAACGGCCGTTTCTTCGTTTACCGATAGCAAGCGTTATTACCACTACGAAACATTGGCGTTGCCGCTTATTGGTGGTGTTGGTATTGATTCTCAAGCGCTCGGGGGGTTGGAGAGGTACTACGACCGGTATTTGCGGGTGGTTAATAATGGTACCGTTTGGGCAAGGGATGCCAAGGGGACCCCCATCTATAAAATGTCGGCAGGAGGTGGCTCCGCTGGCGGAGCAAAGAGCATAGTTTTAACCATTGATCGCAGGCTACAACAAACCGTCGAAAAATACCTCGCAGAGGCACTACAAAACACCTCCGCGAAGAGGGGGGTTGCCATTGTTATGGATCCTCATACGGGAGAAATCCTGGCGTTCGCGCTTCTGCCTCATTTTATTTCCCCCGCTTCGGGAACCATTTCTGAAAACTATGCACTAAGTGAACCCTTTGATCCTGGTTCGATTTTTAAGCCGTTTCTCATCGCGGGAGCGTTGGATGCAGGTGTCGTTAAACCTGGAAGCAAAATTTATTGTGAAGATGGCAGTTATCGCATTGGTAACCGTGTTATCCGTGAAGGGAATAGAAAACGCTTTGGCACTCTCACGGTTGCGGATATAGTAAAGCATTCTAGCAATATCGGCTGTGCCAAAATCGCGGAAAAATTGGGATCTGAGAGTTTTTACGATTACATTAGCAAATTTGGCTTTGGTACGGTCACAGGTATTGATATTCCAGGAGAATCTCGTGGGTTACTCAATTCGCCAAAACGCTGGGCGCGGGTTGATACGGCAAATATTGGTTTTGGCCAAGGTATAGGCGTTACGGCAATTCAATTGGTAACCGCCTTGAGCGCCATTGCCAATGGTGGCAATCTGGTGCAACCGCATCTAGTAAAGCGAATTATCGATGCGTAAGGAAATACGGTACTTGAGCACAATATCACCATTAAACACCGAGTTATCTCTGAAAATGCGGCCCGTCAGGTAATGAAGATGATGGAAATGGTGGTGAACGATGACAATGGAACAGGGACCCTTGCCTTTTCGAACGAGATTAGAATTGCTGGCAAGACGGGGACGGCGCAAAAGTATGATAAGAATAAAAGAGCATTTTCTCGAGAGCGAGTGGTGGCCTCCTTTGAAGGGATAATGCCTGCAGATAATCCTCGTTTGGTAATGTTAGTCTCTCTTGATGAGCCCAAAAAAGATGGGTGGGGAGGGATTGCCGCTGCCCCTGTCTTCCAAAAAATAACAGAAGAAATAATGGGACGCAACATCCTAGGGATGATCCCTCAGTCGCAAGTTATACACAGCGAGCCATTATTGCGGGAACCTCATCGCAAGACGAAAATGACCTCGCGGAGGGAGAAGAGGGACATCATTTTCGATAAAGAGAGGATGCCCGATTTTCAGGAGATGAGCATCAGGGAGGTCCTCCGCATTGGTGAGGAGTTGGGAATAGTGGTGGTGTCGAATGGTAGTGGATGGGCTTATAAGCAAGAGCCACCAGCGGGGGCCCCTTTAGGCAACGATGCTGAACGGGTTTGCAAGGTTTACTTCAGGATTTAGAGGTTAGGTTATGGCTAAAAACATTCGAGAAATTATGGCGGGTGTGGATGTTATCTCTTGGCAAGGATTGTCTGAGGGAGAGGTGCGCGCTGTTTTTACCGATTCGCGAAAGTGCCTTCCCCGAAGTCTCTTTGTTGCACAACGAGGGGTGCATTACGATGGGCATAATTTTATCGCTAACGCGATTGCTTCGGGGGCGCATTTTGTTATCGCCGAGGAAGAATGCCGAGAATCTTCAGCGAATGTTGGGGTAATAACCGTTGCCGATTCCCAGAAAGCGCTTGGCATCGTTGCCCGCAATTTCTACGATAATCCTTCCTCAAAAATATTAATGATAGGGGTTTCTGGAACCAACGGAAAGACAACTACAACCTATATCATAGAATCCATTTTGCAATCGGCAGGGCTGAAGGTGGGTGTTATCGGCACAATAGATTACCGCTATGGCGGTAAATCGGTATCAGCCCCCAATACTACTCCCGATTCCCTGACATTAAATGCCACGCTCCGCGAGATGCTAGATGCGTCGGTGAATGCCGTTGTTATGGAGGTTTCTTCACATGCCGTAGTCTTGGGTAGGGTGGCAACATGCCACTTTGATTTTGGCATCTTTACGAATCTCTCCCATGATCATCTTGATTTTCATCATGACATGGAAAGCTACTTCAACGCCAAGCGGTATTTTTTTCTTAACATGGTGGATGCTAAGCGTATGCCGCATTTATCAATTAACATTGACGATTCCTATGGGATGTTGCTTGTGCGAGAGAAGCTTCCAGAAGAGATAGTTGGCTATGGGATGGGTGAAGGGGCAGGTGTTACGGCAAAAAGCGTTATTTTTTCCCTCGGGGGCATCAAGGCGGATGTCGTCTGTCGTGGGAAGGATAACCTGTGTTTTCCTATCACCTGTAGGCTAATTGGCGAACATAACTTGTTCAACATTCTTGCGGCGGTGAGCGCCACGCTGTCGTTGGGAGTTTCTCCAGAGCATATTCAAGAAGGGCTTGCCAATCTACGCAATGTTCCTGGTCGTTTAGAGAGGCTGGAATGTGCGGAGCCGATGGTTTTTGTTGATTACGCACATACTCCCGATGGCCTGGAGAGGACCATTACACACCTCCTCCTAGTTAAAAAGAAGCGCTTGATAACAGTTTTTGGTTGTGGCGGAAATCGCGATCGCACCAAACGGGGGTTAATGGGCGCCATCGCCACGGCCAAGAGCGACATTACCATCATCACTTCGGACAACCCTAGGGAGGAATCTCCTATGGCGATCATTGATGATATTCTTGGCGGAGTTGGAGCAAAAAGCCCCCGCGCCGAGAGCTTGGCAGATCTTACCGCCGGAAGTTATATTGTTATTCCTGAGAGAAAGGAAGCGATAGCCGCCGCCATTGCTATTGCCGAAGTTGGTGACATTGTTCTTATTGCGGGGAAGGGCCACGAAAAATATCAAGAAATAAAGGGTGTTAAGCACTTTTTTGACGATATGGTGATCGCTCGCGAGGCTATAAAAAATCCTGGAGGCGCAAGATGAAAGCCACAGTTGCGGATATCATTGCGGCAACCAGCGGCAGTTTGGTAAAGGGAGCGCCAAGTACGCCTGTTGGTGCAATTTTTACCGACACTCGCAGCGAGCGTTTTGCTGACAGTGCCTTTATCGCCATCAAAGGTGAGCGTTACGATGGTCATAGCTTTGCTGCGGAAGCAATTGGGGCTACCTGCATCATTGTTTCCAGCCTTAACGATGCAATAAAAAACGCTAAAACAGCCGTCATCCTTGTTCCTGATACCTTGGTTGCGTTGGGAGATATCGCCCATTGGTGGCGCAACCGTCTAACAATACCGATCATCGGCATTACCGGTTCTGCCGGAAAAACTACCACAAAAGAGATGCTTGCTACGATTTGTCGGAGTAGCAAGCGCGTATCCAAAAATAAAGGGAACTTCAACAATCGTATTGGTTTACCGCTATCGCTATTGGCCACTAAGGAGAACGACGAGATAGGGATTTTTGAAATGGGAAGCAATTCATTAGGGGAGATAGCAATACTGACGAAGATTGCGCGCCCCACGCTGGGGTTAATCACCAACATCGGCTCTGCACATATAGGCAATTTTGGTTCAGCAAAAGCTATTTATGAAGAAAAGAGCGCACTATTCGTGGGAATTGGCGAAGGGGGATCCATTGCCATAAACAACGATGATCCTGCCTTGAAGGGTTTTGCGGCAAAATCAATGGGAATTACCTTTGGGATGCGGGAAGCATCAGATGTTATGGCTATGAACGCTCATCAAAGGGAAGAGGAAATTGTTTTTGATCTTACAATTAAGGGAAAGATGGCGCGATGTCGTTTGCCAATCATTGGTGCCCATAATATCATGAACGCTTTAGGAGCATCTGCGCTTGCCAGCCTTTTAGGTTTTGAGGTGGCGGAAATAGCGGCAGGGCTTGCTACATATCAGGCGGCGAACCACCGTCTAAACAAGATTAAGTTGCTCAACAGCGCTTTTATCCTTGATGATACCTACAACGCTAGCCCAGAATCGATGAAGAGAGCACTGGAAGCTCTTTGCGATAAAACGGGTGGGGAGCGATTTGCCATTTTAGGCGATATGAAGGAGTTGGGAGAAAAATCGCGAGAACTGCATCACGATATCGGTTTTTATGCCGCAAGTTTGGGTATTTCGCGGTTATTTTTGCGGGGTGAATTTGCGCGTGATTACTTCGCTGGTGCGCTAAGCGGCGGCATGGATGAATCGCAGATTGCTGTGCACAATTCGTCAGAAGCAATTGCGCGAGCCGCATACAGTGCTGTTACCAGCGGTGATGGTATCCTAGTAAAAGGTTCTCGTTCGGCCAACATGGACGAAGTTGTAGATTTGCTTGTTAAAATCGACGCTACAAGGAGATCGCAGTGATCTATCACATTCTTTATCTATGGCATGATGATTTTTCTTGGCTCAATGTATTTCGCTACATCAGCTTTAGAGCAATCTATGCCACATTAACAGCTTTAGTTCTTACCTTCGTCATTGGCCCCTGGCTTATTGAAAAGTTAAAACTGCTTAGCATCAAACAGCAGATAAGAAATGATGGTCCTGCAAACCATTTAAGCAAGCAAGGCACGCCGACTATGGGGGGCATTCTCATAATTTTTTCCGTTGCTGTTAGCACCTTGCTGTGGGGAAATCTCTCCGTTAGCTATGTTTGGGTGGCGCTTTTGGTGATGATCGCGTTTGGTGCGGTTGGTTTTATCGACGACTATCGCAAGCTGATCAACAGGAGTTCCAAAGGACTAGCGGGCAGAAAACGCTTAGCTTTAGAAAGCGCGATTGCCCTGGGTGTTGGTTTTTTTCTTCTGGGAGAAGGATTGCCAACGACCATCGCTTTGCCGTTTTTCAAAAATCTGCTTCCTGATTTGGGTATATTCTATATTTTTGTCGTTGTTTTTATCATTGTTGGTTGCGCTAATGCCGTTAACCTCACGGATGGTCTGGACGGTTTGGCTATAGGGCCAATAATCATTTGTTCCTTAACCTATCTGCTTTTGGCATACTTTGCAGGGAATTACAAATTGGCCGGCTATTTGATGGTGCCTTTTGTGAGTGGTGCTGGGGAGTTAGCCGTTTTTTGTGGTGCATTGGTCGGTGCGGGCATTGGCTTTCTCTGGTTTAACACCTACCCCGCGCAGGTTTTTATGGGCGATGTCGGCTCTCTCTCTTTAGGAGGAGCCTTGGGTGTCATTGCCGTAATGGCAAAACAGGAGATACTCCTGGCGATAGTTGGGGGAGTATTCGTTTTAGAAGCTTTATCCGTTATCTTGCAGGTTTCGTGGTTCAAAGTTTTCAAGGGAGAAAGGTTTTTTCGCATGGCACCCATACATCACCATTTTGAACTCGGTGGCTGGACGGAGCCCAAGGTGATAGTGAGATTTTGGATAGTTTCTATAATTCTAGCGTTGATAGCAATCAGCACGCTGAAGTTACGGTAGGTGGTTATGGAGATCATAAACAAAAAGATTTTGGTTGTTGGCATGGGGATGACCGGTAGAGCGACCGTTGACTTTTTGGTGGCACGAGGTGCCAAGGTTTTTTTCCATGACGACAGGGTTTCTTTGGATGAAGCGGAAATTAATGGTGCGAAGAAACATACGGATGGTTTTAGGTATGATTTACTTATTCCCTCCCCAGGAGTGCCACCATGGCACCCGTTACTGGTAGAAGCAATCCGAAGCTCGGTTTTAGTAATGAGCGAAGTTGAATTAGCATTTGCCTTTTCCCGTATGCCCATAGTGGCGATAACCGGTACCAATGGTAAAACCACTACCACGAGCTTGATCGGGGAAATGCTGCAAGCGGGAGGGAAAAAAGTTTTTATCGGCGGCAATATTGGTAACCCCTTTATTAAATGCGTTAGCGAAGCGCAGGACGAGGATTTTGCGGTATTAGAGCTCAGTAGTTTCCAATTATTACATACCCACCATTTTCGCGCTGCCTTTGCCGTTATGCTCAATATAACCCGCGATCATACCGATTATCACGGATCCTTGGAGGATTATTCCGCCGCCAAGGGGAAGATCTTTACCAATCAGCGTTCTGGAGATCTGGCCATCATTAATTATGAAGATCCCCTCGCCCGCGTTGAGAGCGAAAAAAGCGCGGGAACGAAGCTGTATTTTAGCTCGCATGGGCCGGTAAGCGAAGGGATATTTGTGCAGCAGGACAGGCTGGTTAGAATTTGTGATGGCAATGTTCGCTACAGCTACGATGCCACATTGACCTCGCTCAAGGGTGCCCATAACCGAGAAAACATCATGGCTAGCATTCTAACAGCCGAGGCGTGCGGAATTGATAGGGAAGCAATTTGTGCGGCTATCGGGGCATTTCGGAGTGCATCCCATCGCTTGGAGCTGTTTGCCACCCACAACGGGGTGGAGTTTTACGATGACTCTAAGGGAACCAATGTCGATGCCACACTAAGGGCAGTGGAAACATTCAGTGTTCCGGTGGTTTTATTGATGGGAGGAAGGGATAAAGATGGCGATTTTGCTAGACTAATTCCTATTCTGCGGGAGAAGGTACGATTGTTAATCCTCTTCGGTGAAGCCCGTGAAATTATTGCGGCTAAATTAAATAGTGCCATCCCCACGCTCTCTTTTCCCAGCTTACAAGAGGCATCACGCGCTTCCTGTAGTGCGGCGCGGGCGGGAGAGGTAGTTTTACTTTCCCCCGCTTGTGCCAGCTTTGACGAGTTTGCCAACTACAAGGAACGGGGAAAATTCTTTCAACGGACAATAAAGGAGATTTGCTATGTTCAATAAACCTCCCCAAGAAGGAAAGAGGGATATGATTTTGTTAATCGTTGTCCTCGTGTTGATCCTGGTGGGTACGGTGATGGTTTTTAGTTCCAGCCATCGTTTAGCGGAGGTGAAGTACAACGATAGTGAATTTTTCCTTAGAAAACAGCTATGTTTTCTTCTTGCAGGAATCACGCTGATGTTTGTCTTTAATTGGCTTCCGCTACAGAAGATGCGCGCTTACATATACCCTGTGCTGGCGGTGTTGGGAGTTTTGCTTGCTTGTGTTTTCTTCCCCCAGCTTGGCGGCAAGAGCGTCAACGGTGCGGCGCGCTGGCTCGGTATAGGTGGCTTTTCGCTACAGGTTTCGGAGTTGTTGAAATTGACTGCGGTGATTTTTCTTGCGGATCATTTATCCCAGAAAACCAATCTGCAGGAAGATTCTTTACGCGGCTTGCTGGTGCCGCTACTAATACTTTCTCCCTTATTGGCACTGGTGCTGTTGCAGCCAGATTATGGCAACACGGCGGTTATTGTTGCCGTTTCTCTGGTCATGGTCTTTTTGGCAGGGGTGAAAAAAAGATACCTGCTCATCATTGGCGTATGCATAATGGTTGCAGGAGTGTCATTAATATTGCTTTCTCCTTATCGCTTAGAAAGGGTGCTTACCTTCATGACTCCCTTGGAACACCGCTATGAGGGTGGTTATCAATTGACGCAATCGCTGATGTCTTTTGGCTCTGGCGGCCCCCTTGGCGTTGGGCTGGGTGACGGGATGCAAAAGCTTTATTTTCTCCCAGAAGCGCATACGGATTTTATCTTTTCCATCATTGCCGAGGAGACGGGGTTAATTGGCGTTGCCGCGGTTTTGTTTGTTTTTTGCGTGGTTATTTACCGTGGAATGCTCATTGCGCTAAAATCCACGGATAGGTTTTATTCACTCTTGGCGGCGGGGATCACGCTACTCATTAGCGCGCAAGCGATAATAAATATCGGATGTGCAATGGGTTTATTGCCCACCAAAGGCCTGGTGCTTCCGTTTGTTAGCTATGGTGGAACGGCCTTTCTCGTTAATATGATCGCTGTGGGAATCCTATTAAACATCTCCATGTATAACGAGAAAAAATCGTTAACAAGTTTGCTTAGATACACTTTCAGGACTGAAGGACGATCTAGTTGGAAGCGATGAATAAGGGCATTAAAGTGGTAATTGCTGGTGGTGGGACGGGAGGGCACCTATTCCCAGGGGTGGCGATTGCCGAAGAGTTTATTGAAAGCCATCAAGCTGAAATTTTGTTTGTTGGTGTTGATGGAGATTTAGAGAAAAAAATCCTGATAGGCGGAGGGTTTCGCTTTGCGGCAATTTCTGCGGGAGGTGTCATTGGAACATCACCGCATAAAAAGCTTGTCGCGCTGTGGAAACAGTTAAGGGGAATCACCGCCAGCCTGAAGATTTTGCGGGAATTTTCGCCTGCTATTGTGCTGGGCATGGGGGGATATGCCTCGGTTCCGTGCATTATCGCCGCTAAGTTGTTGGCAATACCCACCGCGGTTGCCGAGCAAAATTCCATTCCCGGTGTCGCCAATCGTCTCTTGGGGAGGGTAGTTAAGAAGGTTTTTATCAGTATGGCGATGAGCCAAAAGTATTTTCCGCCCAATAAGGTTCTTCTAACGGGGAATCCCATTAGGAAGGGATTTTTGACGAAGATCACTAGCCTCAAGGAAAAACGGCATGCGCTGGTGTTGGTTTGTGGCGGATCACAAGGGGCACGGGCGATTAATGAAGCGATGATGGCGGGTGCACAATATTTGAAGCAGAGTGAGGTGGAGATAATCCACCAATGCGGCCAGTCTGGCGATATTGCCGCGTTGCAAGGAGCCTACGCTAAGGCGCAAATAAAGGCGCAGGTTGTTCCGTTCATTGATGACATGCCAGGGGCATTGTGCAAGGCAGATCTTGTCATTTCGCGGGCGGGAGCGACGACAATTGCCGAGTTGCTGGTCGCGGGGAAACCCGCCATACTCGTTCCTTTTCCCTTCGCGGCGAGCGATCACCAGCGGCATAACGCGATGAATCTTGCTGATTGTGGTGCAGCGATGGTGGTTGAGGAAAGAGAGCTACAGAGAGATGGTAGCGCCTTGGCTTTGAAAATAAAAGGGCTACTTGCCGAAAAAGATAAAAGGGAACTCATGGCCCATAATGCCAGGGCGCTCGGAAAACCCAGTGCTACGGCGGATGTGGTTGCCGAATGTATCAAGTTAGCGAGGAGGTAACGGTGGATAGTTTTGCAGGTATGGATGTGATGCGCCAAAAGGTGAAGCACATTCATTTTGTTGGGGTTGGCGGTATCGGCATGAGTGGCATTGCGGAGGTGTTGCTTAATCTAGGTTATATAATCTCTGGATCAGATTTGGCGCAATCGGAAGCGACAAGACGGTTGGAAAAATTGGGTGCCAGAATTCATGTGCCCCACCGTGCGGAGAATGTGGGCAATGCTGAGGTGGTGGTAACCTCCACGGCAATCCGCGATGATAACCCCGAGGTTCTTATCGCCCAGGCAAAGGGCATTCCCGTTATTCCTCGCGCTGAAATGTTGGCGGAGCTGCTAAAGATGAAGTTTTCCATAGCTGTGTCCGGCTCGCATGGCAAAACGACAACAACATCCATGATTGCGACCGTTCTGGCACACGGGGGGTTGGACCCGACGATGGTTATCGGAGGAAAGCTTTCCAGCATTGGCTCAAACGCCAAAATTGGTGCGGGAGGGATTATTGTTGCCGAGGCGGATGAATCCGACAGATCCTTTTTAAAATTGAGTCCGACTATTGCGGCGATAACCAACATTGATCTGGAACATATCGACCACTATCGCGATATTGAGGACATCAAGGATGCCTTTGTTGATTTTGCCAACAGGGTGCCTTTTTATGGCGCAACGATACTCTTTGTTGGGGATGCCAATGTGGAGGCGATTATTCCGCGGTTAAAACGCCGACTGATAACCTGTGGCTTATCCGCCAAAAACGATTACTGGGCGGCGGATATCAAGGAAGAAGGCTACGGTTCAAGTTTTTGCTTATACAAAGGGGAGAAGAGTTTAGGCGTAGTTTCTCTTAAGGTTCCTGGTCGGTTCAATGTTAAAAACGCTTTGGTTACAATTGCTTGTGCCTTAGAGTTGGGTATGTCGATTGATGAGTTGCGTGTGGCGATACAGGATTTCAGCGGGGTGCAGCGCCGCTTGGAGGTCAAGGGCGAAGTTCGTGGAATCACGGTTGTGGATGATTATGGACATCATCCAACGGAGATATGGGAGACCCTCCATGCCGCCCGCGGTGCTTGGCGCACGGGCAGAATAGTTACGGTGTTTCAACCTCATCGCTATACGCGCACTCAGGGGCTTTTTTCCGAGTTTATCCATTGTTTTGATGCGGCCGATGAAGTTGTCATGTTGGATATTTATCCCGCTAGTGAAAGCCCCATTGCTGGAGTAACCTCGTCAGCACTTTGCGCCGCAATGCAAAGCGCGGGATATGCGCAGGTTCAATACATGGCCGATGTGGAAAAGATAGTCCAGCATCTTAGACAGACGCTTGGTGCGGGTGATGTGCTCATCACCCAAGGCGCGGGAGATGTTTATAAAATAGGGGAGAAGTTATTACAGTTGCTCAGAGAAGGCTAAGATAATGCCCGATAGATTCGAGGGAGTGAAACAAATCGTAAGCACGGTTTTATTTGCCGAACCGGCAAGTAAGCATAGCTCGCTGGGTGTGGGGGGAAATTTCTCCTGTCTGGCCTTTCCTGCCACAGAAGAGGAACTGATTCGTCTGTTGATTTTTGTTAGAAATGAAGGATTCCCCTTCCATATTGTCGGCAATTTAACCAACACCATCGTTGCCGATGCGGGAGTTGATGGCGTGGTCATTTCTTTAAAAGGAATGGCAGGGATTACTGTAGAGGAATCCGACGATGCAGGACAAACGCTTTTTATTAGGGCGGGAACTCCGTTGCGGGATTTGGTTTCTTGGTGCGCCAACGAGGGGTTAACGGGGGCAGAGTTTTGCACGGGCATTCCTGGCACATTTGGTGGTGCGGTGGTGATGAACGCGGGCGCTTTTGGTGGTGAGATTAAGGATATCATCGTGAAGGTGCGGCTACTTAATGCGGCAGGATTGCTTGCTGAGATTCCTCGCGAGCGCTTATTTTTTGGCTATCGCAGTTTTTCTGCAGGGGAGTACTCCATCGTTCTTGGCGCTACTATCCGCGTCCATAAGGGAGATAGCGAGACGATAAAGAGAGAGATAGCTAGAATCGTTCTCCTCCGCCGCGAGAAGCATCCGCTAGAATTTCGTAACGCGGGGTCAGTTTTTAAAAACGCCAATGGCATCGTTGTTGGTCGTTTAGTGGAGGAGTTGGGATTGAAGGGAACGCGCATCGGTGATGCGCAAATATCGCCTAAGCACGGGAATTTTATCGTCAATCTGGGAAAGGCAAGTGCCAACGATGTTGTTGCGTTGATGGAGCTTGTTAAAGAAAAGGCGCGCCGCTGTGAAGGCATTGAGTTGGAAGCAGAAGTAAAACTAATGGGGTTTTAGCCATGTTTAACCGCGAGGATAAAAAACGGAAAAATGATTCATGGAAGTTATCTCAGGTTAGGAGCAATAATTCTCCCCGCAGCGAAGGGAAATCTTTTGCTCGTTTACTTTCCCTGGCGATGCTCATAACTTCCGCAACCCTTGGCTCATTACTGATTATGTTAACAATGAAAATAATTTATTCGCCATCGTTTGCCATTACCGAGGTTGTAGTGCGTGGCAATTCGAGGGTTGCGGCATCTCAGGTTATCGCGGCGGCAGATATTCAGATAGGGGCTAGTATATTTAGCGTGAATCGCGGCGCAGTTGCCAACAGGATCTCGCGCAATCCCTGGGTGAGGAAAGCCTTTGTCGGCAGAGAGTTTCCTTCCCGTGTAGTTGTGCAAATTAGGGAAAAGATCCCGCAGGCGATCCTACAGAATAGCGACGGGTTTTCGCTTATTGATGAAAATGGGGAGATCTTTAAACCTCAGTTTGTCGCTCTTAACTTGAAGCTTCCCGTTTTAAGCGGGGATTACAAAACGCCTACTGAAGACCCCGCTCTGTATGCGCAAACGCAGGAATTGCTCACATTTCTTAACCAAAACAGCAAAGTAGTGGGCTGGGAGCAAATATCGGAGATTAACATCCATACAACCTACGGGTTTTCTCTTTTTACCGACAATGGCACCATCATCAACTTGGGTTTTGGTGATTATGAAGAAAAGTTCTGTAGGTTGGAAAAAACACTGGAAAAGTTGGGAACCGCGGATAACCGTGTTTTTGATCTCAATTTTACCGGAAGGGTTTTTATCCGTGAAAGGGAAAATAATACGGTGGAACCAACCAAAGTAGCAAAGAGGAGAGGCGATTAGGAGTAAATAGTGCAGGATAAGGGTACGGTGCAGGAAAAAAATAAGATCATCGCGGGCGTAGATATTGGTTGTAGCAAGATAGTTTTGGTCATTGGCGAAATTGTAAAGGATCGTGGTATCAATATTCGGTTTGCTTCGGATTACCCTTCCAGGGGGATTCGTTTCAATGGGGTGTATGATGTCATCGTAGCGGCAGATGCAATCCGTTCTGCGATAAGTAAGGCGGAAAAAAGCGCCAATGTTAGCATAGAGTACCTCCATTGTAGCGTCGTGGATAACTCTCTACAGGCGATCAATAGCTTTGGAATTGTATTTCCTGAAGATGAAGAAGTGAGCTCTTACGACATAGAGGCGGCCGAAACCATTGCTAAAAAGGTAAAATTGCCGGGGGAGAGGGAATTGTTGGCGGTGTTGCCGCAGTATTATCGCCTTGACGGAGTTTCTCTTCTTAATGAACCGATAGGGGCCAAAGGTTTTCGTTTGGAAATGTATGCGCACTTGCTCATCGGTTCCGCTATCGCCAGGGAGAGAACGGTGCAGGTGCTGGAAAGAACAGGCCTAGCAATTACCGGTATTAATGGGAAGCACCTTGCCGCATCATTTGCCACGACCACCAAAGCGGAGCGCAAGGATGGCATTATTGTCATTGATATCGGAGAGTATGTGACAGGTGTTGCTCTTTATAAAAATTCACACATCCTCTGCTCTGCAGTTATCCAATATGGTGGTGATAGAATCACTAAAGATATTAGCAAATTGCTGGAAATAACGGATGCTGAAGCGAAAAAAATTAAAGAGCGACACGGTTGTGCTCTGGGGGATTTAATCGACCACGATGCGCTCATTGATGATGTGCGGGGAATCTCGCGCGGCGAGACCAAGAAGGTTAGCCAACGGTATCTTGCCCAGATAATTGAGGCCCGTTTGGGAGAAATACTGATCCTCGCCTATAAGGAGACGAAAAGTAATAATGAGCCGCGGGATTTTGCTGCGGGGGTCGTGATAACAGGGGCGACAGCGATGCTCAAGGGTGCGGCTGAACTTGTGCAGGAGCGATTTGGTGTTAGCGCTCGCGTGGGTATTCCTCAGGGGGTTGTTGGTGGCGAGGGGTTGATCGCCGATTCTCTTTACGCAACTGCGGTGGGTTTATTGCTGGAATGCGAAAAAAATCTTCTGAGCACGGCAGGGGTTGATGGCGAAAAGGGGAATAAATTTATCGGTAAGGGAATAGGTGTCATAAAGAATTGGTTCTTTTCGTAGAGTAGGAGGGAGGCGCGTTATGTTTAAGCTGGCGGAAGATCAATGTGCCAAGGTTAGAGTAATCGGTGTTGGTGGTGCGGGCGGCAACATGATTGATGCTCTTGCTGGTTCATCAGAGATATCGGGCATAGAGCTAATTAGCGCCAATACCGACAAGGCAGCTTTAGATAGCGGAAAGATAGCAAATAGAATTCAAATGGGGACCGAGCTTACCCGTGGGAGGGGGGCTGGTGCCGACCCAGAAATCGGAAGGCGGGCAACGCAGGAAACGCGGGAAACAATCAAGGAGGCCCTTGCGGGGGCGGAGTTGGTTTGTATCTTGGCGGGGCTTGGCGGAGGAACGGGTACCGGTGGTGCGCCGATAGTTGCTGATGTTGCGCGGGAACTGGGGGCGTTTTCCCTGGGGATTGTTACCCTTCCCTTTGAACAGGAAGGAGAAAGCCGCAAGCGACAGGCAGAAAAAGGCTTGCTGGAGCTGAGGGCGGCGGCGGATACGGTAGTTGTTATCCATAACCAGTGGTTGGTCGCATTGGAGAATAGCGACAAGCTCAAGCTGTTGGAGGCGTTTGGCATCATCAACAGAGAGATAACAATGATGGTGCGGGGGCTGGCGGATTTGATTAACCTGCCAGGACAAGTGAATGTAGATTTTGCCGATCTGCGTCGAATAATGAGCAAAAAGAGGGTGGCGATGATCAGGAGTGGTGTGGGCAGGGGGGAAAAGAGGATAGAAAAAGCTCTTGAAAAGGCGTTGCATTCGGAACTTTTTCCCGCACAGCCCCTTGATGGAGCCTGTGGTGTTTTGCTGAATATTGCCAGCGATTCCTCTTTGGAACTGGGTGAGATTCAGAGAGCCTTGAGCTTTATTCGCGCCCGCGCCCAGCAGGATGCCCAGATTATTTTTGGCACGGTAACTGATACTACACTTGGCGATTCGCTCCGCATAATAATCGTTATTGCTGCCGATTTTGAGAGCAAGGCGAAAACAGGCTGGAGGGCAACCACGAAACCTCATCACCCGCCAGTGGAAGATCTTAACATCCCCACAGTGGAACGCCGTGGAACACAACCACGGACAATAAAATTGGGATTGATTGATGACGGGGAGTGCGTCCCCTATGACAACGATCCAAAAACTGGTGGGCCAGGGCAGAATTGAACTGCCGACACGTGGATTTTCAGTCCACTGCTCTACCGACTGAGCTACCGGCCCACAACCAAGCGGCTCGTGCCCCTAATTGAATGCTTGCGGCATTGTCAAGGCGTTTTTGTTCGTTGTTTCCTATGATATTCATTTTGTTCGGGTTGTTGCCAAACATCAAGCGCTTCGATGGGATAGCGTGCAAAACCTTCCGCGGGGGTAAGCCCCAGCCAGCGCCAGGCTTCGGAGGAGGAGGCGAGCAGGCGTTGTTCGGTTGGTAACCAACTGGCGAATTGCCCCTGCGGCAGGTAGGCGAATATTTTTAAGCAAGTGCCGGTTGGCACATCCCACAGTCGTAGGGTATTATCCCGTGCCCCCGAGACGATGGACTGTCCATCGGGCGCAAACGCGCAGGAGGTAACAGAGTTAGGGTGCCCCGTGAATTTTCTAATTTCTTTGCCCGTCGCGACATCCCAGAGTCGTAGGGTATTATCGTTTGCCCCCGAGACGATGGACTTCCCATCGGGCGCAAACGCGCAGGAGGTAACAGATTCAGAGTGCCCCGTGTAGGTGTTGATCTGAAAACCTGCCGCAAAGGGCGTCGGGAAAGGCGGCGATTGAATAAATGAGGTCAACCGATTATCGGGCATTTCCCGCGCCTCGGCCAGATTGCAGTTGATAAACTGGGCATAGGTAAGCGTTGCCCCTCGCCACAGCGAAGCGTCTAGGTTGCATCGCTTCCAGACAGAAGCCCCGCCCTGGATCTCCGCAAAGCTCGCACCGCTAAAATCACAATCAAAGGCTTCCGCATACGCTAGCAACGCGCCGCTAAAATCGCCTTTTAGCGCACGAACATTCCTCAGTTTCATTCCTTGCAGTTCGGCGCCTTGTAGCTGGCAGTTTACCAGGTCAATGTTCGCTAACTCCCAACCTGTTAACTTGGCTCCTTCTAAATGCACATCTTGCGGATGGGGGCAGGGTAGGTCATGTTTCGCCAATGCCAGCCAAAGCGCCAAGCAAAGCTCACTTGCCCGCGGGGTGTAGCCCTTTTCCAAGATGGCGGTTAGTTGTTGCCCTGCGATGGCACATTCTTTTTCCTGTAGCGCCCACAACTGTGCCGCAAAATCGAGGGTTTCCGTGGATGGCAGGGGTATGGCGAGGATGTTGGCAGTATCCGCTTCCATGTTTGCCAGCGCCTCAACAATTCGGGAGGCGAGAAAATACTCCTGCAAGGAGGTATGGGCAAAGCCAAAATCCTCATCGGTGGCGCGGATGATAAAGGTCGCCGTGCGCAGGTCTTTTTCCAACACGGTGTTGCCATCGCTATTTTTGTAGGCAAAACCAATTTCCTGGTTTCGGTAAAGCCATTTTGCCAACCAATTGCTAACGGCATCCGCATTCATGCTCTTAATGCTCTTAATGCCCTCAATGTGGAAGTGAAGGGCAAGCTCCCGCATAATGCGAAGCTTATGCCGCGGCATAAAATTATGCTTGCCCTCATCACGGTTAAGCCACTCACTAATAAATATTTCATAGAGCCTTGCCGTGTTAATCGCCCTGCCAGCGGCGGCATCGGCTTCCAATTGGGGGATGTGCTCAGAAATGAGGGAAAGCAGATAGGGTCTCTTGGCCATTCCTGGCAAATCATAAACCTCTTGCAAGAGCGCCTCTATCCGTTGGAGGGCGGCCGTGTCGCATTTTAAGCGTAGGCGTAGGTACTGCCTGATTTGTTCCGCATCCAAGTAATCCAGTTCACAAAAGAGGTAATCCTTTTTGCCCTCTCGTTTCTTCCCCAAAAATATCGCTTCCTGATCGGCGCCAAAATTTTCAAAAAAATGGGTGCGGCAGGAGATGAGCAGTTTAGCCCTCTGTTCACGGGGTTTTCCCCTGCTCGGCGCTTCCCCCTCGTCGGGTAAAATCCGCCAGAGCTCCCTGAGGAAATGTCCCATCTTTTCTTTGGAGTAGTGCACCGCCAATTCATCAAAACCATCAAAGATGATCAGCGCCGCGCCGTTTTGCGCTAACTCTATTACCCTTTGCGGGGTAAGCCTTTCCGTTTCGGATATGGGACTGCTTCTTCTAAGGATTTCTGCCAATATTGAATCCAAAGAATCCGCCTTATCGGAAGGGCAGAAGCGTAGACCCAGATAGATGGGAAGCGGTAGGTGCGCTTGGGGGGTTTGCTGATGTTCCGCCAGCATCTTGCGGGTGAGCATACGGCAGGTAAAGGTCTTGCCCATGCCATAATCGCCAAAAAGGGCACACATGATGGGTTTTTGTGGATCTATCGCCCATTTGTAGAGATGCTCCAAGACATTGTCAATGCGATTACCCTTAAGCGCACCAAAGGATCGTTCCCATCCGCTGGTCTCTACAAATAATTCACGGTCATAAAAATCTTTCCCACGGCTTTGGGCAATAGCTCTTGCTAACGATGCCAAGAAAATGGCGTTTTGCGTCTTGAGTTTGCCAACTGCTTCTTCATTCCCCAAACGAAAATCTTCGATTCTTGCTTCAATTGCCTTGGCAAACTCATTGACTAAGTGGACGCGCTCGCTTTCTTTTCCTTTATCCCAAACCTCTTGGAGGCTTTGTTTCTTTACCTGTTTTTCATAAAAAAAGATAAGATGCTTTTCTATCCCCGCCAATTCTTGCCTTTCCAAGTCCAAGACCTTGAAGGCAAGCGGAAAAAGCGGAAAACCTAGTTCACGGAACAACGGCATTTCCACATCTCGCATGATGTAGTCGCTGTTAACAAAATCGGTAGAAAGGAGCAGGATAGCGCCATCGCATTTTTGGATAAGTTCGGGTATTTTGGTGTCAGGTTCCTTGCCAAGCTTTTGGCCAACTTCAACATTCCTGTCGGAAATAAGCTGGATGCGATAGCTCGTCTTGGCGCTCTTAAAGCGTTTTTGTAATCTTGTTTCCAAGTCCTCTTTCAATTTCTTATCCCCGCCATGATGAGAGTAAGAAATGAACAATTTAAGGATGCTGGGGTCTCGCCCCGCCATGGTAATGGCTTCTTCGGAACGATAGCCCTCCATTTCCCGCACCGCGTAACCGCTTGTCGCCGATGCTGTCGCTATCGTAGTTTGTGGCGGGGAATCGGCGGGGTTTAC
Source organism: Deltaproteobacteria bacterium (assembly GCA_021737325.1). Classification (GTDB taxonomy): domain Bacteria; phylum Desulfobacterota; class Syntrophia; order Syntrophales; family JAIPED01; genus JAIPED01. The sequence continues at coordinate 26,460 of JAIPED010000015.1, forward strand.
TTTGGTGTAAGGGGGAGTGGTTTTCATGATTTTTCGTTCCTCTTCATTAAGTTAGCGTCTAATCATCACAATCCTAGGAGATCTTTGCACAACTATCTGGTTTTTTGTGCCAGTATTTTTGTGCGGGTTATGTTATAACCTTCTAACATTGACCACCTAATATAACCAACTAACTTTATTTCTCCCCCTGCTCTCTGACAAGATTTTCTCAAACAGTTTACAGCAACAAGCCCCCTGCACAACCTATTCGTCTAAACAGTAACGAAAGAAGGGCTTTGTTTGTTTGGTAAAATAATAAAATTATTTCAGGCACATCTGGATGCGTTATTCTATTGCATTTTGTTTTTTGCGGTTGCCCGCTGAAGCCTGCGCTCGTGAAAACGGGTGCGGGAGTAACCCCGAGAGGCTATATTGTGCGCATTATGCCCGGTTGTGCAAGGGTCTGAAATGGAGATTTTTTATGGAGGTGTTTAAAAGCAGTTCAAGCTCGCAAGGATGGTTGTTAAGCAAAAAAAGGCTCCACCTCCTTGTAGAGGCAGAGCCTTTCACTACTGGCAGTATCTTGTAGTTAGTAATCGAAATCATCCATTCCTGGCATTCCTCCCATGCCCGGCATTCCTCCATGGGGCATTGGCGGCATTGCCGCACCTTTTTTCTGGGGAATTTCTGCGATCATTGCCTCCGAAGTTATCAGCAAGGCAGAAACCGAGAGCGCGTTGAGGAGTGCCAAGCGCACCACCTTCGCGGGATCAATAATCCCCGCGACGAGCATATCTTTGTATTCTCCGCAGGAGGCATCAAAACCGTGATTGTTCTTTAAGCTTTTTACTTGTTGAGCAACTATCGAACCTTCAAAGCCCGCGTTAAGAGCAATCTGTTTGAGGGGTTCTTCAATCGCTTTTTTGATAACGCCAACTCCCGCCATCTCTTCGTTATCGGCGAGCTTGATTTTTTCCAGCGCTTTTCCACAGCGAATTAGTGCAACCCCGCCACCGGGAACGATGCCTTCTTCGACTGCCGCACGGGTGGCGTTAAGCGCGTCTTCCACACGCATCTTCTTTTCTTTCAGCTCTATCTCTGTTGCCGCTCCGACCTTAATGACTGCGACTCCGCCAATTAGCTTCGCCAGGCGTTCTTGCATTTTTTCTCGGTCATAATCCGATTTGGTATCTTCCATCTGGGCGCGAAGCTGTTTAATGCGGGCTTCAATCGCGGAGCTTTTTCCTGCGCCATCAATGATCGTCGTGTTGTCCTTCTCAATGCGCACTTTTTTGCAAGAGCCGAGATCCTTTAGTGTTAGAGATTCAAGCTTGATCCCCATTTCTTCGGAAACCACCTTGCCGCCGGTAAGGATGGCAATATCTTCCAATTGCGCCTTGCGACGATCGCCAAAGTTTGGCGCTTTAATGGCGGCGCATTTGAGCGTACCGCGCAGCTTGTTGACCACCAAGGCCGCCAGCGCTTCGCCCTCAACATCCTCAGCAATGATTAGCAGTGGTCTTCCCGACTTGGCTATCTGTTCTAACAAGGGGACCATCTCTGCCATGGTGTTTAGCTTTTTCTCGGATGCTAAAATTAGCGGGTTATCTAAAACCACTTCCATGCGTGCAGAATCGGTAACAAAATAAGGGGATATGTACCCGCGATCAAACTGCATACCCTCTACCACATCCAAGGTAGTTTCAATGCTCTTGGCATCTTCAACGGTGATGACACCATCTTTGCCAACCTTGTCCATCGCCTCCGAAATAATATCTCCAACGGCGGCATCGCTGTTAGCCGAAATGAAAGCCACCTGTGCGATTTCTTGTTTATTTTTTACCGTCTGTGCCATGGTTGCGATATCTTTAACCACGGCATCAACCGCTTTTTCCATCCCTCGTTTTATCGCCATCGGGTTCATTCCTGCGGCGACTAATTTTGCCCCTTCTTTGTATATTGCTTCGGCGAGCACAGTGGCGGTTGTTGTGCCATCGCCTGCTAAATCGGATGTTCGTGCCGCCACACTTTTGACCATCTGCGTTCCCATGTTCTCAAACTTATCGGCAAGTTCAATCTCCCTTGCCACGGTAACACCGTCCTTCGTTATGGTGGGGCTCCCCCATGATTTTGCGATCAGGACATTGCGCCCCTTGGGTCCAAGTGTAACCTTTACCGCCTTGGCAAGCGTTTCTACACCTTTTAGCATCTTTTCACGCGCCAACGCATCGTAGTGTATTTCTTTAGCAGACATTATTACCCTCTCCTTTGCCGTTATTCGACAACACAAAGAACATCATCTTCGCGCATGATGAGATACTCTTTGCCGTCAATTTTGACCTCAGCGCCCGCATAGCGGCTGAAAAGCACCTTTTCGCCGACCTTCAATCCCAAAGCGATGCGCTTGCCGCTTTTGTCAAACTTCCCCGCACCCACTGCGAGAATCTTTCCTTCGGCGGGTTTTTCTTTGGCGGCATCGGGGATAATAATTCCCCCCTTTGTTTTTTCCTCGCTTACTAGCCTCTCCACTATTACCTGATCATGCAACGGTTTAACCTTCATAGAAATTCCTCCTTATTTTTTAATGGACTAAGCCCACTAACCACAAGTGGTTAGTGGGCTTAAAAAAACTCTACTTGTTTTTTATCTCGATTTTTTTGCTCTTTTCCATGGGTGATTTTGGCAAGATGATGGTCAAAACCCCCTTGGAAAACGAGGCATCAACTTTGTCTATGGACAAACCCTGCGGTAAAAGCACTTCGCGTCT
>JAIPED010000016.1 GCA_021737325.1 Deltaproteobacteria bacterium
GGTCGGCAAGGGTATCACCGTAGTGGCTAACCGTTCCGCTATTTACACCCGAGCCAAATGTGGTGATCCCGACACTGTAATAGCCATGGATGGCTATTTTACCGTAGTTGTTGAATATTCCCTCTGATTCCGTTACCACCGGGCTTACACTCACACGGTTATCAGCACGGGAAGAAGAAGCGTTAAAAAGTAAGTTCCCGTAGTTATTAACCTCAGAACCAGGACCATTCACAAAGATACTCTTGCCACTCTGCGAATCAATCGTAACCCATGAATTCGCCGTAGCATTCAGATTAACCCGGCCACCATTAACAACATGGATGCCATGAGCATCTATACCTGCCGTTCTGAGCGTGGTCCCCCCGTATATCGTTACAAAAGAACCTGAGCCGCTGGAGTAAAGCCCATATACCTTGTGACCATCTGCCCCCGTTACCACTATCGTCGAATTGCGAACTGCCACAAAGCTGTTCCCCACATGAATGCCGCAACTGTCCCGCGATGTATTTACCGTTATCGCCGAATCGGAGATATCCCCCAAGATCTTATTCTCCAGAAGAATGCCCACACTTTTCGAAATCTCCCAGAGGGAACCTGTGGGATTCAGCGTGAGCGTTATCGTCGCAGATTTAACCCTTAAAGTGGCACAATTATCATGAAAACCCATCGGCAGAGTCTCAATGCCCGTAGCATAGTAGCCATGATTACCTCCCGTTATGACAATGTTCCCATTGATATCACCCCACGCCCTTGAACCCCCTAAAGCAACCCCTACGGCATAATTAATTGATGTTATCGTAATATTTCCAATGTTGACAACAGTTGCAGAGTCTCCCTGTGCCACCATCCCGTATGCAACAGCACCTGAACTTGAGTCATCACCCTTTAACCAAACAACACCCGTTGCCTCATTGCGGGCGTACCCGCCATCAATGGCAGCCATACCGATTGCCGAGCTATAACCCGCTGCCACCAAGACTTCATTGATAATCGTCCCACAGCTAATGATTTTTGTCTGGTCCCCTGAGGCGGCAAAAGTTGTTGCCGCGGGAAGTCGCACACTAATGGAAGCATCAGACCACAGCCAGCATTCATTACCTCCATCGCAAGCATAAGGTGTGGTTTGGCTTCCTGTAATATCGACTCTTGCCGCCACCGCAACGCCAACATTGGACAGCAAAACTGAAAAAAGGATGACAGGGATAAGAAGCCTAAAATTCGTTAAAAGATGATCAAGAGAACACCAAGTAACACCATAACCAGCAGGAATCATTTTCAACTGTTTCAACATATTCCCAATACCATTTGCTGTTGAGCGCTCCCTCCAAAATTATTCCCCTTCCCCACCCCAAAAAGCGATGGCCCCTCCTCTACCCTGTTTCCAGAGGGCAGAGGATACGCAGAAAGTGGAATAATGTTGGCATTACTTGTTGCCTTGTACCAACCAATTGAACCCTAAAAACTCGTTAACATTACTATTGTCCAGAGCATGACCGCTGTAGCCACAAGGAAAAACATGGAAAAATACCGTTATCTTTACTTTTTCATATGGCATAGCTCGCTACAGCGACGCCAATATTGCTACGCCCCCCAGCCAGCATCCTCTTTGCGGAGAACGGCTAGGCGCCATCCTTGTCTTGCGAAGATGCGAGGCGTTCCGCCTTGATGTTTGCTTGCATTTCCTCATAACCGAGGAACAACGCCAATGCGCTCACACCAACGATGAAAATGGTGAATAGCGCCTTTGCAAAGACAAGAAATGCTCCCCAAAAGTAAAAAAGGGAAATAAAACCAACAACCATACCGATAATGCCCGCTAAGAACAGTTTCATTGCTCACTCCCGCAACCACATTTTGTAATGAGTTTGGGTACACTAGGTTTTGCTCTTTTTACAAGAAAAGATTGCGGGCGACAGCTATGGAGTACCGCCGCATTTACCATCGTGCTTATTGTTGCAAACAGCATGGCGCTACTTGTAGTTTTGGGAATTATGCGGATTTTGTGATGCTATTTTCCCAATATTGCATCGCTCATTTTCCACTACCACCTCACTTATAGCAGCCCTTGATATTGCTATCCTTGCGGCTTAGAAAGAACATCGCTGCTACGCAAATAGGACATTCGTTTGACAAAAAACAGCTTTTTACCTATGCCCGCGCCCCAGGTGAGTTACGCAAAGGAAGGTTTGCTATGTTTTCCTTCTGCAGAATACATTACAAGGATAAGGAGAGTTAGAAATGGCTAACGAAAAGTTGGAGAACAAAAGATGGATAATTGCCATCGGCGCAATTGTTATGCAATTGTGTTTGGGTACGGTTTATGCCTGGTCGGTTTTTAAGAAGCCACTGATTGCGGCGCACGGCTGGGGAGAAACGGAAACACAGATGGCATTCATGATTTTGATGCTGGTTGTTGGTTTTGCCGCAGCCTTCGGGGGAACACTGGTAGATAAAAAAGGACCCCGCTTTGTGGCTACCGTTGGTGGTATCCTGTTTGGTATTGGCACCCTGCTTACTGGTCTTGCCGACCAATTTGGGTCCATTTATCTGCTTTATTTTGGTTATGGCATTATCGGTGGTCTGGGTAACGGCTTTTGTTATGTTACCCCCATTGCAACCCTGATTCGCTGGTTCCCAGATAAACGCGGTTTGGTTACTGGGCTTGCCGTCATGGGATTTGGTCTGGGCGCCTTCTTCATGGGGAAAATCGCCCCTGCAATGATTATCGCCTACAAAGGTGGCTTCACCGAATCGGGAGTGGCGATGACCTTTTATATTTGGGGCGTCATCTTCATGGTGCTCGTAGTTGCAGCAGCACAGCTCTTTAAAAATCCCCCCACTGGTTGGTTACCCACTGGCTTTACACCCGCCGCCAGCACGGTTTCTGCCGCCGACTCTTACAACTTTGGGCAAGCGGTCAAAACACCACAGTGGTGGATGCTCTGGGCAATGCTATTCTTAAATGTTTCTGCTGGTTTAGGACTAATCTCGCAACTTTCGCCAATTTCTCAAGATCTTGCCAAGGCAACTCTGCCTGAGGGGTTAACCCCTGAAGATGCCGCCAAGATGCTTGCCATTGCTGGCGGCGCGGTCGTTGCCTACACAGCAATATTTAACGGCTTGGGAAGGCTCTTTTGGGCTTCCGTTTCCGATAAAATTGGCCGCAAGGCGGTATTTATGACGATGTTTGCCACACAAGCGGTTATCTACTTGTTGGTAGCATACGGAGTCATCGGCACCTATGGCTTGTTCTTAATCGCTGGTTGTTATCTGCTTGCCTGCTATGGTGGTGGCTTTGCCACGATGCCAGCTTTTGCGGCGGACTCTTTCGGTCCTGGATATATCGGCAAGGTTTATGGCTTCATGCTGACCGCCTGGGCCTGTGCGGGCGTTCTTGGTCCCTTGGTCTTTTCCATGTTTAAGGAACAAGCATTGCTAATCGCCGCCTGCTTGTTAGCGATGGGTTTTATCGTCGCCTGCCTCTACAAAAAACCTGAAAAAAGAAAGTAGCAATTAATTACCAACATCCTGACGGTGGGAGGAGCAGCGGTTCCTCTCACCGTTTTTTTGCGGGCTACAGATAAAACATCCGCGCTTAATTGCCTGCTTGTATCTTTTCTCGTGTCAATGATTGTTTCTTTGTGCTAAAAGCGCACACCATGAAGATCAATAATGTCGGGATATTCGCCAATAAAAACAAACGGGATGCGGTCATGTTAGCCATCAAGCTGGAAGAGTGGCTCAGCGAGCGCGGAATCACGGTTGTTTCCCCTGTGGCGGCGACAATCCCTAAAATGGATTTTTTAGTAACCCTCGGTGGCGATGGCACTCTGATTGAAGCTGCACACATAGTTAGTGGAAAGGGAGTTCCGATTGTTGGCGTGAACCTAGGCTCTCTGGGCTATATAACCGAAGTCTGTGCGAGTAAGGTCTTTTCCGCGTTGGAAGAGATTCTCGCCAGCCGTTACACCCTCCAAAGAAGGATGATGCTGGATGTCTCTTGCCCTAGCGGTAGCTTTGTGGCGCTTAACGATGCCGTTATCAGCCGTAGTGAACATGCGAGAATGGTGGATATTGCGGCCAGCGTTGATGGAGAATACCTCACCACCTTTCGCGCCGATGGCTTGATTGTCTCTACCCCCACAGGCTCAACCGCCTATTCGCTTTCAACAGGTGGACCTATTGTCGTTCCCCAGCTTGACTCAATTATCATCAACCCCATTTGTCCCCATAGCCTAACTAACCGTCCGTTAATTTTTCCACCAAGCGCGGTATTTACAATCCGCGCTCTGGTTAAGGAAAGGGATGCCTTGCTGGTTGTCGATGGGCAAGAGCGCATTTCCCTGGCTGGTGATGAAGAAATAACTATCAAAAAATCGGCATCTGACACTATTCTGGTTTCATTCCCTAAGACTAGCTACTTTGAAATTTTGCGCTCTAAGCTAGCTTGGTCAGCACCTCCCAATTATCGTAGATAGCATGAGGGATTGGTAAAATGCTCATGGAATTAAGAATTAAAAATCTGGCGATTATTGAACAACTGGAAGTTACCTTCGGCACAGGCTTGAATGTAATCACGGGGGAAACGGGAGCAGGAAAATCAATAATCATTGGCGCTTTAGCATTGCTCCTCGGAGAAAGGGCAAACACCGATTTAATCCGAACGGGCGAAGAAACCCTAACAATAGAAGGGGTTTTTGATGTTGCTACCCTTCCCGATACCCGTCAACACCTTGAAGAAATCGGCGGTGAAAGCGAGGGAGAGCTGGTTATTCGGCGCCTCATCTCGCGCACGGGAAAAAACAGGGTGTATATCGGCGGGGCTATCGTTCCCCTTGGCGAATTAACAAAATTTGCCGAAAACCTTGTTGCTATTTGTTCCCAGCATGAACATCAGTTGTTGCTCCATTCAGATAAACACATAGATATCCTTGATGATTTTTGTTTATTACGGAATGAGAGGGAGAGCTATACGGAACTTTTCACAAAGGCTACCCACTTGAAAAAAAATCACGCGAAACTGATAAAAGACAATGAGCAAGCACGCTCCCGCGAGGATTTTCTTCGTTACCAGCAGGAAGAAATCGCCTCTGCCAAGCTTTCCCCTGGTGAAGAAGAGGCATTAACGGAAGAACGCCTGGTGCTCGCCAACGCACAAAAGCTCGCTGACTATGCCCACAACGCGCTTTCGCTGTTGTACCTTGATAACGGTTCCGTTACGGAAAAAATGAGAAAAATCCTCACGGATATTCAGGTAATCGCCAAGATTGATTCCCGCTTACAGGTCCCTTCTAGGGAGTTCGAAGGGCTCTGCTACCAGCTTGAAGATGCGGCAACCGCACTGCGAGAGTATGCTAATACCTTAGTTTTTTCTCCCGAGCGCTTGGCGGAGGTGGAAGAACGGCTAGAGCTAATCAAACAGTTAAAAAGAAAACACGGCGGTGATGTTGCCCGTATAATCGCCAAGCATGCGGAAATATCCGCCGAGATTGAACAATTATTACGGCTTGATGAAGAAATTGCTAGTGTTGCCACAGAAATTGAGGTGCTAGACAATGAGCTTTTAATCCGTGCTCAAGAGCTGAGAAAAAAGCGGCAGGAAGGGGCCAAAAGATTAAAAGAAGCCATAGAAGGAGAGATATCCTCGCTAAAACTGGCAGGAACAACTTTTGAAGTGGCGTTTTCTGCTGATTCCCTGAACAGCAAGGGTTATGATGGTGTTGAATTTTATCTTTCTACCAATGTTGGAGAAGAACCCAGACCCCTTTCTCAAATAGCCTCTGGCGGAGAACTCTCCCGCATTGTGCTGGCGATAAGGAGCGCTTTGGCAAAGGCGGATGTGGTGGCAACAATTGTCTTTGACGAAGTTGATAGCGGCATTGGCGGGGCCGTTGCTTCTTTAGTCGGAGAAAAAATAGCCCGAATGTCCTCCGAACGACAGGTCATTTGCATCACCCACCTGCCACAAATAGCATGCTTCGCCCAACGACACCTTTTCGTTGCCAAGGGCATCGTTGGTGAACAAACGGTAACTAATATAACTTTGTTAGATGAGGAACATAGCGTTGAAGAGATTGCCCGAATGCTCGGCGGAAAAGAAATGACCGCGATCACCCGTGAACATGCCCGCGAAATGCTACAGCGAGCAAAGCCTCAATAGCTATCCGCAAAGGGAAGTACCGTTTTACCCCAAAAATACAGAAAAGAAGAAAAACGACAAAGGAGAAGCAACTGATGAATTATACCCGAATCAAGGTCGAAAAGGTGGGAAATGTTCTCTCCATGGGGTTAAATCGCCCCGAAAAGCGCAACGCTTTTGATATTCAGATGTATGAAGAACTGGCCTACGCCTATGGAGAATTGGATAGAAACCCCGATTTGCGTTGCGGCCTGCTATACGCCGAAGGAGAACACTTTACCGCAGGGCTGGAATTGGACAAGTGGGCTCCAGTTTTTAGCGATGGTAAATGGGGTATTCCCGCTGGTTGCATACATCCACTCGGATTGGATGAAGACGCCCGTTGTCGTAAGCCGGTGGTTATGGCTATTCGCGGGAGATGCTACACGATTGGTTTTGAACTTATGCTCGCGCAGGATATCCGTGTAGTGGCAACGGATGCCAGGATCGCTTTGCTGGAGGTAAAACGAGGGATCTACCCCGTGGGGGGCGGCACCGTGCGTCTGTTTGCAGAAATTGGATGGGGCAACGCGATGCGCTATTTGCTCACGGGCGAAGAAATGAGCGGCGGAGAGGCTTATCGACTAGGTCTGGCGCAGGAGCTAGTTGATCCGGGTAAGGAGTTTGAACGGGCAATGGAAATCGCCACCGAGATTGCCAAACGGGCACCGCTGGGTGTCATGGCAGCGCTAAACTCGGCCCGCCTCGCAAAGGTGTACGGGACAAAAGCAGCATTCGCCAAACTCCTTCCTGATTTACTCCCAATCATGAAAAGTGAAGATGCCATTGAGGGAGTGATGTCATTCTTGGAACGAAGGGAAGCGAATTTCAAGGGGAGATAGCCATTGCTAATAACATTTACCCTTAACGCTTGACCAAGCAAAACAATCTGATTGGTCAGATAATAATAAATGCCGCCAAGATACAATTAAACAAAAAAAGCCCATAATTATATGGGCTTTTTTTGTTAGAAATAGAGATGTTCCATTTAGGCGTTTAGTACGGGCGCATGGCGCGTAAACGAGCAACACGCTCCTCCACAGGAGGATGGGTGCTAAAAAGGTTCATCAGTGCTTTTCCCGAAAGGGGGTTAATGATAAACATATGTGCGGTCGAAGGGTTGGCATGGAGATGGATATTGCGAGAATACGAGGATATCTTTTCTAGAGCGGAAGCAAGGGCGTAGGGATTTCCGCAGAATTTCGCACCACTCGCATCGGCAAGATACTCCCGAGAACGGGAAATAGCCATTTGGATTAGCATCGCCGCAATGGGAGCGATTATCGCCGTCGCTAAAAGCCCGACAATCCCCCCACCTTCTTCGCCATCAGAGCTTCTGCCTACACCAAAAATTGCCGCCCACTGTGCCATATTAGCCAATATCATTACCGCACCGGCGATGGTTGCCGCGATAGAGCTAATGAGGATATCCCTGTTTTTCACATGCCCCAGTTCGTGGGCGAAAACGGCCTCAATCTCTTCGCGATTGAGAAGCTTTAATAAGCCGGTTGTTGCCGCCACCACCGCATGCTTTTGGTTTCTCCCCGTGGCAAAAGCGTTGGGAGCATCTTCTTCTATGATAAATACACGGGGCATCGGCAGGTTCGCCTTGAGGCAAAGCCCCTCAACAATACGATAAATTTCTGGTGCCGAAGCGGGATCAACAGGCTTGGCGCGATACATCGCCAAAACTATCTTATCCGAAAACCAATAGCTCCCCAGATTCATCACCGCGGCAAAAACTAAGGCGATAATCATACCGGCTTCACCGCCAAAATAACCGCCGATGAGTACCAGCAATCCTGTCAGCAACCCCAATAAAAGTGTTGTTTTAATCATGTTCATTTTTTATTTCTCCTCTGTTATTTTTCGTCACAAAAAACCGCTAATTTCTGTTGCGGACGAATATGAATTCACCGCTTTTGTCAACATCAACCGCAATAGCATCGCCCTCGGCATAGCTCCCCGATAGAAGAGCCTGAGAAAGTTTGTTCAGTATCTTCTTTTGTATTACCCTTTTAAGCGGACGCGCCCCATAAGAGCTGCTGTAGCCATCACGAGCCAAGGTTTCTTGGGCTGCGGGGGTTAGTACCAGCGAGATGCCGCGTTCTGCCAAGCGTTTGCTCAACAATGAAACCTGAATATCGACTATGCGGGCAATGTCACCTATAGACAACGGCTTGAACGAAACAATGTCATCAATACGGTTAATGAATTCTGGCTTAAAAGTGCGCCGCAGAGCCTCTTGCACCAACTCGCTTTTTTCTGCTTCACTCAGAGTTTCATCCTGCAACCACTGGCTACCGACATTGGAGGTCATGATTACCACCGTGTTCTTAAAATCAACACTCCTGCCGTGCCCATCGGTGAGGCGGCCATCATCCAATATCTGCAAAAGAATGTTAAAAACATCGGGATGCGCCTTTTCAATTTCGTCAAAAAGTAAAACGCTGTATGGTCTTCTACGAACAGCCTCGGTTAAAAATCCACCTTCCTCATAGCCAACATAGCCAGGAGGAGCACCGATTAGCCGCGCCACGGCGTGTTTTTCCATATATTCAGACATATCAATCCGAATCATTGCGCGCTCGCTATCAAACATAAACTCCGCCAATGCTCGCGCTAACTCCGTTTTGCCCACACCCGTTGGCCCCATAAAAATAAAAGAGCCGATGGGACGGTTAGGCTCGCCTATGCCCGCACGCGCACGCCTTAGTGCATTGGACAAAGCATTCACCGCCTCTTCCTGTCCAACGACCCTGCCATGAAGGCGTTCTTCCATAGTTAGTAATTTTTGTACATCGCCTTCCAACATCTTGGCAACGGGAATACCCGTCCAAATAGCAACCACGGCGGCAATGTCCTCCTCGGAAACCTCCTCGGTAAGCATCTTGTTTGTCGTCTGCAATGTGGTCAGCTCTCCTTGTTTTTCTGCCAGCTTATTCTGCGCAGATATCATCTTGGAGTATTTGATCTCGGAAGCAAGCGAGAGATTCCCCTCCCTTAAAGCCTTTTGCTCTTCTACCTTTAAGCGCTCTATCTCTTCCTTGAGAACATTGATCGCTTTAATTATTTCTTTTTCGTTATCCCAATGCTCTCTTAGTCCTACACATAACGCTTTTAAACCCGCCAATTCTTCTTCCAGCTTTTTTAGCCTTTCCTTAGAAGGCTTGTCCGTTTCTTTGCGCAGGGATTGCTTTTCCAACTCCAATTGTAAAATTTTTCGCTCTAAGGTATCAATCTCTTCAGGAACGGAATTTAGCTGCATCCGTAGCCGTGAAGCCGCTTCATCTATCAAATCAACTGCCTTATCAGGCAAGAAGCGGTCGGGAATATAGCGCTGAGAGAGGTTGGCCGCCGCGATAATCGCACCATCCAATATCCGTACCCCATGATGTACCTCATACCTTTCTTTTAACCCTCGGAGGATGGCGATGGTGTCTTCCACGCTGGGTTCCTTGACAAAAACGGGTTGGAACCGCCGTTCCAGCGCGGAATCTTTCTCAATGTGCTTGCGGTATTCGTTAAGCGTTGTCGCTCCCACACATCGCAATTCTCCGCGGGCAAGAGCCGGTTTTAGCATATTCCCCGCATCCATTGATCCTTCAGCCGCTCCCGCACCAACAACGGTATGGATTTCATCAATAAAAAGAATAATCTCGCCATGGGCGGCGCTGACTTCCTTGAGCACTGCCTTGAGACGCTCTTCAAATTCTCCGCGGTATTTCGCCCCCGCCACAACCGCGCCAATATCCAAACCCAGTACTTTCTTCCCCTTGAGATTTTCGGGGACATCGCCATTGACTATCCGTTGCGCCAAGCCTTCCACAATTGCCGTCTTGCCAACACCCGGCTCGCCGATAAGTACGGGGTTGTTTTTTGTTCTTCGCGACAACACCTGCATAATACGGCGAATTTCCTCATCGCGACCAATGACCGGATCAAATTTCCCCTTGCTCGCCATTTCAGTAAAATCTTTAGCGTATTTCTTTAACGCCTGATATTTGCCCTCTGGATCATCGTCCATAATGCGCTGATTCCCGCGAATTTCCCGCAATGCATCATATATTTTGTTAGTGGAAAGACCGCTGGCCTCCAACATCTTCGCGACTTCCCCTTGCTTTCCTTCCACAACCGCCAAGATAACATGCTCCATGCTGATAAAATCATCCTGCAAGCGGTTGGCAATGCCTTTGGTCGCTTCCAAAATCGTTGCCAGTAGCGAAGAAACATAAAGCTGTTTAGCACCCTGTACCTGCGGCAGTTTATCCAGGGAGAGGGCGAGTTGCCTTTCTAACACTCGCCTATCCGCACCTGCCTGTGCAACAATATCCGCAAAAATAGATTCTTCCTGGCGTAGCGCCACCAGTAGCAGATGCTCTATTAACAACTCCTGATGCCCGCGCTGTTGCGCCAATGATTGCGCCAGGGAGATTACCTCCTGCATTTTCCTGGTGTATTGGTCTTGTTTCATTTGCCGACCTCCACTTTTTGCAAGATAAGCTAATGGCTAGAGGATGTTTGTCAAGTTAGTGGCAAGCTCCTCGTGGGTTGTGCAGAAATTTATGCTCCCCGCTACCACAGGATTTATAATTTGCCGCAGATGTGTTCAATGATTGCGAACGGTTATTATAGAACTTTTTGCGCGCTTATTGGGAGTGTCCATCAATTGATCGGTAATCGCACTAACATGCCGCTATTGCGACATCGGCATTTTTTTATCGGCTTTAATCCGCAACACTCTGAGGCAAACTTACTATTTCACCCTTTTGCCATAGATCTGCTCTATTGCCTTTTTGTGATCATCGTATCTCGTGGAAAAAATATGGGAACCATTGCGCAATGCCACAAAATACAGATAATCAGCCTGCGCGGGGTATAGTGCTGCCAACAGCGATTGTTTGTTAGGATTGGCGATTGGACCACTGGGCAGTCCGCTAATAAGATAGGTGTTATGTTTGCTGTAGCTTTTTAAATCTCTGCTACGGACCTTTCTTCTTGGAGTTTCAAAATCATACACTGCCGTAGGATCCGATTGCAGGCGCATTCCTAGTCGTAAACGATTATGAAACACCGCTGCAATTAAGGGCTTCTCTTCACTAAGAGTTGCTTCTTTGGCAATCATGGAGGCAATAATTACCACCTCCAGCACAGAAAACCCCATTTTATGCGCACGAAACTCCATCTGCGGGGTAAACTCCTTTTTAAACTGCCCGATCATCACCGCCATTATTTGGCGTTCGTTCATCATTCGATGAAAGTAATAGGTCTCAGGGTAAAGGAAACCCTCTACCGATTTTGCGGAAATACCCATTTCATTGAGGAATGTTGTATTGCGCGCCATAGCCATGAAGACATCGTAGTTTGCCAACCTCCTAGCGCTCAACCTCCTAGCTACCTGCGCAACCGTCCAGTTTTCAGGTATCGCTACCTTGTGGAACATGGTGATGCCCTTGACGAGCATACGAGCAATTCGCCATTGCGAGTATTTCGGGTAAAATTCGTATTCCCCCGCCTTGATGATTGCCCTGCCTGAACCATGCCAATAAACCAACGAGGTAAAGATATTGCTATTTTTTATCAGTTTTTTTTCTTCTAACTCGCTGATAACACTTTGCAACGAGCTGCCCGAAAGGATATCAATAACGATGCTCCCCTTCTCATTTCCCGTGGGGGCAAGTGTCAGGTTAAATAATAAACCGCCGATAATGATGAGCATCGTTAGCGCGATGGCAAAAAGAATTTTCCAGCTACGGGAATGGCGAGCATAGGCTTCTCGCTTCCTTTGATAAAAATTAAAAACCGGTTTTAACCGGTAAACTATTTCGGCAAAATATTCATGGAGTAGGTAGAACAATCTACAAAACGCCCCCTTCCCCAATGCCGTAGCGACGCATTCGCTCCAAATAGCTTTGTAAAATCAAAACAGCGGCGATTTTATCCACAAGCCCATGGCGACGATGCTGTCTTTGGCGCTTACTCTTGCTGTTTCGTATTATCTCTGCGGCATATGAGCTGGTGCAAGATTCATCCTCTCGCACTATCGGAATGGTTATTCTTGCCGACAAAATTTCGATAAAATCGTTGACTTTTTTACATTGAATCCCTTCGGTACCGTTGAGCAACACTGGATAACCGACAACAAGTGTTTTAATGTTATTCTCACAGACCAACTGGGCAATCTTTTCAACATCTTGCTCATTCCCGTAACGAATAATAACGGTTAACCCATGGGCGAGAAAACCTAACTCATCACCAATGGCAACACCTATCCGTTTTTCTCCGTAATCAATTCCCAGTACACGCATAAAATACCCGTGAATCCTAAGTTTTCCTAAAACATGTCATTGCCGAAGAAGTCATTTTCTGTTAGCCTGGTGGTCGGCAGATTGTTTGAGGGTTATGGTCGGTGGAAGCTAACATTTTGGTTTGTGTAAAACAAGTGCCCGAACCGGGACATTTTCAGCACCTCCGCCTGGATAAAGGGACGGGAACGCTCATTAGAAGTGGGATTCCGCTGGTCCTTAATCCACTGGATAAGCACGCCTTGGAAGCGGCTCTTGCCATCAAGGATGCCTATGGTGCCACCATCACCGCCATTACCATGGGCCCCCCAAGCGTCAAGAAGGTAATCGAAGGCGCCCTAGCACTGGGTGTTGACGAGGGGGTATTGCTTTCCGATAGTGCTTTTGCCGGTTCCGACACCTTAGCTACGGCAAAGATTATCGCAAGGGCAATTTCACTTAGCGGAAATTATGATCTAATTCTCTGCGGCGATGAATCGGTGGATGGAGCAACCAGGCAGGTTCCCGTACAGCTTGCAGTACTTCTTGGCATTCCCTATGTAACAGCGGTGAAGGGGTTTTCTTTTTCTGGTAATGGTGCGCTCTCCGTAGAAAAAAAAATCGGTGGGGATACCGCCGTTCTTGAGGTAAAAACTCCCGCCCTGCTTGCCCTTACCAAGGGAATAAACCAACCTCGCTTACCAACAATAGCAGGAATTATTGCCACGAAAAATAAAAAAATAAGAGAACTAACCGCTTTGGAGTGCTTCGGCAGTCCCCCCAACAATCAAATTTCTACCACAGCAGTGCCAGCTTCACCAACGGAGGTTTTTTCTCTGGGAATCATGGCACCGCGAAAAGGCGCATCAATGATTGACGGTAGCTTGGAGAAAACAACAAAGGAGTTGGCAAAGATACTCCAATCAAGGTGTCATAAATGATTATGGTCGGCCGTGTTCACAAGAATTAAATTTGTTTGAGTGCCTCAGAAGGAATTTTAATGCGTAGGGTTTTGGTCTGGATCGAAATAACCGACGGAGTAATCGCACAGTCCGCTTTAGAAGCTCTGGGAAAAGCGCGGGAACTGGCAGCACCAGGAAATCTTTATGGGATCATCATCGGCGACGATAATTGCTGCTGTCTCGCAGAAGAAGCAAACGCTTATGGAGTTGATGAAGTGTTTGTCGCCCGCAATGCCTCTCTGAAGTTTTATCAAAGCGACTTTTATCCCACAATTTTTACCGCGATAGCCCGTCATGTTGCACCAACCGCTATCATCATCGGCGGCTCGCCACTAGGGATGGAATTGGCGCCCGATGTTGCGGCAAGGCTGGATACGGGGTTAACTGCCCATTGTATTGAATTATCTTGGGAAAATACGGCAAGAGGAGAAGTGCTTAAGCAGACGGTCGCAGGCTGGGGTGGCAACATGCGTGTTGATATCATCTGCCCCATGGCCAGGCCGCAAATGGCAACCATCTGCCAGGGATTTTTCCCTCCCGCCAAGCAACAAGTACAACATCGTGGCACGGTAACCCCTTGGAAAGTTGAGGTTGCCCCCGACGATTGCCGGGTAAAGATCATTAAAATGATAAAAGGAAAAAGCGATAACTCACTCCAAAATGCAGATATTGTCGTCGCAGGAGGATTTGGGATGCTCAGCGCGGGTGGGTTCGACCTGATCGCGGCACTAGCAAAAACGATGGGGGCACAAATAGCCGGTACCCGCGCCGCCTATGACCAAGGCTGGATTGAAGCGGAGCGGGTAATAGGACAAAGTGGTGTTTCCATTGCTCCGAAAGTTTTAATAATTGCAGGTGCCTCAGGGGCGGTGCATTTTACCACAGGCTTTCAAGGAGCAGAAACTGTAATCGCGATAGACAAAAATCCCACTGCACCGATATTCACTCAAGCAGATTTTGGTGTTGTGGGTGATGCTCAAGAAACAATCACGGCGTTAATAAAAGAGTTGGAAGCTTAAACCGATGTTTTACTTTTCTCAGCATTGATAGAAAACACCACCACATCTGGACTCTCGATGAAGCTTGCACTCGTGAAAACGGGTTCGGTTATTTGCCAGATTCTGCAGGAGTTAACGGAATGATTGGCAACGCCTGCTGCTGTTGATTTAAAGGAACTGCCTGCCCTTCCGCCACCCTATTAACAACCCTGCGTTCGGGTTGGAAGAATGATGGGTTAGAAAGTAAAAGCGAGGTTAGCATAAATAAAACTGCCGCACCCGCCGTAAATTTGCCTAAAAATGTGCCAGGCCCCGAAGAACCAAAAACAGTCTGGCTGGAACCACCCATAAACGAGCCCATGCTTGCACCCTTGCCCGCTTGCAGGAGAACCACTAAAATCACCACAAAACAAACCACTATGTGAACCGCCACAACAAAGGTAACCACTGCCATCTCCTTAGTAACAGATTATTTTTCTGAAGCTTTCCAATTCCAAACTCGCACCACCAACTAAAACACCGTTGATATCTGGCATTTCCATCAATTCGCGGATGTTCTCCGGCTTGACCGACCCTCCATACAGTATGCGTATCGCGTTTGCAACCGACAAACCATACATTACCGTTAGCCGTTCTTTAATAAAGGCATGCATCTCCTGCGCTGCACGAGGGAACGCGGTCTTGCCTGTGCCGATTGCCCAGATCGGCTCATAAGCAATAACCACTCCCGCACGGGCTACAATGGGAGAAACACCCGCCAGCCCTTTTTCTATCTGTCCTCGCACAACCTGCAATTCTTGCCCTCGTTCTCGCTCCTGCAGGGTTTCGCCAACACAGAGGACCGCCCGCATTCCCGCAGCTATTACCGCCAACAACTTTCTGTTAATAAATTCATCACTTTCGCTAAAAAGAATCCGTCTTTCGGAATGTCCCACAAGCACCAAAGAACAACCTACATGAGCAAGCATCGTCGCCGAAATCTCGCCCGTATAGGCACCTTGCGCTTCGCTATGCACATTTTGCGCGGAAAGCTTAATCTGACTTTTCCCATGACGAAGCCTCTCCGCCACGGGAAAGAGGACGGTAAAGGGAGGCGCTATTGCGACTTCTCGTTCGGGAAAAAGTGGTAATGATATCAGCGCTTCGGTTAGAGCAAGTGCTTCCGTAACCAACCCCTTGTGCATTTTCCAATTTCCAATAATCAAATCGGTGGGCATGCTCCGTTTACAACCTCTTCCCCATGTAAATCGCCAGATCAACCATGCGGCAAGCATAACCGCTTTCGTTATCATACCAGGAAAACACCTTAACAAAATTATCGCCCAACACATTTGTTAACGGCGCATCAAAAATGGAGGAATAATGGCTACTGGTAAAATCAACGGAAACCAACTCTTCATCACTATAAGCCAATATCCCCTTGAGAGCCCCCTGGGAAGCCGCGAGCATTGCTTCATTAATCGCCACAACTGTGGCACTTTTTGTCAGTTGCGCGGAAAAATCCACCAGCGAAACATTGGGAGTCGGCACCCTTAAGGCGATACCATCCAGCTTACCCTTTAAGGAAGGTATTACCTCAGCAACAGCGCTAGCGGCTCCTGTGGAAGTCGGGATTATTGACATCGCCGCAGCACGCGCACGACGCAGATCCTTGTGGGAACCATCCAAAAGGCGTTGATCCATGGTGTAGGCATGAATGGTCGTCATCAAGCCTTTTTCAATGCCAAAACTGTCGTTCAGCACCTTGGCAACCGGTGCCAAACAGTTGGTGGTGCAGGAGGCGTTGGAAACGATGTTATGCTTACCGTTATCATATGTTTCCTCGTTAACCCCCATAACAAAGGTGCCGTCTATCGCCTTTCCTGGGGCCGCGATGATGACCTTTTTCGCCCCTGCCTCTAGATGTCCAACGAGTTGGTCTTTTTTGCGAAACTTCCCCGTAGATTCTAAGACGATATCCACCCCTAGCTCCCGCCAAGGAAGGGTGCAGATGTCGCCAGTCACTGCAGTAACTGTGATTTTTTTATCAGCAACGATGATATCCCTCCCTGCAGTTTCCACTGAACAGGAAATTTTTCCATGCACGGAGTCGTATTTCAACAGATGTGCCAGCGTCTTGGCATCGGCGCGAGAGTTTATCGCGACTATATCCATCTCCGCATTATTCAATGCCGCCCGCACTAGATACCGACCAACCCTACCAAATCCATTTATCGCCACCCTAACCGCCATAAAGAAAATCCTCCCTTGTGATCTTATCTTTTAACACCAAGATGATCCTTTTTCTTTGAAAGAAAATCTTGGGTAACATCATCAATACTGCTGAACATCAGCGCCCCATTATCCCCAAGAAGAACTGCACAGGCTAATGCCGCACCCGCCAAAGAGTTCCGTCCGCCGTGTCCCAAATTTCCACGCCAAGAAGTAACAATTTTTGCCTTATCTCATCGGCACGCTGCCATTGCTTCTGGGAGCGAAGCACCTCTCTCTCCTTTATCATTGCAGCAGCACCGTCGGGCAATTCCTTAAGCTGAAAATCCATAACACCAAGAACAGCATCAACACCTTTTAAGGAAGCGACTGCGCTGTCCCGCTGCTTTTCATCAAGCATCCCCGCATTAATAAGAATATTTAATCGCCGAATGAACTCAAAAATCGCCGCCATGACTTCTGCAATATTGAAGTCGTCATCCATGGCATCGTTAAAACCCTTGTGCAAATCGTAAAAGATCTGCTCCGCTTCTGGCGCATTTACCGAAGAGCGATGGGCCAATAAGCGGGCGATAAAACCGTTAATCGTGCGAAGCGTGTTGCTAACGGCGGATAAAGCCGGGAAAGAAAAAGTCAACGGCTTGCGGTAATGCGTAGCAAGTAGCAAGAAGCGAATATCCTCCCGCGCATATCCTGCCTCCAACAATTCGTCGATGGTAACGATATTTTCCACCGAACGAGACATCTTTTTGCCCTCAACCATCACCAACTCCGTGTTTAACCAATAGTTGGCGAGATTTTTTCCACTCAACGCCCTACCAATTGCGAGAACATTTTCACAATGCGGAAAAACAATGTCGTTGCCGCTCAAGTGGATATCAAAAGTTTCTCCCAAATGAGTAATGGCGATCGCCGCGCATTCCAAATGCCAGGAGGGACGAACATTTCCCCAGGAGGTTTTATAGTAAACCCCTTGCTTGAGCTCTGATAACGAAGACCGTTTCAGCAAAGCAAAGTCCGCGGGGTGATCCTTATCGTAGTTATCCGCATCCACGGAGCGCTTGGTTTTAATGCTCTTAGTGTCAATGTTAGATAACACCCCGTATTCGGGAAATTTAGAGATATCAAAATACACCGAACGGAGTTTTTCATAGGCAAAACCTTTATCCACCAACCGTTGGGCTATCTTGAGCATTGCATCTACATTCTCGCTTGCCTTGGGGTAGGGAGAATCGTAGGAAACGCCCAGCGCATCAACTCCCTTCATAAAGGTTTCGGTACACCGTAGTGAGTGCTCCTTGATGCCAAGCCCCATTAACTCGGCCCCACGAATGGAGCGATCCGCCAAATCAATGATGTTCATTGTGTGGCGCACATTGTAGCCCTTGCTAACAAAGTAGCGCCGAAACATATCGGCCACAACAAAGCGGCGGTATGATCCAATGTGGGGAACATCATGAACCGTAGGTCCACAAACATACATTGATACCTCACCACGGCGAAGCGGTTGAAAGGCATCCTTTTGCTTGGTAAGCAGGTTATAAACTTTCAGCGTTTCCTGTCGCGTTTCATTGAAAAGATTGGTGCTCAAATAGCGCTCGCCACCGTCGGGACAAATCACCACCAGCACCCCGGAAGACATTCTCTGGGCAACTTCCGCAGCGACAAACACCGCGGCACCAGAGCTCATTCCGAGAAATAATCCTTCCTCTTTTAGCAACCTGCGCGACATGGCAAAGGCATCGTCATCGTTAATGTTAATTATCTCATCCAACCGAGAACGATCAAAAATACCAGGACAATAGGATTCCTTCATATTCTTAAGCCCCTGAATTTTGTGTTTCAGATATGGTTCAACACCAATTATCTTAACTGCGGGGTTATACTCTTTCAGGCGCATAGAAATCCCCATCGCCGTTCCCGTTGTTCCCAAAGCACAAACCACGGCCGAAACAGCCCCTCCCGTTTGCTCCCAAATTTCAGGGGCGGTACCGTGATAATGCGCCATCACATTGTTGATATTGTTGAATTGGTCCGTGCCAAAATACTGGTGCGGGTAATCCCGTAGCAGGTTGTAGCAAGCCTCAATCGCGCCATCCGTTCCCAAATGAGCAGGGGTTAGAATTAGCTCGGCACCCAACGCCCGTAGAATCCTCTTTCGCTCTTCGCTGGCACCCTCCGTCATCGTGAGGCAGAGGCGATATCCCCTATTGGCGCAGACCAAAGCCAGGCCAATTCCCGTATTCCCGCTGGTTGCTTCCAGAACTATCTTTTCTCTAGTTAATTCTCCCGATGCTTCGCCAGCCACGATCATCGCCAAAGCCGCACGATCCTTCACGGAACCCGCGGGGTTACAATATTCCAGCTTGGCATAGATTTTTACATCCTTGTTGGTGTTTATCTTCGCCAATTCTACAAGGGGAGTATTGCCAATTTTGTGAAGGATACTCGTGAAAATGTACTCCATGCACCTCTCCCAACAATTAGCTGCTAAATTTAGGTATCTGCAATTTCACAAAAAGTACTCCTTCTTCACGAAGTCTATCCTCCTCGGAAGCAGTTGTTGTGCCGCGAATGTTGCGGTGCTCTTCTTCTCCACGGTGCATCTTCAAGGCAACATCTGCAAAATTGTCTCCAACATCCTCAAAACCCTTGGTGATAAATTCATACGCCATGCTCGCGGGAGGCACTTTCCGATTACTTTCTTCCGCGGCTGAACTTACAAAATTAACGACGGACGGAGTTATCTCAACCGCTTCGCTTCCACAAACGGGGCAAGTGATTATTTTCGCTGACCGTTGCTCCTCAAAAGCGGCAAGGTCGTTAAACCACCCTTCAAAGGTATGCCCTTCGGAACACTTCAAATCATAGATTATCACAGCGCGTATCTCCTCAAAATGATGAGCGCCTCTACCAGAAATCGTTGGACAATTGCACCCAAAATTTATAGGTGCCGCGCCACTAAAAAGGTGTCGGGATGTGGCCCAGCTTGGTAGGGCACTGCGTTCGGGACGCAGGAGTCGCGCGTTCGAATCGCGCCATCCCGACCATCTATCCTTGTAGCAACGGCACTTCCACGGGGTATCATCGTAGCACGAGCCAAGCGGCTATCAATTCGTCTTGGCAAAAGACAGCTT
Organism: Deltaproteobacteria bacterium; assembly: GCA_021737325.1. Taxonomy (GTDB): domain Bacteria; phylum Desulfobacterota; class Syntrophia; order Syntrophales; family JAIPED01; genus JAIPED01. The sequence continues at coordinate 19,771 of JAIPED010000016.1, forward strand.
CCGCAGGGCCGATGGTTCGTAGCGATAGAAATAAAGCATGGGATTTAACCTTGATCCGTCGGTGAAAAAAATGCGCTTGGCTAAGGACCGATGATGTCCAAGAACATTAGAACAGCGTTTTTGCTGGGAGCGGGGTTGGGAACCAGATTAAAGCCGCTTACCAACGACTTGCCCAAACCGCTGTTACCCCTAAATGGTCAACCAATTATCACCCATGTTTTTGAAAGGCTTGCCCTTGTTGGCATTGAGCGCTTCATTGTTAATACCCACCATCGCGCCAGCGAGTATCCTCGGCATTTTCCCCATGGCTCTTGGCGGGGAATTCCGATAACTTTTGTTCCAGAAGAAGTGCTTTTGGATACTGCGGGAGGCTTAAAAAATATCGAACCGTTCATTAAAGATGAAGAAGACATCTTGATTCACAATGCCGATATTGTCAGCTCCCTGCCACTCAACATTTTGCTTGATAAGCATTTGGCGGGCAATGCACTTGCGACGCTCGCGCTAAGATCCCAGGGCCACCTCTTAAATGTTGCTCTCTCCCCCACGGGCTTTGTTACCGATATTCGCGGAGCGCTAAATACAGGAACAAAAAAACTATACCAATTCACCGGCGTTTACATTGTACAACGCGCCCTTCTGGAGCATATCCCCGCAGGGAAGGTGGAATCCATCGTGGACACATTCATCAGGATAATCCGCCAACAAACACAGGCAGTGGCAGGCGTTGTGATTGATACAGGATATTGGAACGATCTTGGCACCTTGGAACAGTATCAGCGGATATGCAAAGAGTTCGCCAATGAATGAAGGCTTGGTGGCAAAAGAGTTGGCGGCTTGCGGCATGGTGCCAATATCCATCCAACCCGTGGGCAAGGGAGGCTCTGCAAGGAGTTTTTGGCGGGTACAAACTAGCAAACACCGTCGGGTGATTTTTATCAGCTACGATGCGAACATCCGTGAAAACACGCTCTACGCGGGAATCGCCGCGTTTCTTGCCGCCAGCGGGGTTAGTGTCCCCGCCTTGCTGGGCGATAATCCAACGGGGTCGTATTTAATTTTGCAAGATCTTGGCGATGACGATCTCTACACAACGCGCTCGCATGATAGCGCAACGCGTTATCGCTTCTATGAACAAGCGATAACGGAGATTGCTCGGCTTCACTGCATCAGCCTTGAGCATCACCAAACCACCCTGCCCCCGCTAATGCCCCCTTTTGACGAAGGGCTCTATCGCTGGGAGCGAGAATACTTCTGGCAATATTTCTTCCGCGTGTTTGTTGAAGGGGCGGCGTACAGAATCCCTCCTCCCGTGGAACAAGAGCTATCATTGGTGGCGCAAAAATTGCTCTTGGGTCGTCCCGTCCTCATCCACCGTGATTTGCAATCGCAAAATGTGATGATCCAGCGGGAAAAATGCTATCTCATTGATTTCCAGGGGTTGCGACTGGGCAATCCCCTCTACGACATTGCGTCTTTGCTTTTTGATCCTTATGTGGAGATTGCCGAAGACTGCCGCACCAATCTCCTGGAATATTACCTCTCGTTAACGGATAAACGCTTCCCCCTACATAAAGAAACGCTACTTTTAGCGGCTACTCAGAGATTGTTACAAGCGCTAGGCGCCTACGGTTTTTTATCGCGGGAAAGAGATAAAAAACACTTTTTAGCGTACATCCCGCCCGCAATAAAAAACCTCCAAGGTGTCCTAAAAGCGTTAGCCTGCTGCCCTGCATTAACAAAGCTCATCGACGGGATTGACAAGAAACGGTTGCAAATGCAAATTGACCGCCACGGACAAGCAATGGGCTTTTCGGCATCTCTTGATAACTAATGAAAATGGGAGGTTGTTTAGGGCGGTGTTGGTGATAAGATCCTTGGCGGAGGTTCCGCCAGCAATATGTGGCGGCGTAGCAACGATCGGTAATTTTGATGGCGTTCATCGTGGGCATCATGCGCTTTTAGAGCGGGTGAGAAAAATCGCCACACAACAAAACCTGCCTGCGCTAGCCATCACCTTCGAACCACATCCCAAAAGTGTACTGAACCCGCAACGGCACCCCTTTTACCTGCTAACGACGCTGGAAGAAAAAATATCGCTACTACAAGAAGCAGGCATAACAGCCCTGCTGGTCATTCCTTTTGACGAGAGCTTTGCGGCAATGACGGCAACAGGATTTGTGGAAGAAGTTCTCGTACGCCAACTTGCCTTGAGGCATTTGGTAATAGGGCATGACTACGCCTTCGGCAGGAATAAAAGTGGCAACGAGGAATTACTCCGTCGCTTTGCCAACCAGCAGGCATTTGAGCTACAGGTGCTAGGCGCTCATAAAATTGCCGCGGGGATTGTTGTTAGTTCCAGTACCATTCGGCAAGCCGTTATGGATGGCGATTTGCCCCAAGCAACTACAATGCTCGGGAGGTTTTATAGCGTTTCTGGTGAAGTAATTCGTGGGGAAGGAAGAGGAAGACAAATCGGTTTCCCCACGGCAAATATCTCCTCGAATAAGCTGTTGCTCCCGCCAAGGGGTGTTTATGCTACCTTTGTAACCGTCAATGGCGCTCGCTTTAAGGGCGCCCTCAACATTGGCTTGAATCCCACATTTGGCGGCACCAGCACCTCTGTTGAAGTTTTTATCCTTGATTTCAATGATGATATCTACGGAAGCAAGGTTCAGGTGGAGTTTATCAAACGCATCCGCAACGAAAAGGCTTTTAGCTCCGTTGCAGATTTGGTAAAGCAGATAGCCTTGGATGTTTCAGCGGTAAAGAATATGGTCATGCCGTATAGCCACGGGGAAAATTTGGCAGAATGATGTATTCTAAGAGGAAAACCCTGATAATTCTTTTTTTGCTTTGTGCCGTCGTTTTATCGGGTTGTGCAACGGTGCTCAATGCGGGACATCAGCGCGTCCGTGTGACAGGATCCGATAACGCGGAACATGTTGCCGTCGAGGTGATAACAAGTGACGAAACATACTACGAAGAGCTACCCACAACCATTCTGGCACTACCCACCCACAGCGGTGTCCGTATTAAAATTGTCGATCCTTGCTATCAAAAAACGGAAATTCCGCTTCCCCAGACAATCAGCATTTTTTTCTGGGGAAACTTTTTTTTCCTGCCCGGCTTTGCTGTAGATATTCTTAACGGCAGGTGCTGGAGCTACACCAATAGCTTTATCGTTCCGCTAACAAAAAAGGAAACATGCAATTAAAGACGATGAGGCATAGGTGGGCGCGAGGAAGTCGCGGGTGGGGTGGTTACGGGCGTAAAGAAAAGCGCCTTGCTGACCTTTTTAACACCTACGGGTATTTTTTCGCGAATGGGAGTACCGCAACTTAACAAAGTCATCGCAAAGCGTTTAGTAAACCACCGCCCAGAGAAACTCACCGTTCTGCTCTTCACCCATGCTAAAACCAATCTGGGGCTGCGCTATCTCACGAATGTAAATAACCCCTTCTCTATTTTCCATTTCGTTAAGGGCGATAGTTGTATCTCCGCTATATTTCCACAACGCTTCTTTAAGCGTCCAGCCCTTGTAAAAATCCTTAATTGTGCTTGCCCCTTCGCGGGAAGAGAAAAATCGCTGCTCTATGGCCCGCCAATTCCTGCGCTCCTGTAGCTTCTCCACATCAACGCCAATGGCTTTGCCCGTAAGAGAAACGGCGGCAATGGCAAAACCATGAGAATGCGAAAGGGAAATTGCCACTTCAGGAAATCCCGCCATAAAAGGACGACCATCTAGGGAGTTACTCACAATTATTTCTTGGGGTTGCATTTTGAGCATCGGTGCCAAGAGAAACTTGGCGCAGGCGCGTCCTGCCAACCATTCTTGCTGGCGCTTGGCCGAAAGGAAGTTCCGCGCCTTTTCCCTTGCGCCAAAATAATGCTCAAGCCAAACGGTTCCACTCCTTATACCTTGATAGTCGGTAAGAAGGCAGATCTGAACGCTCTCGCTTATTTGACGGATGGTAAAGTGGGGAGACAATGTTTCCATAACAATTCAAAACCTGAGAGAGAAAAGCCCTCGCCTAACGGGACGCCAATTCGCAGGAGCTAGTGTCGCATCGTGCGAGCACTATTAGATAATACCGCCGTTAATGGAAATCACCTGCCTCGTGATGTAAGCGGCAGAATCGGAAAGAAGATAGCTAACCAAACCCGCAACCTCCTCTGCCTTGCCCACCCGTTGCAGGGGAATCGCCTTTATTATCTCTGCAACGGGTGCTCCCGCAACCATATCGGTCTCTATGAGGCCTGGAGCAACGCAGTTTACAGTTATCTGCCTTTTGGCCAACTCTAACGCGAGAGCCTTGCATGCCGCAATAACCCCGCCCTTTGCCGCGCTGTAATTTACCTGTCCACGGTTGCCAATGATCCCCGAAACAGAGGTGATCGCAATGATGCGTCCGCCGCGCCGCGCTCGGATCATGGGCATAACAACGGGTTTAAGTACATTGTAAAAACTATTCAGGTTCGTGTTAATAACACCATCCCATTCGTCATCCGAAATGGCGGGAAAGGGATTATCCGCGGTGATACCTGCGTTGCAGACAACACCGTAGTAGGCGTCATTTTCCGCAATGTCCGCCGCAATGGCTTCTTGGCACTTTGCCCGATGCGAAACATCAAATTGTAACAGGCGCGCCCTGCCGCCCGCATCCTTGATTTCCTCACAAACAACGCGGGCTTTCTCTACAGAATCCTTGCAATGCACCACAACTCCATAGCCTTCTCGCGCCGCCGCCAGAGCAATTGCCCTACCGATGCCGCGGCTGGAGCCTGTTACCAAAATATCCCCTTTTTCCTTTTTTACGATCATTGGTCCCGCGCTTAAACCCTGCATATTCATCGCCCAAACCTTACTTTCTGATAAAGATCATCAAATATTTTAATAATTTCCTGGTCGGAGCTAACATTTTTTAGGTAGCTATCTAAATCCTCATATTGCACTCTTAAAAATTCATTGAAGAACTTTTCTCCTCTATAAATATTTCTTTCTTCCGGGACATAGATATTGCCCTTCATCCTTTTACGGGTGAAATAGTATATTATTGGTTTTAATTGCGACGCATTCCTTATTGCGAGTTTCTTGACCAAACCTGCGTATGTTTTTAAAAACTTCCTATTGATATCAACAAACTTTCCTGTGTCGTGGTCGTCGTTATATTTTAGCTCAACATAGTAGTAAACCCCGCTTCTGTCTTGAAACAAAAGATCTACATCATGCTTCCCAGTAATTAACTTTCCATCTAACTGCTGAACAATAACGATGTCATGTAAGAGTTGCTCAAATTTCTTAGAAACATTGTCATCAGAACTGTTTTGTCGCTCGGAAATGAAGCTATCTATCAAAGAATCTGTCTTTTCCGTCATCGATAGACTGACATTTTTCTTGCCAGAAATGTCATCAACTAGCCTAAATTGATCTTCTTCCTTGATAATTCTCTGCAGTAAAACTTCGATAAAATTTCCAAATTGGATGTTTAGAGATTGTAGCAAACCGCCTAAAACTCTATACTCCAACGGCATGAAATGAGTCTTCATTCCGTGCTTGTGAATTATTTTTTTAATTTTAGCATCTACCGTTGCGTCATTTAGTAGCTTAAACATCGATGCTTTAATGATATCTTTAATATTTGTGTTTTCCACTCTAAATCCCTCTTAATCGCTCCTGAAAGCTTTTGAATCTTTTTAGCGACCAATCAACATAACTCTCATCTTGTTCTATCATCGTAAAATTCCTCTCGTGCTTAAAAGCCGCAACTCCCGTTGTTCCAGTTCCCCCAAAAGGATCCAAAACTAAGTCCCCCTTTTTTGTCGAAGCAAGAATAATCCTTTCAAGCAAAGGAAGTGGTTTTTGTGTAGAGTGAACCTTGATATTTTTCTCGTCCCTTAATCGTTCCGAACCAGTGCAAAGGCCAAAATACCAGTCGTTTCTCATTTGTTTCCCTTGGTTGTGCGTTTTCATTTCCTCGTAATTAAATGTATAATCTTTGACCTTTTTGTCTTTAACTGCCCAAACCAATGTTTCGGTTGCATTGGTGAATCTAACTCCCCTAAAATTGGGCATAGGATTGGACTTTATCCAGTGAACATCGTTCAAAATCCAATAACCCATGTCCTGCATTATTTTTCCAACACGAAAAATATTATGATAGGAACCGATAACCCAAATTGTGCCGCTTTTTTTTAAAACTCTCTTTGCCTCCTGTAGCCATAGCTTTGAAAATTCGTCGTAATGCTCAAAACCATCAAATTGGTCCCATAGATCATCAACAGCATCAACCTTCGTATTGTTTGGCCTGTATAGCTCATTCTGTAGCTGCATATTGTAGGGAGGATCCGCAAAGATCATATCAAATGTGTCGTTTTTAATGCTCTTCATCACTTCCAAACAATCGCCAACAATTATTTTGTTAATTATCGTGGATTCGTCTTCAATAACTCTTATTTTTTTTATATCTACATTCATAACGCTCGTGGGTAACACAACCTCTCATTTTAGTAGCTAGCCGTTTGTTATTTTTTCCAACGGCATTTCTATTTCAAGTAACCTCATCCTAATACAAGAAACTCGGGAAAAGTCATCAACAACCTTAATACATCCATTTTACGCTTGCTGTTCGCAGAGGATCTCATAATAACCTCTTCGCCATCTCAGCAAGCGCGGTAAAAATGGAATCCTGCCGATTCCCAGAAGTGTCCACAGTGAAAAACTCGTCTTCGCTAAAATGAGAAAAGGCATCGGTGTTTTGTTTCTGTTCGGCATAGATTTCCCAGCGACCATCGGAGGCGCCAGTGGAACGAAGTGCGCGCCTTTTTAAGCGCTCTTCCACAATGCTATCGGGGCAAACACAACGGATTGCGAGGAAATCCGCCCCAAGCTCCATTGCCAACCTTTGCACGGCGAGTCGCATTTCTTGCTTTTTGAAAGAGGCATCAATAATTATAGATTTACCAGCCGCAAGGCTTTTTTGCGCCATAGCAAATGCAACATCGTAAACTTGTTTGGTCATTTCAGCGCTGTATATCCCGCTACTGAATGCCTCATAGTGCTTTTCATGGGGAGGAATGTTGAGTAGCTCTTTACGCAAGACATCCATCACCACGCTGTCTATGCCAAGCATAGAGGTAAGGGTGCGCGCCATTTGGCTTTTGCCGGTCCCCATCAACCCGCAAATGATTATCAGGGTGGGCTTTTTTAATGCGGTAGCATAGCGAAGCGCCAAATCAAAATACCGTCCCGCTAATTTGGCAGTGGCAACCCTCTCCGTAGCCGCAAGACTTTTTTCATTTAAACGGAAACTAATGACCTTCCCGCGAACAAAGGCGTAGTAACACCTATAAAAATTAAGCAACAAAAGAACGGCATCATCAGCAGAATGCTTGATGTAGGAAGAGACAAAACTCCGCGAGAGATCCTCAAATCCGTTATAGTCGAGATCCATCGCTAAAAAAGCCACATCCGCAGCAACATCGCTATGACGAAAGCGATCGTTAAACTCAATACAATCAAAGATGCTAATTTCCTCATCTTCGCAGATAATATGTTCTATGTGCAGATCTCCATGGCAATCACGAATTTTTCCTTGCGCCACGCGAGATAATAGCAACTCTTCATTTTTTTCCAAAAAGGTAGATACATAGTTTTGGATACAGCGATGGGCTAGGGGCGATATTGTTAACTCAATAAAGGGCTGGGTTTGCGCAAAATTTTCCTCATGGTTAAAGCGAATTGTTTCCAGCTTTCCCATTTTGTTAATTTTTTCGTTGGTGGCGGCATTCCTATGAAACTCGGCGAGCCTTTGGGCGACTTTATCAAGCACCGCTATGCCAGCCTTACCTTGCGCAAGCAGGTTCTTCAACATCATGTTGGTGGGAATTTTTTTCATGTGAACGGCGTACTCCATTACTTCTCCCGCACCGTTAATGGTGAATGCGCCGCTAGACTCGCGGGTGATCGCCACAACATCCTCATAAAACTTGGGGGCAAGACGGCGGTTGAGGATAACTTCCTGCTCGCAGTAAAAGCGGCGCTTCTCTTTGGTGGTAAAATCGAGAAAGCCAAAATTTACCGGCTTTTTGACCTTGTAAACATCTTCATCGCCGACAAATATGTATGAGATGTGCGTTTGGATAATCTTCACCATAGAAGTAGGGCATGGGTAAAAATTCTTATGGCTCATCGCCTTCACAATCTCTGCTTGGTTTTCCATCATATCCCCTTTTTGGCTTATTCTTTACACTCAGCGTGTTTGTTTTTATCAAACCCTGCGCAAGAGGGCACTATGATTTTAACCTTATTAAAATAGCGAACACCTGTGGCCCGATGTTCTGCGGACAGTTTGGCGGCAGGAATAAGGTGGAAATCATTCTAGGTAATGCCGCCATGCGCACACCGAGCATTTTGTTCGGGGTTTTCGGCGATATGCCTCATCAGGAGGCTTGTTGTCCAGACGGGAATGAGGGGTGTTGAGAGTAAAAGACCCCTGCACAACCTCCTCTTGTATTATCATTTTGTGTTGATTTTTTGTTTTCCGTTGTTTGTTGTGTTCTTTGTCTTCCGCGGCTTCAAGTCGCGGCATGTTGTCATGATGTTTCTTCTGTAGCAATCATCCTCAAAAAGTCATCATAAAAGACCACTGCACAAGCTATTCGTCCAAGCAGTAACGAAAGAAGGATTTCGTATGATAGCTAAAATAATCAAAATATTTCAGGTACATCTGGATTCCCGCTTTCGCGGGAATGACGATCGAAAACAAGGCAGTGCAGTTGTGCAAGAGTCTTTAAAGCTGAAAACGAAGAAACTTTCTCGGTGAAAAAGTTAAGACACATATGCAACACTTAGAGGTGTGCATTGGTTGTGCAGAATGTCGTTAAAAAGGATAATCTTCAAGGGTATCGGAGGTTATCATCTATGCACGATAGTCTTAAGAAGTTGACGAGTGATGAAATCGTCGAACAGCGAATGAAAATCATCGGCTTCTACAAAAAATACGGTGAACAAGCGACGCTGGAGACAGCGTCTAAAGGGTAGCGGCGGGCAGAAAAGTGCATCATCCCCTACCTCAACCCATCCTCAGCGATTACGCTCACCAGCCCCTGTCTCCTTGCATGTCATAGCTTTCATTAAGAATTTGAGAAATAAGTAGTCGTCCCTGAAAAAACCCGTCCTATTTTTTCGCGTTGGTAGCCACGATCCCCTTCAATTAAGCCGCTATTGGACAAGTACTGTCAGGATAACGGCATTAAAAGCGTTTCTGTTTCTACTATTGGAAACATTATTCAACGCTACGACATCATTAAAGGCAGACATACCAATAAACGCTATCACGATCCATCTTCGGGTTGGGCAACGCGCAATAAACTGCATAAAGAAGACTCTTGCACAACTGCAGAATATAGCCTCCTG
>JAIPED010000017.1 GCA_021737325.1 Deltaproteobacteria bacterium
CACACTGAAGTTTAGTGGTACTCCCGCGAATGGTGATGTTGGTAGCATTGCGGTGAAGGTTACGGCAAGGGATGGTTCTGGTGCAACAGCGATTAATACATTCAATATCAATGTAGCTAATGTTAACGATGCTCCGATGTTAAATGGGGCATTACCAGATAGAACTATCAATGAGGATGGTGTTTTTAGCAACTACTCTGTGGCCAATTCTTTTAGTAATCGTGGAAATTCGGGTTTCTCTTATAGTGCAACGATGGCAGATGGCAGTGCCTTACCTAGTTGGTTGAAGTTTGATTCATCCACACTGACCTTTAGTGGTACTCCGTCGGCAATGGCGGCAAGTGCGGGAAAGCTTGCTGTTAATGTAGCAGAATCTCAGTTATGCTGGGATAGTAAGGATGGTTCCTATTCAGTCCCAACGAGTAGCCAAGTTTTCAACATAGGTTTAGGTATTGATTTTGCAGTTCCTGCGAATACCTTCAAAGATGTTGATTTGGGTGATGTTCTTACCTATTCTGCAACTAAGGCAGATGGTAGCGCCTTGCCGAGTTGGTTGAAGTTTGATTCCAGCACGCTGAAGTTTAGTGGAATACCTGCTAACAGCGCTGTTGGTAAGATTTCGGTTAAGGTAATAGCGACTGATAGATCAGGAGCTACAGCAAGTGATATTTTTGATATTGTAGTAAACAATGTTAATGATGCACCTATTGCGAATGTTGCGTTGGCCAATCAAGTTGCCACGGAAAAATCATTGTTTAGTCATGTGTTACCTCTCAATGCGTTTATTGATGTAGATGTTGGTGATGTTCTTACTTATTCTGCGACTAAGGCAGATGGTAGCGCCTTGCCGAGTTGGCTGAAGTTTGATGCGAGCACAATGAAGTTTAGTGGTACTCCCGCGAATGGTGATGTTGGTATCATTGCGGTGAAGGTTACGGCGAAGGATCGTGCCGGTGCGACAACTATTAGTACATTTAATATCAATGTAGCTAATGTTAACGATGCTCCGATGCTAAATGCGGCATTACCAGATAAAACTGTCAATAATGGAGGTTATTCTGTTGCGGGTAGCTTTAGAAGCGGGAGTCAATTCACTCATACGGCAACGATGGCAGATGGTTCGCCTCTGCCAAACTGGTTGAAATTTGATGGAGCGACGAGGACTTTTAGTGGGAAACCACCAGCGGGTATAAGTAAGGTATCAGTGAATGTCAAAGAAGCGGAAACAACTTATACATACGATAGCAAGTCTGGAGCATCATCCCCAGTTACGCAGCAAGTTGATGCTAAAGCTTTTGATATTAACTTTGGTTTTGACTACGGCATCCCTTCAGGGACATTTAAGGATATCGATTTAGGTGATGTTCTTACTTATTCTGCAACTAAGGCAGATGGTAGCGCCTTGCCGAGTTGGTTGAAGTTTGATGCCAGCACGATGAAGTTTAGTGGGATACCTGCTAATAATGATGTTGGTAAGATTTCAGTGAAGGTAATAGCGACCGATAAATCAGGTGCTACTGCTAGCGATATCTTTGATATTAACATTAATAATTCTATCAATACCCTTACCCCTCTCCTGCCACCTATGTCAGAAATTGTTTTCGGTAAAGGAGGAGATTCCTTTGCACCCGTTGTGCTAGACCTTGATGGCAATGGATTGGAGTTTTTAGATATTGCTGATGCGAATGTTTTGTATGATGTCAATAAGGACGGCTTCCTTGATCATACCGCATGGGCTAATAAAGGCGATGGTATTTTGGTTTATGATAAGGGAACGGCAGACAAATCGGATGATGATATTAGCTTTGTTTCCTACAAAGAGGGGGCGAAGTCGGATTTAGAAGGGCTGCGAGCGTTTGACACCAATGGAAATGCTAAACTAGATACTGGTGATAGCGAATGGGCTAGCTTTAGTGTTTGGCAAGATAAGAACTCTGATGGCAAGATGGATGATGGAGAGGTTCTCTCACTTGCTGATTTCGGTATTAAATCAATAGACCTTGTTAGTGATGGAAGGGCAGAGGCTCGAGGTGATATTTGGCTGTTTGGTGGTGCGAGCTACGAAAAGGTCGATGGAACGACAGGTCTCGTTGGTGATGTCGTGTTCAAATATGTTGATGGAGCAAAGGCCTATGACCGGGTTGATATTAGCATAGATGCGAATATGCAAAGTGATTTAGAGAAAATTTTGGAGGCGTGTCGTAATTTTTCTAATGCATCATCAGGCGCCATTAATAATCAAATTGTTGCTGATGATGGTTACTATGTAAGCAGGCAGGATATTGCTAATATTGTTCAGGCGATTTCTGGAATGCGTAGCAATGATGGTATGGATGTTTTATCACCAGAGAGACTAAACGATGTTAGCAAATGGTTCTTATTCGATGCGGTGCGTAATTACTATGAGCGCGGTAAAATTGCTGTATAGCAGGCTATGAGGTGTTCAATTGTGGTGATATTCCATTTACGAATAATAAAAATTATTTAGGAGGAGATTAAGAATATGGTTAAAATAAGATTTGCAACTCTCAATGATGTTCCTGCAATCGCAGAATTAGGAAGGGATATCTACGCGGAGGCTCGGGCTTCATCTCATATGCTATATGATGAAAATAAACTTGCCGAACAAACAAAAGTGGTACTGGGGACGCGGGTATCTACTGTTTGTATCCTATTGGCAGAAGACAGTGAGAGAAAGATTGTTGGGATTTTTGCGGGTTATGTTAACGATTACTTTTACTCAGAGACAAAGGTGGCAGCAAACTACATTTTTTATGTTAGGCCCGAATACCGCCACCAATCTATAGGGCTAAAACTGCTTACGACATTCAGGAAATGGGCAGAAAACCGTGGTGCTAAAGAGATAAGTATTTCTATTACCTCTGGCACAGAGCTGGAACGCACGGATACTAATCTAAAAAAGCTGGGTTTTGAATATACTGGCGGTAATTACTCCCTGCTATTGTAACTGGTGTGAACTGTAAATCACCCGCTTGGATTAGCAAACAGTGCGGATTTTAGTGCGAAAGCCAATATAAGGTTATTTAGAAAAAATTTTAGCAGATAAGATACTACGAATGTTGTTAAGCGATTCTTTTGATGCGTGACAATGGTCTTTCATGTTACTTTACGGAGCCTCCATTAGCTATAACTTCGCCCAAGCTACATGGCATTTATCAAAGTAACATTTCCAGATCTTGTTTATGTTTTTCAGATAGAGCACGATCTCATCACTTTCCTTCCAAACAGTATTGCAATTAAAATTTTTTGGTAAGGTTTTTTCAATTTTTGCTGAGAGGGGTAACAATACTGTGCATAAATACGACAGCTTATGCTTATAAAGCCCTTCGCACAACCTATTGATTAAAGCAGTAACGAAAGAAGAGGCTTGTATGTTTGCTAAAATAATTAAAACATTTCAAGCGCATCTGGGTGCGTCATTCTATTGCAGTTTATTTTTTGCGGTTTCCCGCTTTCGCAGGAATGACGATAACAAGCCAAGCGGTGCAGTTGTCCAAGAGTCTTTTATAGATCATTTAGGGCTTTTCCCCAGTAAATCTATTACAAACTCAACCCCAAAAGCAGATAGGTTGTGCATGGCAGTATTAAATCTGAAACTTCTAAGAGAATATCAATGATGAATAGAAGCCTGTTAAAAAATGCTTTAGGAATAATCTTCGTATTTTGTTGGTTGCTTGCGGGAGATTTTGTTTATGCAATAGTTGATTATGAGATGATTGTTGTCAGAGTAATAGATCACAACCCTTCGCTAAAGGCAAAAGGAGAAGAGGTAAATATTGCACAACAGGATCATCGCTATGCGATGGGATTAATGTTTCCTGAGATTTCTGTAAACACTCAAACGAGTAGATATAATTACATTTCTGACCAACAAAGTCAGTTAGGACCAGATGGTAAAGTCAATCAGCTCAATAGTATCAGCAATAACAGCCAGTGGCAAAGTAGCGCATATCTTTTAGTGCAATACAAGTTATCATCTTTATACAAGGAGTTGTTCAATGTCGGGTATTACAAGAATAAGTTTGCGGCAAAGCTTTATGAATATAAGGCGGAAAGCAAGGAAATGCTTTCTGAGATGACTGATGTTTATAGTGCGTTTCTTGAGACAGAAATCAGGCTAAAATATGGAACAGAAATATTGAAAAAAAATGAGGAAGCATACAATTTAAAAAAAGTGGCGGTTGAGTATGGAGAAAGCTCACAGGAGGATTTACTGCAAATATCTCTCAACATTAAGTCACTCCGAAAAGATTTGCTTCAAACACGAAAGGAGTTAAAGCTTAATCAAGACAAGCTAAACGAATACATGGCTACTGAAATAATGAAAGATGATGAAACACTTGCACCACTGACACTCAATGAAACGGATTTACCAAGAAAAATCGCGTATAGTGATGGGTGGTTAGAAACCGAGCCGTCGTATGCCAGTGGTCTTCTAGAAGTTAGAGCAGCGGAAGATAAAAAGACAATGTCAGACAACCATTGGTTTCCAGAAATATCTCTTTATGGTCGTTATGACTGCTATGGATCTGACTATGGCGATGTTGGAATTAGTACGCAAAAAATGCAACCAACATCAACAAGCGTTGGTATGACAATATCTCTGCCATTATTTATGGGCGGCCGAGGGATATCTGAGCGAGACAGAAATATTGCAGAGCTTAAACGAGTGCAAAATGCGTTGGACGCCCTAAAGCAGAGGCTTTTTAGATCGGTAAGGGGGTTATGGGTAGATTATCTTGCCGCTACAAGCGTTTATGAAGAAAGCAAACAAATTGCATTAGAGTATGAACAACTGATGCATATTACAAATCAGGCTAAATATTTGGGGGGCAAGAATAAGTTAGAAGTGCTCGATGCAGAGATAAAATACCTTGATAGCAAAAAACAGGCGGAGATAGCGGAAATCAATGTGGCGATGTTAGCAAAGAAGCTCCTATTGGAAACTGATTTTGAAGGGTTTATGGTTCAGCATTATGGAAACAGGGCTGATAAGTATTGAGGTCGTTTGTCGGCTTCACAATATTGCGGTTGATATCGCTTCATTGAAGCGACAATATTTTATTAACAGAGAGTTAGAAGTTGCAGAGCTAATGCGAGCATTTAAGGATGCAGGGTTTCGTGTCGGCTTGAGAAAGTTTAAAAGCGTTATTGATCTCGAAAAATATGTTCCGCCATTTATCTTTTTGCGGAAGGATGGCACATATAATGTTTTTTTAAGTGCCAAAGCAGGAAAGTTTTTAGTCTTCGATTGTGAACAGAAAAAACCTTTAGAACTCTCGCAAGAGGAGTTTTGTGAGCTGTGGACAGGACAGATTATTGCTGTTTTTCCACGGTTGATGCAGGGGCAATTATATTTGAGCTTCAAGTGGCTTTTCCGTGAGTTTCTGCGTTACCGTACAATATTCACAGAGGTTGTTTTATCTTCCTTTTTTGTACAAATTTTTGGTTTGGTAACCCCGTTATTCTTTCAGATAATTATTGATAAGGTGTTAGCGCATGGTGCAGTAACCACACTGCAAGTTATTGCTGTAGTCTTTTTGGCTGTTATCATCTTCGATACGATTCTTAACCTACTAAGAAACTACTTACTCTATCACACGGCAAATAAAATAGATGCTGGTTTGGGGAGCAAGGTATATCGGCACTTGCTTTCCATTCCGTTTAACTATTTTGAAACGCGAAAGGTTGGTAATATCATTGCGCGAGTTCGCGAGTTGGAAAACCTAAGACAATTCATGACCAACATATCGTTAACGGTATTGTTGGATACGCTGTTTTCAATAGTTTTTGTTGTTGTGATGTGTTTTTATTCCGTAGCGCTGACTGTGATGGTGTTGGGATTTATTGCAGTGATTGCGCTGATCTCATTTACTGTAACGCCAATAATCAAATCCCGTTTGGATGATAAATTTCAAAAGGGTGCGCAGTCGCAGTCATTTTTGGTGGAAAGTATTACAGGGGTACAAACGGTAAAATCGCTTGCTATAGAGGGTAAGATGACGCGAAATTGGGAAAATTATTTAGGTGAATATATCCTTGCCGCTTTTAAGGTGCAAAATCTTGGCAACACGGCATATACCTCTTCGCAAGCCGTGCAAAAACTAATGACATTGGCAGTAATTTATTTCGGTGTTGGATATGTTTTGGCAAACGAGTTGAGCGTTGGTCAGCTAATTGCGTTTCAAATGTTTTCTTCGCAATTAAGTGGGCCCATATTAAGACTTGTACATTCCTGGCAAGATTTCCAGCAGGCAAGCCTATCCTTAGAGAGGCTTGGCGATATTGTAAATACTCCATCGGAGGTTGTTGAAGGTAATATTACCGTCAAAGAAATAAAAGGTGACATTTCTTTTGACAATGTAAGTTTTAAGTACGGTTTGGACGGACCGCCTGTCTTAGATGGTGTTAGTTTCAAGATTCCGACAGGATCAATGGTGGGCATTGTTGGCAGGAGTGGTTCTGGAAAAAGCACCATTATAAAACTGATACAGAGATTATATCTTCCTGTTGATGGTGCCATCTACATTGATGGTGTCGATGTGCGACATTACAATCCAATGTTTTTGCGTTATAAGATGGGAGTGGTGCCACAGGAATGTTTTTTATTTAGTGGTACAATAAAAGAGAATATAACAATGGCGATGCCCAATGCGCCAATGGAGCTTGTTATTCAAGTAGCGAAGCTTGCTGGTGCACATCAGTTTATTGCAGAAATGCCAAAAGGTTACGATACAGTTGTGGAAGAGCGTGGAGCTTCGTTATCAGGAGGACAACGACAACGAATTGCCATTGCACGAGCCTTAATAGCCAATCCTAAAATAATTATATTTGATGAAGCCACTTCTGCTCTTGATTATGAATCGGAAAAAATCATTCAAGACAGCATGCAATTAATCAAAAAAGGAAGAACCGTTATTGTGATTGCGCACCGTCTTTCAACTATGCGTAACTGTGATTAGCTAATTACGATGGAGAAGGGAAAAATTGCCGAAATGGGAACACATGAGGATTTGCTGAGGAACAAAGAGGGAATATACTGTCACCTGCATGATCAGCAAAATGCCTAAAAAGCTACTATGTTTATTTTAGGACAGAATGGACAGACCATTTTAGCCATAGGGAAATCTAAAGGAACAAACTTTTATGACTGATAAGCTAAACAACGGCACCGTAGAACAAAACCAAGCAACTCGGTCACAAAATCTTGTAGATGAAAGCTCCGTATCGGCGCAACGCAACGAGAACTGCGCACTAAAAGGAAAGCGAGAACGACTATTTAATTTTTTTAGTAGAGTTTTTACTCGTAAAAACAAAGAGGAAGATGGTCACAGGTTCAAACCGATATTGACTGAAATAGAAGATAGACCAGCATCTCCTACAGGAAGATTATTTGTCTGGATCATTTTTATGTTAATCGCGATAACCATTTTGGCGTTTTGTTTTATTAGTGTTGATGTCGTTATCCAGGGAAAAGGGAAAGTAATTCCATTAGGAGATGTAAAAACTTTTCAACCATTAGAGATCGGTGTCATAAAAAAACTTTATGTAAAAGAAGGGGATTATGTAAGGGCGGGAGACATTCTTGTGGAAATGGATCCTGCTACAGATATATCTGATTTGGCGAGCAAGGAGAAGAACCTGAAGCTGGCAGAGTTATCCAAAAGAAGAATAAATGCAGTGTTGCAAGGAGAAGTTTTTTTTCCTTCTAAATATCCGCGAGAGATAGTTCAGTCACAAGAAAAACTGCACAAGGCTCAGGTAGATGCCTATCGTTTCCGTATAGAGGAAAAAGAAAAAGAAATCATGGCGATGCAGAATACAGCAAATACAGCATATAATAAAATAAGAGAGCTGAATATTGTTTTGGAGATGCTCACAGAAGAGCGGGAGAAGTTCCATCAACTGTATGAAATCGGCGCTGTTTCAAAGAATCGCTATCAAGAAAAGGTGCGAGAAGAATTATCATTGCGTAGAGAGTTAGAAGTCGAAAACGGACAATTGGAAGAGAGTAAGATTCGTATTGAAAAAATAAAAAACGAGATTGAAGCGTATAAGAGCACTTTTACTGAAAAACTTCTGACAGACCTTTCTGATAAAATAAAGGAAGGCATAAACCTTTCTTCCGATATCAATATTATTCGATTTAAGCGTGATAAACGGTTTATCTTCGCACCTGTAAATGGTTTTATACATTTGCTTCCGGTAAAAACCGAAGGGGGAATAGTTTCCTCTGCGCAGCCGTTAATCTCAATCGTTCCAGAAAATGTGCCGTTGCAAATAAAGGCGATGGTTTCCAATAAGGATGTAGGTTTTGTTAACCCATGGCAAATTGCGACGATCAAGGTAGAGGCTTACGATTTTCAAAAATATGGAACAATAGAAGGTGTCGTAGAAAGTGTTAGCGCCTTTAACATAGAAGACAACAAGACAGATGTTTATAATATTTATATTAACATGAAATCATATCAGCTAAACAACAAGCAAGGTGGTACTTTTAAGATAAAACCAGGTATGTCGGTAATGGCAGAAATTAACACTGGCAAGCGCAAAGTTATAGAATTCATTCTTTTTCCAATCATCAAATATATTGACGAAGGTACGCAGGTGCGATGAGCATAATCATGCCCGATGAAGCGGAACGAAAGCTGGATATGCTGTTCATAGAGACAGTCTGGTTCCAGTTTGACAACGATTCTCTGAAAAAGCAGAGAGAGCTTTCCATAGCTTGTCATGCGAACTATTAAAAACTGCTTGTTAACTAAGGGTAACGAGCCAATTATTACAGCCAACTCTGTTCTACCGATAGAGGCAATGGATATGGCGAGAAGACACTATGGGAGATCCCGTAGCAGTTCAAGGTTCATCGGAAAATAATCTTCCTGTGGAAAAAGAAACTTGTAGGGCTTCCAATTGAAGTAGCACGATCAAGCATAGCGACAGCAAAGCTCAGCATAAATGCAGGAGTTCTGAGACCTTGTGATGTTTGGTTTTTGAGAACACCGTCAGCAAAGAGCGTGATACCGATAAAAGATCCTCACAAATCACAGGAGAACACCATTTCTGGCGTTAATTCTGCCGACATTCCCGGCGTATCCTTGTTTCATTATCCACCCAAGCTCGGAAGTATTTATTGACAAGCCCGAGGCTATCGGCATAGCGTCCTGAGCATCTTCAATGACAAGGAAATATATGTTTCCCAACGAAAACAGAGTGTTAACAACTGCCTTCCCCGGTAAACTGTGGGAAGGTTTTTTTTGGAGGTGAGCATGGAGCATAACAAGGTGATGGATGCGCAGGAAATAGACCGCTCGCTGAACAGAATTTCCCACGAGATATTGGAAAGACATGGCGGCAGTAGTGATTTGGTAATCATTGGTATTCAAACCCGCGGAATTTTTCTGGCTAGGAGGATCTGTGCGAAGATAGCCGGCAATGAGGGGAAGAGTGTTCCCCTGGGTATTTTGGATATTACCCTTTACCGGGATGATATTAACTTGGCGCGGAGAAAGCCGCCCATGGAGAAAACGGACATTCCTTTTTCCCTTGATGGGAAAAGGGTCGTCTTGGTTGACGATGTTCTCTTTACCGGCCGCACCGTAAGAGCGGCGTTGGATGCACTGATGGATTTTGGCAGGCCTAAGACGATAGGGCTGGTTGTATTGATTGACCGAGGGCATCGCGAATTGCCCATACGCGCAGATTTTGTCGGCAAGGAGCTACCCAGCGCCCTTTGGGATGATGTGGCGGTGAGGCTTGTCGAGCAGGATGGCATTGATGAAGTCATCATCAGAGCGATAAGTGAGAAGAGGAAAATGCGATGAGAACCTCCTGCAAGGATTTGTTGGAAATCAAGGGGATGCCGCAGGCGGAGATAGAATTATTCTTGGGTGCCGCCGAGACATTTTTAGAAATTTCCCAAAGAGAAATAAAAAAAGTTCCAACCTTAAGGGGTAAAACCGTTATCAACTTTTTCTTTGAAGCAAGCACCCGCACCCGCACTTCCTTTGAAATTGCGGGCAAAAGGCTTAGCGCTGATACGATAAACATCTCCGCCAACACGAGCGCCTTGCTTAAGGGGGAAACACTCATGGATACGGCGAAAAACCTGGAGGCGATGAATCCCGATATTATTGTTATCAGACATTCTGCCCCTGGTGCTCCCCACATGCTTGCCCAGAGGCTCAAGCAATCCGTCATTAATGCAGGTGATGGCGCTCATGAACATCCGACCCAAGCCCTGCTAGATATGATGACCATCCGCCAGAAGAAGGGCGCAATAAAAGGATTGAAGGTGGCCATAGTGGGCGATATTGCCCACTCCCGCGTGGCGCGATCCAATATTCACGGTTTAACCACGATGGGGGCGAAGGTCGTCGTTGGTGGACCAGCAACTATGTTACCTCGAGGGATAGAAAAATGGGGAGTAGCGGTCTGCCACTCTTTGGAGGAGGCGATAGCCCATGCCGATGTTATCATGATGTTACGGGTACAGTTAGAGCGGCAGAATGCTTATACCTTTCCTTCTGTTAGGGAATACGCCAATCTCTATTGCTTAAATAAAGAGAACATCCGCGCCGCCCAGAAGGATGTCTTGGTGATGCACCCAGGACCGATTAACCGCGGGGTAGAAATCGCGGCGGATGTTGCCGATGGTCCTTATTCGGTGATTTTGGAGCAGGTTACGAACGGTGTAGCACTAAGAATGGCGGTGTTGTATCTGCTAATGGGAGGAGAGGTATGAGAATGCTCTTGAAAAATGGAAGGCTGGTTGATCCCTCACAGGGCATTGACGACATCCGCGACATTTTGATTGTTGATGGCAAGATCGCCGCTATTGCCACAAGGATAGATATTTCCGAAAGTAACAACGAAGCGTTAAAAGTCATCGATGCCCAGGGGTTGATCATCGCTCCCGGTTTTATCGATATCCACACGCACCTAAGAGAGCCCGGTTACGAATACAAAGAAACCATCCGTACAGGCACGGAGGCCGCTGTTGCGGGTGGTTTTAGCGCAGTAGCCTGTATGGCAAACACCCAGCCAGTTAACGACAACGCCGGGATTACCGCTTTTGTTAAAAGGCAAGCGCTTACCGCTAATTTGGCGCGAGTTTACCCCATCGCTGCGATTACCGTGGGTTTAAAGGGTGCACAACTAACTGATTTTTCTGATTTAATGCGTGCTGGCGCAGTTGCTTTTTCCGATGATGGTGCACCTCTAACAAGTTCGGTAATGATGCGTTACGCGCTGGAATACGCTTCTTCGCTGGGTGCTACCATCATTTCACATTGTGAGGATTTAAGCCTTGTCGGCAACGGCGTTGCCAACGAGGGCTTTACCGCCACCGATTTGGGGCTTGTTGGTATGCCCACGATTGCGGAGGATTTGATGGTGGCAAGGGAAATAATGCTCTCCGAATATTTACAAGCGCGGGTACATATTGCTCATGTTTCTTCCGCTCGTGCTGTGCGCTTGATTCGCGAAGCAAAGGAGCGCGGGGTGCCAGTAAGCGCCGAAGCCACTCCTCACCACTTTACTTTAACGGAAGCGGCGCTAGTGGGCTACGATACCAATTGTAAGGTCAATCCGCCCCTGCGTTCCAGTGTTGATGTCATGGAAGTAAGAAGAGGGCTAAGTGACGGTACGATTGACTGCATCGCCTCCGACCATGCCCCGCATTCTGCTAATGAGAAGGATGTGGAATTTGATTATGCCGCCTTCGGGATGGTTGGTCTAGAAACGGTGCTTCCGCTTGCGCTCCAGCTTGTTGGCGAAGGGGTTTTAACGCTGTCGCAGTTAGTGGAAAGGATGAGTTGTAATCCTGCCAATCTTTTGGGGCTTCCGGGAGGAACGCTCAAGGTGGGTGTGGATGCCGATGTAACGCTATTCGATACGCAAAGGGTTTGGCAGGTGGTCAAGGAAAACCTCATATCCAAGAGCAAAAACACACCATTTGTCGGTTATCAGATGCGCGGCAAGGCCGTTATGACGATAGTTGGTGGTAAGATAAAATTCCAAGAAGGTACGGCAATATCCCCGTTTTAAGTGGCCAAATGACTAGCAGAGAAATTTATAAAACGGCGGCGATAGTCCTTTCCGCCATTGATTACGGCGAATCTGATAGAATAGTTTCTTTCTACAGCACCGATTTCGGGAAAATGAAGGGAATCGCCAAGGGTGCCAAAAGAAGTCGTAAACGCTTCGCCAATGCGCTGGAACCATTTACCAAAATTTCACTCACTTTTTCTCGTTACCGCATCGGTTCGCTCGCATTTGTCGAAAACTGTTTTGTCGAAGAGCATTTTGCCTCTATTCGCGGCGACTTTACGGCTTCGTTGTTGGGGGCTTATATGGTGGAGCTGGTAGAACGCTTTACCTTGGAGGGGAAGCCGATGACGGAGCTTTTTGACCTGCTTGCGGATTTTCTTTTTCTATTGGGCAAGGCCAATGGCAATCCCGAAAGAATTGTGCGAATTTTTGAAATCAAGTTTCTCAAGATGGTTGGGTATGAGCCGCAACTGTCCTTTTGTGTTAGATGCCAGATGCCTATAGTACAAGAACAAACAGCGCTACGATTTGACCACACCCGTGGCGGTGTTGTTTGTCCCTCATGTCAGTCCGACGGCAGGTTGCTCGCCTGCTCCGCTGGCACTCGCAAGACCATGCTTGCTGGTCGCGACATCAGTGCGGAGATGGCTCCAAGGCTCTTTTTTGCTCCGCTAATTGCAAAGGAATGCGAGGAGATAATGGCGGTTTTTATCCGCTATCTCCTGGGAAAAGAACTTCGCTCTGTGGAAGTTTTAAGGCAGGTAAAAAACCTGCAAAGGGCGCTTCCGGCAATGGAAGTTTCAAATTTGTGATAGTTTGAGCCGTCCTGCCCAACGCTTCTCTAACTCAGCAAAAAGTTGTCGATAGATGGGGGAGGCCAACTCATCGTTACCCTTTGCCACCAAGGCAAAGGCGTCGTGGCGAGCGTTGGCAAGGATATCGGCATCGCGAATAATGTTAGCCACTCGGAAGTCGGGAATACCGGACTGCTTTGTGCCTAAAAATTCCCCTGGTCCACGAATTGCGAGGTCTTCTTCGGCAATTATAAAACCATCGGATGTTTCTTCCATAATCTTAAGCCTGCGGCGTGCCTCCTGCGAATTTGCGTGCTGTGCAAGCAACAGACAAAACGATTGCGCCTCTCCTCGCCCCACGCGGCCGCGCAGTTGATGCAATTGCGAAAGGCCAAAGCGTTCGGCATTTTCAATGACCATCAGCGATGCCTCTGGGATGTCGATTCCCACCTCAACAACCGTTGTTGCCACCAGAATGTTTATCTGCCCTTGCTGAAAGGCGCTCATTACGGCGTCTCTCTCTGCCGTTTTCATCCTGCCATGCACCAGCCCCACAACAAATTCACCGAAGATGTCTCGTTGGAGATGTTCCGCCATGCGCTTAGAATCCCTTAATCCTGGGGCATCCGTTTCCTCAACCAGAGGATAAACGATAAAAGCTTGATTACCTTTGTTAATTTCTTCACGAATAATATCATAAACCTTTAATCGTTGCGCCTCGAAATACAGTTTTGTTTTAATGGGTTTTTTATGCGCGGGTAACTGATCAATCACCGAAACTTCTAAATCGCCATAGATACTCATTGCCAGGGTGCGGGGTATTGGTGTTGCGGTCATTACCAAAATATCGGGATTTGTTCCCTTTTCCCTAATGGCCGCCCGCTGATCGACGCCAAAGCGATGTTGCTCGTCAATCACCACCAACCCCAATCGGGGCAACGATATTTTATCGTAAAGGAGGGCATGGGTGCCGATGATGATACCTCCTTCCCCCTGCATCTGTTCCATGGCGCTGCGTTTCTGCGTCGGAGTCAACGAGCCCACCAACAACGATACGGAAAAACCAAAAGGTTTTAACCAGTTGGCGATGTTGCGGTGGTGTTGGGTGGCAAGCAATTCGGTCGGAGCCATGAGGATTGCTTGATAGCCGTTGGCGCAGGCGTTGAGCATTGCAACAAGCGCCACCAATGTCTTGCCAGAGCCCACATCGCCCTGCAAGAGGCGGTTCATCGCTACCGGTCTTTGCATATCCACGAGGATTTCATTGATCACACGGAGCTGTGCGCTGGTCGGCTTAAATGGCAGTAACCGCAAAAATCTATCCAGCAGGTCATTTGCCCTCGTGAAGGAAACGCCCTGCTCAATGGCTTGCTCACGGCGTTTTAGTGCGACGCCCAATTGCAGGAAAAAAAATTCGTCATAGATAATGCGGCGATGATACTCACTCTGCGCTACATTTAGGGCATCACAATCGGCGCTGTTGGGAGGGAAATGGGCAGAAGAGACGGATTCTGCCAGCGAGGGGAAGCGATATCGCGATAATAACGGTGCGGGGATATCATCCGCTAGTAGATGAGCATGGGTTTCCAACGCGTTGCGCATTATCTTCCGTAGCGTTTTACTATTAAGACCATCAGTCTCGGGGTAGATGGGAATGATACGGTGGAAATTGGGTGAGGAAGCTTCGTCATCCTCCGAGATGATTTCAAAGTCGGGATGTATCATTGTCTTGATGCCGCCAAAGATGCGGACTTCACCAGAGACGAGGAGGTGTGTTCCCTGAAGGAGGGTTTTGGCAAGGTGCCCAAAGTTGCCATGGAACCAAGAGATGCGCAGTTGTTGACGATGATCTCCGAGCAGAGCTTCAAAAACCCGTTTTCTCGCCCGCAAAACAAAACCAGACGAAAGCACGGGTGCGCTAATCGTTGTGCGGGCACCTATTGGTGCGTTCGCAACACGGTAAATTTTGCGTCGATCCTCGTATTGGCGCGGCAAAAAGTAGAGCAAATCGCCAATGGTGTTTATTCTCTTCTTTGCCAAGGTTGCCGCCAGCCGTGGACCAACTCCCTTGAGGAACTGAACGGGATCGTCAAGATAACCGTTTTTCGTTGTCCGCGGCGCTGGTGTAGCGGCATTATTTTTTTGGGTGGTGGGATGATTATCGAGGAGGGAAGCGCTATCGGCGATAAGCGCTTCTATTCGTTCAACCTCTGCGAGGGCGGCGCGAATGGCTTTCTGTTGTGCTTGGGCATCTGTATTTACGAAATCCACAAACATCGTTTCAATGCGGGAAAGGTGCGCAGAAAGTGCGCGCCCCTCAAGAAGGGGAGTAGCCAAGAGGGAGCGCAACTCCTCAAGGCGCACCAATATCGCCTTTTCCACATTCGTGGGTAGCGGCGCCCGACTTGTTGAGGAGAGCAAGGGTTCCTTAAGGCGATTTATGGCATTAGCGATATCTCGGTACATAAATTATTATTCAGTGCGTTTTACCCTGTTTATCTTGCTCTGTAGCCAGCACTTCTGTTAAAAATCTGAAGATTTATCACGCTGGTAAGCACGAGGGGCGGAATTGGTAATGCGCACCTTGCTTTTCTCAATCTCCTCAAGCATTTCGGCTCTTTCCTTCTCTTCTTCGGGGGTGTACTCAACCCGTTCTCCAATGCCAAAGCGCATTCGTAAAACCTTTTCTTCACGAGGGGTAAGTGAGGACATAACTCGCCGAATTTGCTCCGCCAAGTCCATGCTGATAGTTGCTTCCGAGGGGGAAATGGCCTTTTTATCCTCAATAAAATCTCCCAGACTGCTATCCTCTTCCTCTCCTATGGGAGTGTCTAGCGATACCGGCTCCTTCGCGATTTTAAGCACTTTGCGGACTTTTTCTACCGGATAGTCCATCTTGGCGGCGATTTCTTCGGGCAACGGCTCCCTACCCAATTCTTGTACCAAGTAGCGGGAGGTGCGCACCAGCTTGTTGATGGTTTCAATCATGTGAACGGGAATGCGAATAGTTCGAGCTTGATCGGCAATTGCTCTAGTTATCGCCTGTCTAATCCACCAGGTTGCATAGGTGGAAAACTTGTAACCCCGTTGGTATTCAAATTTATCCACGGCTTTCATGAGCCCGATGTTTCCTTCTTGTATCAGATCTAAGAGTTGTAACCCTCTGTTGGTGTATTTCTTGGCGATGCTCATCACTAAGCGGAGGTTGGCGTTTACCAATTCCCTCTTCGCTCTATCCGAAGAGATAAGGGCGATGTTCATCACCTTGGCCTTTTTGCTCAACTGATGTGGGGAGAATTCCGTCTCCATCGCAATTTTTCTTAGACGGCGCTGGGAGTTGCGATAAAGCTCTTCACATTGAGAAAGCCTTTTCATGGAAATACCCAGCGAGGCAGCGATGATCCTTCGTTTATCGTTATCCTTGGCAACGATGGCAAAGATTTTTTCCATCTCTTTTACAGGTTTTTTGATTGTCGCCTTACAGAAATCCTTGTCTTTTTCCAAAGCGTCAATCTCACGAGCATAGACCATAATCATATCTACGAAAGCCACTGTTTGCCGCCGACCAAATTTTATACGGTGGCAAGCATCGATGATTGCCGCTTCCAGCTTGGCGATATCCTTTTTTAGTTTTTCGGATTTTGTTGAGTTGGCTTCCTCCTCCGCAAGCTTCTTTAATAACTTTAGCTTTTTAGCCGTGTAGATAGCAATTTCTTCCGTCAGCGCGACAACTCTATCGCGGTGCATTTCTTCCTCTAGGAATCCCTCCTCATCCTCCAGATTGTCAATGATTGTCTTGATTCGTAGCTCTCCGCTTTTGAGCTGCTGGCCAATTTCAATTACTTTATCAACGAAGAGCGGAATGCTAAAAAGAGATTCCAAAACATCGCGATTGCCAGCTTCAATTTTTTTGGCAATTTCTACTTCACCATCGCGGGTGAGAACCCTTTGCATCCCCATCTCTCTGAGATACTGCCTTAAAGGATCACTTCCCGTTTTACCTAAAAGCGAGAGGGGTGTTGCCGGGACAGGCGCTAGCGCCTGTCCTTCCTCATTATTGTGCGGCATGACCGCGCCTGATTTTTCGCCCTTTTCCACAAGGCTTATCTTTTTTTCATCAAACATGGCGATGATATCGCCGATACGGTCAATTGATATCTCATCGCCTGAGAGCGTGTCATAGATCTCGTCAAAGGATAGCTCCCCTTTTTCTTCGCCCAGGGCGATAAGTCTTTTTAGCTGCTCGGATTGTGCTTCCTTTGCCATCGTTCTCTCCCGGTTTTATTGTTTGGAAATTCTTATCTCTTCTTCTTTTACTTCTTTAAGTTGTCTGGCGATTTGCTCCGCAAAATCTTGCTGCCCCTTTTTTTCCGCTTGCTTAAGATCGGCAACAAGTTGCTGATAGCGGCGGCGGCAATGGCGCTTTTTGATGCTACGGATGATCTCCTTCATGGTCTTTTTGCTGGTTTCCTTGTGGCAGGGGGCTCCTTCCGTGATGCGTTTCATAACCTCTTCTTTTAGTGTTTCTTCGTGCAACCCTCTAAGAGTGGCAACTACATCCACGCCGCCAGTAACAGCATAGGTGCTGATAACCATTTCGCCGATGTTTTTCAAATACTCCGTTGTGAAAAGCGGCAGAATCTTCTCCTGCTCTACAATTTCCACGGTGATCGGAAAATCCGCCATTATTCGGATAACATCCAGCTCCCATTCATCAAGGGTAACCCTGGGAGGATTCCTTGTCGTTATTTTGCTGGTGGTTGGCGTTTTGTGAGAGTTAAGCTCAGCGATTATAACTTCTTCGTTGAGGCCGCTCTTTTCAACCGCCATCCTGATGAATAGCGCTCGTACAAAGTCATCTTTAATTTCTGCTACCAAGTGAGCGATGTTCCTTATCGCCGCTATCATCTCCGCGGTGTTTTTTGCTTTGCCAATTGTCTGATAAAAAAAGAACTCATCCAACGAGTCGGCTTGTGTAAGTTTTTCTTTAAGTGCTTGTGCGCCGTTGGTTTTAATAAAATCATCGGGGTCCTTGCCAGAGGGAAGCACAACGGCCTTTGCCGCCATTCCCTCCCTGGTAAAAATTTCCCAGCTTCTCACCATCGCTTTCTGTCCCGCCTCATCGCCATCAAAAATGGCATAGGCGTTGGCGCAGTAGCGCTTCAAAAGGCGGACTTGATTGGGGGTCAGGGCTGTTCCTAAGGAGGCAACGACATTACAAATCCCCCCTGCCCAGAGAGCTAACAGGTCCATGTATCCCTCAACGATAATGACGGCGCCGTATTTAATGATGTGCTCCCGCGCCTGAAAAATTCCGTAGAGGTTATCGCCCTTGGTGTAGATGGGCGTTTCGGGAGAGTTTAGATATTTCGGTTCCCCTGAGGCAATGATCCTGCCACCAAAAGCAATAATTTCGCCATTAACGCTGTGGATGGGGAAGATTAATCGGTTGCGAAATTTATCGTAATAACCGCCGTTATCGCGGCGAGAAAGCAAGCCTGCTTTATTTGCATCTTCCAGATTAACCCTGTTTTTCTCCAGAAGGCTTGTCAGGTGGTGCCACCCCTCCGGTGCAAAGCCCAGCCCAAAAGTGCTCCATGCCTTCTGCGGTAGCGAGCGTTGCTCAAGATACCCCCTTGCTGGCTTTCCGGCGGAATCGTTGAGCTGACGGCTAAAAAAATCTGCGGCCAACCGATTTAGCTGCAGGAGCTTTTCCTTGCCCGAGGTTGTTTCCTTGCTGTCCGTCTTGCGTGTGGGCAGGGTAATGCCGTGTTGCGCTGCCAACCTTTGGATAGTTTCTATGTATGAAAGGTGTTCCATCTCCATCAGGAAGGTGATGGCATCTCCTCCCTTGCCGCAGCCAAAACAGTGAAATATTTGCTTTTCAGGGCTTACCGTAAAGGAGGGAGTTTTTTCGCTATGGAAAGGACATAGGCCAAGATAGTTTCTTCCAGACTTTTTAATGGTTAGATGGCGAGAAACAACATCCACGATATCGCTGCGTTGCTTTATTTCTTCCACCGCTCTGTTGAAACTATCCGTCATCGTGCCAATTCCTCGCACATCATATATGCTACCCGTTACTCTTGGGTTACGGCGAGTCTGGATTTTACAAGCTCGCTTGCCGCTTTGGTATCGGCTCTGCCGATAATGCGCGGGGTAAGTAACTTCATCACCTTGCCCATGTCCTTGGGGGAAGCCGCTTTTACCTCAGCTATTGCCGCCTCAATTTCCGCCAATAACTCTTTCTCCGTTAGCTGTTGCGGCATGAATTCCTGAATGACGGCGACCTCCGCCTCTTCTTTATCCACCAAGTCCTGTCTTTTTCCCATGGTAAACTGCTCGATGGAATCGCGGCGTTGTTTTATCATCGCGGCCAGTGCTTGCATAATTTCCGCATCCGTTAGCTTACGGCGTGCGTCTATTTCACGGTTATGTAGCGTGTTTTTAATCAGCCGTAGCGAAGAAAGCCGTGCTTTTGCCTGTGTTTTTGCCGCTGTCTGTAGCTCTTTTTCTAACCTTTCTGTGAAACTGCCCATGATCTTACCTCCTCGGAGAAACCATTAATGTAGTGCTTGCTAAGAGGCGATGCCCTCGCTGATATTGAGTAAAATTACACCCGTGGCAATGATGATTATTGCCACTATCTTCAAGATGCTGATATGCTCACCCAAAAATACCATACCGATAACCGCAATCAGAGAAATTCCCACTCCCGCCCAGACGGCGTATATGAAGCTCAAATCAAAATGCCTGAGCGCCAAGATGAACATAGAAAAAGAAATTGCCCAAAAAACGAAAACCAACACGGAAGCGCAAACATTGGTGAAACCGTTTGACAGCTTCATGCAGATTGTTCCGGCAACCTCAAAGAATATGGCAAAAGCCACAAGGAACCAACGCATTTTTGCCTCCCAATCATTGGCTAAAAGACACCGCGGTGGACAAAAGAGCCCCAACGGAGAAACGGCAGGAACAGTTTTTCCTGCGGGGAGAACAAGTGTCAGATTTTGTTTTTATCAATTGTTCCGCCGCCGATGAGATGCGCATGCAGGTGATAAATGACCTGTCCGCCTTCTTTGTTGCAATTGATGACCATCTTGAATCCCCTGTTATCTATTCCTTTTATTCTCGCCGTTGCGCGTAGCGCGTCGGTAAGCCCCTGCATCAAGCCGTCATCGGCAACATCCATCAGGGTCGGGATGTGTTTTTTAGGAACCACCACCACATGCACGGGTGCCACAGGGTTAATATCGTCAAAAGCAAGAAAAAGGTCGTCTTCATAAACCTTGGAGCAGGGAATCTCCCCCGCAATGATCCTACAAAAAATACAATTACTCATCTCTTGTCCCCCATCTTTGCAATTAAATCCAACGCCATCGGTAAACTGACCGCCTTGGTGTAAAGTGCTCTGCCTGCGATGACTCCGATAATCCCTTCATCGCCATGCGTCATGAGTGCTTCAACATCCGCCAACGAACCCAATCCCCCAGAAGCAATTACGGGGGTTTTTAGTGCCCGTGCAAGCTCTCTGGTTGCGTGCACATTAACACCCGTTTGCATACCATCGCGGCTAATATCGGTGTAAATTATTGCACCAATCCCTAGAACTTCCAATTGCCGCGCCAAATCAACCGCCCCAACTCGGGATGTCTCCGTCCAGCCGGACAATGCCACCATTCCTTTCCGGGCATCAATGCCAATAAAAATTTTTTTGCCGAATTCTTCACATAACTGCCGTACCAAAGCGGGGTCTCTAAGCGCGGAAGTTCCTATTATAATTGCATCAATTCCTGCGGCAAGGTAGCTCGTTGCCGCTTCAATGTTCCTGATACCGCCGCCAACCTGTACAGGAATTTCCAGCGTGGCGGCAATTTTTTTAATTGCTTCAGCGTTCACTGGGGTTCCCTTGAGCGATCCATCAAGATCTACAACATGCAGTCGCTCTGCCCCCTGATTTTGCCAATACAGGGCCATTTCCATGGGGTCATCTCCGTATTGGGTAACGCGGGAAAAATCCCCCTGCTCTAAGCGGACACACTTGCCGTCCTTAATGTCTATCGCGGGAATAATCAGCATTTTTGTCCCTCCTCATTACCGCTTTAATCCCGGCATATCATCAACCATCTTGGCAATACCGTCCTTGGCTAGTTCTTCGACACCTATCCAGCGTCCTTTTCTTTTGATGAAGTCCTGTATGTTCAGGATGTCCGCGCTAAGTGAGCCTTGCTCTTTGTCAAAGATGCCATGCCAAATGAGCGCACCATCGGCGGTACGGTACACCTTTAATTCCAAGGTCAGCGCCGCCGATTCCTTTGCCGCATACCAAGTTCCGCGTAAATCCTGCCAGCGGCGGAGATAACCTACCACCAGCGCGTTCGCCCCTAGGTCCTCGCCCAACTCTCTGGCAAAGAGGGAGAGGTTCGTGGTGTCGGCAAAAGCCATTTCGCCGAATCGCTCAGCTCGTTTAGAAGAAATCAGAAACACTTGTTTTCCCGAGGCTTGTAAACCGTCATGGAGGATCACGGCGATTCTTAGCTGCGGTTTTTCGCCTGTGGCATATTCGTTTTGCTTCATTAGCTCTGGGGCGCAAAGAAGGGGTAGGATGGCGAAGCTTTCCAGACGAGGGTCAGCTTCCCGATGGAGAACGAACACCCCCGCTTTGTTTGCGCAACCAATGCTGATAAGCGCCACCAGCAACAGTAAAAAACGCCACCGCATTATCTTCGCCTCACACTTCTTCCCGAAATCCTGCTTTTAGTGGAATATATGGCTATCGGAATAAATAGCAACCGCTACCCAATGAGTCCTTTGGTTGAGGGAATATTTGCTTTATCATCGACTTCCCTTGTTGCCATCTTCAGCGCTAAGGCAAACGCCTTGAATATCACCTCCACGATGTGGTGGGTGTTGGATCCATACTCTAGATTGATATGCAGGGTAACGCCGCTGTTATCAGAGAATGCCTTGAAAAACTCTTTCACCAGCGCGGGGTCAAACGAACCCAACTTGCGTCGGTTTGCCAGCTTTACATTGAAGACAAGATAAGATCTGCCAGAGATATCCAACGCTACCGCACAGAGCGCCTCATCCATCGGAGTTAGCGAGAAGCCGTAGCGGGAAATACCAGCTTTATTCCCTAACGCCTCTTTTAGTGCCAAGCCTAAGGAAATTCCGATGTCTTCCACCAGGTGGTGCTCATCAATCTCCGTATCGCCCGATGCCGTTATCGTTAGAGAAATAGCGCCGTGCTTGGCAAGCAGGTTGAGCATATGATCCAAAAAGGGCATTGTTGTAGTGATGGAGGAGGCATCGCTGCAATTGAGTACAATTTCCAACACAACATCCGTCTCCGTGGTTTTGCGTACAACCTTGCCGCTGCGTATCATTGCGCCTTCCATTAAATCACCTTATTTAAAGAATATTCGATGATTCCCTGTGCGCCGCAGGTTAACAGCCGCGGGATTAAATCGCGCACATCAACGGCGGAAACGATAGTTTCCACTGCGCGCCAGTTTTCGTTGGAAAGGACCGATACGGTCGGCGAAGTGAGCGCAGGGAGAATTTGTAACACCCCTGGCAGGTTTTTCAACTCCACATTGAGTTTAATTCCCACCTTGTTCATTCCCAATAACGAGCCGTTGAGTAACACCCGAATCTGTTCGCACTTTTCCCGCTTCCAGGCATCTTTGAGCGCATCACGATTGGCGATGAGCTGGGGGTTGGTTCGCATCAACTCATGAATAATCTTAAGCTTGTTTGCTCTGATGGTGGAGCCCGTTTCGGTAACTTCCACGATTGCATCCACCAATCCTTCTACAACTTTCGCTTCGGTGGCTCCCCAGGAAAACTCCACCTGTACGGGAATCCCTCGCTCGGCAAAGTAGCGCTTCGTAAAATTAACCAACTCCGTGGAGATTCTCTTGCCCCGCAAATCTTCTAATTTCTCTATCGGAGAGTCCTCGCGTACCACCAAGACCCAGCGAGCTTCTTTGGTTGAGGTCTTGGAATAGATCAAATCCTGCAAAGGGACGACAACGGAGGCGTTTTCGCTAATCCAATCCTTTCCCGTAATTCCCAAATCAAGAGTGCCATCTTCAACATAACGAGACATTTCCTGCGCACGGACCAAAGAACAAGAAAGATCCTCATCATTGATGGACGGGAAATAACTCCGCGAATTGTAGCCAATTTCCCAGCCAGCCCGTTTGAAGAGTTCAACGGTACTGTTTTCCAAAGAGCCCTTGGGTATGCCAACCTTCAATTTTTTCATTTATAAACTTCCTCAGGATTAAAAATTCTTTCAGCAACAATCTCCACCGCCTCGCCATTGAGGCGACGATAAAAGCAACTAGCGTATCCCGTATGACATGCTGCCCCGCCGATCTGTTCAACTTTTAATAAGATGGTGTCCTCATCGCAGTCCAGCATGATTTCCTTTACTTTTTGCACATTTCCGGAGGATTCTCCCTTTACCCAAAGTTTGCCTCGGGAGCGGCTCCAGTAAGTTGCCAAGCCCGTTTTGATGGTGCTTTCCCAAGCAGTTTCATTCATGTAGGCGAGCATTAACACAACCCCGCTTTGCGCCTCTTGCACAACAACGGGTAGTAAGCCGCCGCCTTTGGTAAAATTTGGTTTCATTGATTGATACCCCTGTGAACTTGGATGCTGGGGACTATGTGATAAGCCCTTTTTAATCAAGTCGTTTTTGGGATAATCGTTATTGTTGGCGTAGTTAGAAAAT
Organism: Deltaproteobacteria bacterium; assembly: GCA_021737325.1. Taxonomy (GTDB): domain Bacteria; phylum Desulfobacterota; class Syntrophia; order Syntrophales; family JAIPED01; genus JAIPED01. The sequence continues at coordinate 23,611 of JAIPED010000017.1, forward strand.
GCCCGGAACCGTTTTTACGCACAAGGGGATAGTTACTTGCCCTATGACTAACGCCGCTGATAAGCGAATAAAAGCGTTTCTCTGGTCTGTCTCCATCATTTCTTAATAGAGCCTATTGACAAAGTTTTCCCCTTCGCATAGTTCGTTGATAACGATAATCATTATCAATAAGGTGCTCAATAGTAATGGCAAGAAAGATTAAACAGATAGAAACATTTGGGAACTTTTTAGATAGCCAAAAAAAGCGAAAAACTGAGCAACGCAACGAAGTTCTAAAAGCCCTTGTTGCGTCCGGCAAGCATACCAGTGTCGATGAGCTTTATTTGGGTATAAAGACCAAGATGCCAACGATTGGCTACGCCACGGTATGCCGTAACCTCAAGCTACTCTGTGAATCTGGTTTGGCGCGGGAGATAAAAATCGGCAACCAAAAGTCGCTCTACGAAGCGAAAAAAGATGTCGGTGATCACCACGACCATCTAATCTGTACGCACTGTGGTAGGCTTGAAGAGTTTTTCAACTCCGAGTTGGAAGATCTGCAAGAAAAGATCGCCGCAGAAAAGGGGTTTAGTCCCCTGCGGCACAAGCTGGAGATTTATGGTTTCTGCAGACAATGCCAACTAAAAGAACACAAAACAAACGAAAGGATAGATTAGAGATAGATTATGGAAGAAAAAATTTTATCTTTGGTTAAGCTAAAAGAAGGTGAATCAGGGCAGATTCGCTCCATTGAAGGCGGCAGCAATCTTGTTTCCCGCCTGGCTTCCTTGGGGCTGGTTGTTGGGGTAACGGTGCGAGTTTTGCGTAACAGCGGCCGTGGCATGGTAATTTTGCAAATTGGTGCAAACCGAATAGCCTTGGGGCATGGTGAGACCGCAGGTATCGTCATTGAAAGGGTGCAGCCACAAACAGTCGCGGAGGAAACCCCTGGGGAAGTTCGGGATATTAGGGTTGCGTTGGTGGGGCAACCGAATGTTGGCAAATCAACAGTTTTTAACATTCTCACGGGGCTTTCTCAGCATGTCGGCAATTGGCCCGGAAAAACGGTGGAGAAAAAAGAAGGGGTACATCTCGGTCGGGACACCCGCATAACCATTGTTGATTTACCTGGCACTTATTCATTATCTTCGCAATCTGAGGAAGAACGCGTTGCTAGAGAATACATGATGAGCGACGAGGTTAATGTGATAGTTGTTCTGGCAAATGCCTCGGCCTTAGAGAGGGGGCTTTATATCCTTTCCGAAGTCTTGCTCATCGGTAAACCCACTATTTTTGCTCTAAATATGTTTGATCTCTCTCAGGATGTGGGCATTGGCATTGATTGTGCCGCACTGGAAGAAGAACTGGGCATTCCTGTTGTTCCTATGGTTGCAACAAAAAACCAAGGCATTAGAGAACTTGTTACCAAGATATCCGCGATTATGCGGGATGGATACTTTTTCCATCCATCACTGCCGCGTATTGCGATTAATCATCATAAGGAATTCTGTGCGATTAAAGATCTGGTCGAGGGATATCTGCCCCCAGGGGAAAGCCTGCTGTGGGTGGCGACAAAGATAATGGAGGGAGACGAGGAGGTTACTCGCAGGGTAAGCGGTTATTTACCTCCAGAAAAATGGGAAGAGATAAAAGAATTGTTGCTCAAGCACGAGGATTCCCTACAAGCGGTGCTTAGCGGTAGGTACCTCTGGATTGAAGGGATAATCAAGCGGGCGGTTTCGCACTTTAGACTGGGGGAAATAAGCCTTACCGACAGGCTTGACCATTATCTGACCCGTCCCGTGCTGGGTATCCCCGCGCTATTGGTGGTTTTTTCAGTAGCGTTTTTTGTAGCGAGCAGCATTGGCGGATATTTCCAAGGTATCTTGGAAGAATTCTTCGGCACACTTTCTGTTATTGTCAGTGGACTGTTGGCAGGAGCGCCTGCATGGGTCAGTGGTGTAATTGTTGATGGAGCGATCGTTGGTGTGGGGCTAGTCTTGACCTTCTTACCGGTCTTGGCGATCTTCTTTATAGTGTTATCTGTTTTTGAAGGTGTGGGGTACATGGCGCGAGCAGCGTTTGTGCTTGACCGCTTCATGCATCTTATGGGGTTGCACGGGAAGAGCTTTATGCCTCTATGTATCGGCTTGGGATGCAATGTTCCTGCGGTTATGGGAGCTAGGATATTGGAAACGCGACGGGAGCGAATGCTGACGATTTTTTTAGCCCCCTTCATCCCTTGTTCTGCAAAGCTTGCCATTACCGTGCTGCTTACCAGCGCACTCTTTGGTGAGAATGCGATTTTTGTTTTCCCCTGTTTGCTCGCCTTGAACTTTTTGGTGATTATCCTTGTTGGGTCGGTGGCGAATCAAGTTTTCCCTCAGCGCGAGGCGACCCATTTTATCATGGAGCTTCCGGTTTATCAGTTGCCCCGCTTTAGGTCGATTATGCTTGATGTCTGGATACGCTCCCAGCATTTCCTCCTTCGTGCGGGTTCATTGATTTTTCTAAGTGCTGTTTTGGTTTGGGTCGTCTCTTATCTTCCCCATGGGGATCTGGAGAGTAGCTACCTATCGCAAGCTGCCAAGTTCATTGAACCTATCGGACATCCTTTAGGTTTCGATTGGAAAATGCTAACGGGCATTTTAACCAGCCTCGCCGCCAAAGAAAATGCCATTGCCACCATGGGGGTACTCTATTCGGCGGGAGGGATGGGAATTGAAGGAATTCTTACCCAGAGCATGAACAAAGCGAATGCGCTATCGTTCATGACGGTAATTTTGTTAATGATGCCCTGCTTGCCGACGGTTGCAGTTATGTTCAGGGAGTTGAGGAGCTTGAAGGTGCTATTAGCTAATATAGCGACGATGTCGATTCTTGCCTATGTGGCAGGATTCGTGGTGTATCGAACGGCGCTGTTTTTGCTGTAAATGATGGAGATTGAGCTGTTAAAAATATCAACAGGAGGAAATAACTTATGAAGCGATGGACAATTTTGGGGGTAACGGTGTTTTTTTTAAGCGTTATGCCGTGTAGCGCGGGTTTTGCCGAAGCAAAGACGATTACTGAGGGAAGCGTTACAGTACAAACGCTAGAT
>JAIPED010000018.1 GCA_021737325.1 Deltaproteobacteria bacterium
CAGCAACATTCTGCGCAAAGGAGTTTTTCTTTCTATCCAGGAGTTGGCTACCGCCACCTCTGCGTTTGGCATGGAGGTATCGCTTCTCTGAGGACAACTCCTCCCCATGATATAACAGGAAGGGAAATAGCGTGTTATCTTCCGCAAGGAGATGGCGCTGAAACTCTCTTGACCCTAATGCACGAGTCGCGGGAGTTGTTGGAACGGCATCCTGTGAATGAAAAGCGTCGCTCGTTAGGGGAAAAACTCGTTTCCTCCATCTGGCTTTGGGGGCAAGGCGGCGCCCCACGCATACAGCCACTCACGGAAAAATATTCTCTCAAAGGAGCGGTTATCTCTGCGGTTGATTTGCTTAACGGAACAGGAACATACGCGGGGTTGCGCGTGATTAGAGTTGCCGGAGCAACAGGGTATATTGACACCAACTATCAGGGCAAGGCTAATGCTGCCTTGCAGGCGCTAGAGTCCGGAGATGATTTTGTGCTCGTACATGTGGAAGCACCAGATGAAATGGGACATGAAGGTAACCTGAAAGGCAAAATAAAAGCGATAGAGGATTTCGATAAGCTCGTCGTGGGAACGATTTTAGAAGGGTTGCCCGACTTTGGTGATTATCGGGTGATGGTGCTATCCGACCATTTGACACCCATCGCCCTAAAGACCCATACCGCAGATCCAACAATTTTCGCCGCGTGGTCTTCTGCGACAAAAAAGAACCGTCATCCTGATTTATCGTTTTCCGAAAGCTGTGCGAAGCAAGGAGGCCTGCTAATCTCCCCTGGCCATTTACTTTTTGAGGCATTTATCCATGGAAGGTTATAGAGATGGAAACATTAAAGAGGTGCGCGTAATCTACGCCGATACCGATGCCATGGGCATTGTTTACCATACTAATTATATTAAATGGTTTGAGATTGGCAGAACGGAGATGTTGCGTAGCATAGGGATAATCTATGCAAAGATGGAGTCATTCGAGTTTAATTTGCCGTTATCCAAAGCTTTTTGCCGTTACCTAGCTTCTGCTCGATTTGACGATGTGTTGCTGGTTGAAACGGATATTGCCGAGATTAAAAAGGCTTCTATAAGGTTTGTTTATTGTATATGGAACGATAACATGACAAAGAAGTATGTTGAAGGGTACACGCTGCACGCATGTGCGACAAGGGACGGAAGGCTGAATAGGTTTCCTATCGAGTTTTCCAGTAAGGTGGAAGACTATCTAGCGGGGAGGAACAAGGATGGGCGATGATCAAATGAGCAATAGGAGTTTTTATATTGAGGATCTGTTTCCTCGCCTTGTGAAAAAGATTCGTGATTTTCTGGGGAAGCAACCTAAATTCATCGTTTATACCATATACACAATTTGCGGAATACTGGCGGTGCTTGCGGTTTATGCGGGATGGCACCTCTATGATCGGAACTACGAAAAAAAGGCATGGGAGTTATATGCCAACATTCAGCAAAATCTTGCCGCGAATCCCAATACGCAACTGCAGGACATTGCTCAGGGGCTACAAGGCATCGTTAACGAGTACCCACTATCAGAAGCTGCTAATAGTGCGAACTATCGTTTGGGAAGTATCTATTATTTTAGCAATAATGTTGATGCCGCAATTTCCTCCTACAAGGCATACATTCGCAGAGCCAGCAATAAAGATGAGCTAACAACTATGGCTTACATATCGCTGGGCTATGCCAATGAGGCGAAGGGGGAGGTTGAAAAGGCGTTGGATAGCTACCAAAAGGCAGAAAAAACCCCCAATGGGGCTAATTTTTCTTCCACAAATTGGCAGAACATTGCTAGGATGTATGAGCTACAGAACAAGCGAGAAAAGGCTTTGGAATACTATGGTAAAGCTCTTAAGGAGATTCAAGATCCCGTGGCCAGAAGAATTGTTCAAAGTAAAATAGCCAGTTTGTAATAACTTAAGGTGAGAAAAATGAAGAAAGAACTAATGTCGGGGAATCAAGCAATCGCTCGGGGAGCATTTGAAGCGGGAATTACCTTCGCTTCTGGGTATCCAGGAACACCGAGCACAGAGATTATGGAAGAATTTGCCCAATATGAGGGTGTTTATGCCGAGTGGGCGCCCAACGAAAAGGTCGGACTTGAAGTTGCAATCGGTGCGGCATTAGCCAATACGGATGCGATGGCAACGATGAAGCATGTTGGTGTCAATGTTGCGGCAGACCCCCTTTTCACTGTTGCCTATACGGGCATTGAAGGGGGATTGGTTATTATTACCGCCGACGATCCCTCCATGCACAGCTCACAAAACGAACAAGATAACCGCAACTATGCCAAATTTGCCAAGATACCCATGCTGGAACCGGCAAACCCGCAAGAGGCAAAAGATTTTGTCAAGATAGCGCTTAACATTAGTAGGAAGTTTGATACTCCCGTTTTTCTTCGAAGTACGACCCGTCTATCGCACTCCAAAGCTCCTGTTAGTAAGGGAAACCGAGTAACCGAAATATCTAAACCCGCTATTAAGATTGATACGGAAAAATATGTAATGGTGCCGGTTAATGCTCGTAAACGCCGCTTGGAAGTGGAAAAACGCTTAAATGCTTTAAAAGCTTTTGCCGAAAAATTCCCTGAAAACACTATGGAAATTAATGATACGCGGGTGGGAATCATCTCCGCCGGTGTTGCCTATGAATATGCGAAGGACAGCTTTCCTAACTATTCGTACCTAAAATTAGGGATGGTTTACCCCTTGCCGGAAAATCTGATCCGTGAATTTTCACAAAAAGTTAAAAAGATCTATGTTGTTGAGGAAATGGATCCATTTCTTGAAGAGCAGATCAAAGCAATGGGGATTAAGAATGTCAGTGGTAAAGAAATTTTTCCCTTCACAAAAGAATTTGATCCCGGAATCATTAAAGATTCCATCCAAGGTAATGAGCAAAAGAAACAACAAATAGAGCTTCCCGAGATTCCTCCTAGACCGCCCAACATGTGCCCTGGTTGCCCCCACCGCGGTTTGTTCTATTCGCTAAAAAAATGCGGAAAGGTTTTTGTAAACGGGGATATCGGATGCTATACTTTATCATTTTTGAAGCCTTTGGAGGGTTTGCATAACTGTGTCTGTATGGGAGCAAGCATTGGAATGGCGCACGGAATGAGTAAGGCGCTTGGCGATGAAGGCAAGGGAAAGGTGGTCGCCGTGCTCGGGGATTCAACATTTTTGCATTCGGGCATAACACCATTGCTCAACATGGTTTACAACAAGAGCAACGCTTTAGTGATAATATGTGATAATCGGACCACAGCGATGACGGGAATGCAGGAGCATCCCGCAACAGGTTTTACTCTGCAACGGGAAAAAACAAAGGCGGTTGATTTCATTAAGCTCGCCGAATCATTAGGTGTGGATTCCGTTCGCGTAGCCGACCCCTACGATCTTGCCAAGACAACGAAAACGATAAAAGAAGAGCTCTCAAGGGAAGGCGTTTCTTTGATAGTTTCACAAAGAGCATGCGTTCTCTTTAAGAGGGCGGGAGAAACCGCCAAACCGTCCTTGAGAATTGATTTAACCAAATGCACTGGTTGCAAGGTTTGTCTCCCGATTGGCTGTCCAGCAATTTCCTGGCAAAGCTTCTCCGCTATTAATGCCGCCGCTATACAGCGCAATGCTCCCAAACAGGATGGCTTTGTCGTTATTGATACAAGTTTGTGCAACGGCTGTAGTATTTGCCAACAAATCTGCAAATTTGATGCGATAATAGACTGATAGTTTTTAAAGATAGAGGTGCTAAAATGGCTGATGTTGTTAGTATATTATTAGTAGGAGTTGGTGGACAGGGGATATTGAAGGCAAGTGATATTTTGGCAGAGGCCTTGATGTTTGCGGGCTATGATGTCAAGAAGAGCGAAGTACATGGGATGGCGCAAAGGGGAGGTAGCGTTAGTAGTTTTGTCCGTTTTGGCAAGAGCGTTTACTCGCCCACAGCAGCGAAGGGAACTGCGGGCATACTGCTTTCTTTTGAGAAGTTAGAAACGCTTCGCTATCTCGATAATCTCATGCCTGACGGGAAAATTATCATCAACAATGAATCCATAAACCCACCTGCTTGTAATTTAGGATCCATGGAATATCCAAAAAATATTGAATATTTCGTAGGTAATGTTTCAAAAAATGTGAAGTATGTTTCAGCAAGCGAAATAGCCGTTGAGGCGGGAAATATTCGTTGCGCTAATACCGTTTTATTAGGATCTCTTGCCAATCACCTACCACTAATATCTGGTAGCATTTGGAAAAAGGTGCTGACAAAATCATTCCCGGAAAAATTGCTTGATCTTAATCTAAGAGCATTTGAACTGGGCAAATCAGCCTAGGAGGTTATTGTATGGCGACGGTCGATTATTACTCCGTATTAGGGGTTAGTAAAAGCTCAACTGCCGAAGAGATAAAGAAAGCGTATCGGAAGTTAGCACTAAAGTATCATCCCGATAAAAATCCCAACGATAAAGCTACTGAGGATAAATTTAAGCAGATCAGCGAGGCTTACGCCGTCCTGAGCGACGCGGATAAGAAAAAGCAGTATGATACCTACGGTTCGGAAGATTTTCGTCAACGCTTCTCTCAGGATGAGATCTTTCAGGGGTTCGATCTTTCAGATATTCTTAAAGATCTAGGAATCGGGGGGGGAGCTTGTTCATTTTCTTTCGGTTCTGGCGGGGCACATTTTAACAGGGTAGGGGGACAAAGAGCAACGCGTCAAGGGTCGAGAATGCACTCACCCTTTGGGGATGACCTTTCCGACTTTGCCAACGACTTGAACTACAATTTGTCCATCACCCTTGAAGAAGCGGTCTTAGGAGCACAAAAAACCATAATTGTAACCGATACCAGGGGAAAAAAACGCGAGGTAACGGTGAAGATACCCGCGGGCATATCTACAGGTAAAAAATTGCGTGTTGTGGCGAAATCTTCAATAGAGGGAGATATTTATTTACATATCAATGTATTACCCCATAACATTTTCTCTCGTGAGGGTGATGATATCTACATCGGAAAAAGCATTAGCATCACCGAGGCGGTGCTGGGAACAACTTTGGAGGTTCCCACCATTGATGGTTCCCTTAAGCGGATAAAAATTGCCCCAGGCACGCAGAATGGGATTAAGATAAGGCTGAAAGGATTAGGTGTTCCCAAGATGGCGGAAGGTGCCCGTGGTGATCAATTTGTAAAAATAGCGGTTTTGATCCCCCCTAAAATCACTCCCGAACAAGAAATATTATTTAAAGAGCTCTCCAGATTAGGTATCTAAAAATACTTCCTGTAAATAGCTAGTTTAAAATAAAAAATTAAAGAAGAGGAACGGATAATGGATATTCGTAACATCGCCATTATTGCCCATGTTGATCACGGCAAAACAAAACTAACGGATGCTCTTTTACGAGAAACGGGAATGGTGGATGACGATAACGCCAGCATGGATTCAAATGCGCTCGAAAAAGAACGGGGTATTACGATATACTCCAAGAATACTTCGCTTTTCTATAAAGGGACTAAAATCAATATTGTTGATACCCCTGGACATGCCGACTTTGGCTCTGAAGTGGAACGCGTGCTTAGATCGATTGATGCGGTACTTTTAGTGGTTGATGCACAAGAGGGTCCCATGCCTCAGACAAAATTTGTTCTAAGGAAATCTCTAGAGTTAGGATTGCAACCAATAGTGGTTATTAACAAAATAGATAAACAAGCGGCACGACCTTACTGGGCTCAAGAAAAGGTTTTAGAGCTGTTCATTGATCTAGGGGCAAATGAAGAACAATTGGATTTTGCGACTGTTTTTACGATTGCCAAACAAGGCATTGCGAAGCTCTCGATAGAAGATAAGGGAGATAACCTCGCACCGCTACTTGATACCATCATCGAAAAAGTTGCCCCGGCAAATACCAAAACCAATGCTTCCTTTGCTTTTCAACCCTTTAACCTGGCCTATGATAGTTACATTGGATTGTTGGGGATTGGGCGGGTTCATCAAGGTGTCGCAGAAACCGGTAAAAAGGTTTTTTTAAAAAAGCACACAGGAGAAATTATTCCCAGCACCATCAGCAAACTTTTCACTTTTGAGGGGATGAAGCGCAAGGAAGTTGAGCAAGTCGTCGCTGGGGATATTGTGATGATTGCCGGTTTGTCCGAAATATACATCGGCGATACTCTCTGTGAGCAAGAAGAACAGGATCTTTTGCCAGAAATAAGAATAGACGAGCCAACGATATCGTTAAACTTTTTGCCCAATACCTCACCAATGGCTGGTAAGGAGGGAAAGTTTGTTACCATCCGCCAAATCAGAGAACGCTTAGAAAAAGAATTGAAGGTTAATGTTGGGTTAAAAGTCGACTTTGCGCCGATGGATTATTACAAGGTTTATGGCCGTGGTGAATTGCATATCGCAATACTCTTGGAGAATATGCGTCGTGAAGGATTTGAACTACAAGTTTCTCAACCCCAAGCAATAACAAAAAAAATAGAAGACACTGTATATGAACCTTTTGAAAAGATTACGATTGATACACCCGCTGACTATGTGGGGATCGTGATTGAAAAGGTATCGAGAAGAAAAGGTCGCCTGCTGGAAATGCGCACGGAACATGCCTATCAGCGGTTAATTTATGATATACCGACAAGAGGATTGCTTGGGTATAGAAGTGAGTTTATTGTCGATACCCGTGGGGATGGAATTTTATGCAACGAGTTTGTGGGGTTTATGCCATACGCGGGCGAAATATCAAAACACACCCTTGGCTCAATGATTTCTGCGGAAACGGGAAAGGTTGCCGCCTATGCCCTTTTTAATCTTCAAGAAAGAGGAGCGTTGTTTATTGAACCCAATACCTTAGTTTATGAAGGACAGATTATCGGAAATGTTTCAAAGGGGCAGGATATGGTGGTTAATCCCATAAAAGGAAAGCAACTCACCAATATGCGCGCTTCGGGAACTGATGCCGCCATTCAGCTAGTGAAACCCGTGTTACTAACGCTCGAAAATGCCCTCGAGATAATTGGAGATGATGAATACCTTGAAATAACCCCCAAGAACATACGGCTACGGAAACAGCACCTTACAGCAGAGGCGAGAAGTAAAGCGAAAAAAAAATGATCTGCCACCCCCTTCCTACCGGATGTTTCAACCATTAGGATTGTTATGTAAACAAGAAGGGGGAATTGTAAAAATTAGTAGTCTAAGTGAATGTCGCCCCAGCATCCCATTCTGTCTCCAACGATGATGAGGCATCCCATGCTTGCTTTGCTTTTTTTTGCCAAGGAAAGTCCTCGTTCGATGTCATTTTTGGAAGTAACGGCGTTACCAACGGCCGTTGCCAAACAATCTGCGGTTGTGCTGCTTTCAGCAACGATGCACACAGCGTCAGCTTTTCCGTGGCTAAAAGATTCTCCCACCGTTCCAGAAGAAGTACAAACTCCCAGCGGTGTTTTTGCCGCTTCTATTATTAAACTGATTTTATTACTCAAAGGAGATTCCCCGGCAAATATGCCAACCTTGACCGAGCCGCTTTTTATTTTCATAAAAATATCACCGCCATTTTCAATAATGATATTTTCGGAATGTTGAAGAAGATCCCTGCCCACAAACTCGGCGATGGCTCCCGCAATTCCAGCCATTGGCCCCACACCGGCTATTCTGGCGCTACGGAGCATTGCATCCACAACCGCTGAAAAATTATCTTTGATTTCGATGGGGGAAAACGAAGTGAGAAATGTCGGGTATTTATCTATAGTTGCTTGTATCTGACTTCGATATTTTAGAAGCGATTCAGTTGCTTGAGATGCTATATCTCTATCTGCTCTGATGAAAAGATCACTCTGGCCGGCAACGATGTTAAAGGAAAGCAGGTTGTAATTGTCCTCAGCGACGAGACCTCTGTATGTCTTTTGCCGATAGCTCATTTGTTAGGAAAATGTAACATTTGCTTCGCCAACAAGGGCGACAAGAAAATTTTTAAGATCAGCGGTTATCGTAAAGGTATTACCCAGATTAACTCTCGTTTCCGTCTTGTAACCCGCAACAACTATGGTAATTCCTTTTTTTCCCCCCTTCCCTGCGGTCTCTAAAATCTCTAGAATTTTATCCATTGTATGTTCAGATATATCTGATTTTACATGTATATTCATTGTTCTGTAGTTGTTCTTTTCCTCTATTAGGGGTTGCACATCGGTAGCGACTATTTTTGTCCTGCGTCTCCCATCGTCTTCTTCAATTATTTCAAGAATGCCTTTAACAAGGAGCAAGGGTTCGGTAGCATCAAGAAGATCGCGTACCTTTGAAAATACATCATGGAAGAGAATTACCTCGGTAAATCCGCTTACATCTTCGACGGTTAAATAAGCCATCTCCGATCCATTTTTTGCTTTTATTTTTTTCACACTATTCGCGACACACCCTATAATTACTCTATCACCATCCTCCCTTCCTTCTAAACCGCCTATGTTCGTATTGGCTATGATAGTCAGGGTTTCAAAAAAACTATCCAGCGGATGTCCTGAAACATAAAAGCCTATGACATCCTTTTCATAGGCAAGCTTTTCTTTTGCTTCCCATTTATCATTAGCATTATCATTTAATAAAAAAGAATAGTTACGCTTATTTCCTTGTTTTTCTTCTTCAAAAAGGCCCGCCTGAAACTGATTCCCGGCGTCTTTCTGGAGGTAATCAAAAATTACTCCACTGTTGGCAAAGAGGCAAGAGCGATTTGGTTCCAGCGAGTCGAAAGCCCCCGCTTTTATTAAACTTTCTATAACTTTTTTATTTATCTTTTTGCCATCAACACGATTAGCAAAATCAAAGAAATCAGCAAACTTTCCCGATTTTTCGCGGGTTTTAATAATAACCTCCACTACCCCGCCGCCAACATTTTTTACAGCGGATAGCCCAAAGCGAATATTGCCACCGCTAACGCTAAAATTTGTTTGTGATTCATTGACATCTGGAGGGAGGATATTAGTCCCCTTGGAACGGTAGTAATTTATGTATTTTACTATCTTGTCTCTGTTATTCTTTTCCGAGCTTAAAAGTGATGCAGCAAACTCCAAAGGATGATGGGTTTTCAAATATGCCGTCTGAAAGGAAATCATGGCGTAGGCAGCACTATGAGATTTATTAAAGCCATATTCAGCGAATTTCTGCATCTGTTCCCAGATGTTAGTTGCTTTAGCTTCGGGAATACCCTTGGCGATTGCCCCCTTAATGAACATGGGACGCTGTTTATTCATTTTTTCAGTGTCCTTCTTGCTCATCAGTCTTCTAAGATTGTCTGCTTCTGTCAAAGAAAAGCCACCAATCGTGCTAGCGATTTGCATGACTTGTTCCTGATAAAGCATAACCCCATAAGTCTCCTGAAGAATCTCTTCCAGTTCGGGGACAATGTACTCTATTTTCTGTATTCCCTGTTTTCTCTTGAGGAAATCGGGAATCATATCCATGGGGCCGGGACGATACAGAGCGATTAGAGCAATTATATCTTCAAATCTGTCTGGCTTCGCGTCAATGAAGAGTTTGCGCATTCCCTCACTTTCCAGTTGAAAGATTCCTTCTGTATCGCCGCTTTGTAAAAGCTCAAAAGTTCTCTTATCATTCAATGGCAACATATCAATATTTATCGGTATATCGTTATTGATAGATATCAGCGCAACGGTGTCTTTTATCAGGGTAAGGGTCTTTAATCCTAAAAAATCAAACTTTAGCAAGCCCACCGATTCTATATCAAGCATGGGATATTGTGTCGCAACAGAGTTATCCTTGGGATTCTTGTAGAGCGGCACCCTTTCCATAAGCGGTAAATCGGAAATGACAACGCCTGCAGCGTGTATCGAAGAGTGGCGAGAAAGACCCTCAACGGCCTGAGCGATCCTCAGCAAGCGTTCGACATTGGCCTCTTTTTTAGCCATTTCCCGCAATCGTGGCTCTTCTTTTATAGCTTCACCTATGGTTATTTTTAGCCTTTGCGGCATTAGTTTAGCAATCGCATCAACATCGCTGTAGGGCATCCCTAAAACCCTACCAACATCACGAATCGCCGCACGGGCTCCCAGAGTTCCGAATGTTATTATTTGAGCAACATGTTCCTTCCCATATTTATTGGTAACATAGGCAATAATTTCCTCCCTGCGTTCGGGACAAAAATCTATGTCAATATCCGGCATTGTCTTACGCGCTGGGTTAAGAAACCTCTCAAATAACAAATTGTACTTTATTGGATCTATAGCGGTAATGCCCAAGCAGTAAGCAACCAAGGCACCAGCCGCGGAACCCCTACCTGGCCCTACAGGAATACCGTTTTGATGCGCATAGTTTACAAAGTCGGCAACAATCAAAAAATAACCCGCAAAGCCTATGCTCTTTATAATCTCCGTTTCATCTTCCAAGCGTTTTTCATACACGCTAAGAGAGGCAGAGGGATTGCTGCCCATCAGTGTCTCTTTTTTGCGCTGAAACCCCTGGTTGACCATTTCTTTCAACAGCGAGTTCGCTTCATTTTCCGACATATCAGCTTTGAAATGGGGTAAGCAAGAATTCCCCAAAGGTATTTCCAAATTGCATCGCTCTGCAATTAACAGAGTATTTTCAATTGCTTGTGGGCAATAGCTAAAAAGCTCATGCATCTCATCGGGAGAACGGAAGTGCAATGTTTCCACCGTGAATTTCATGCGGTCATCGTCTTGGATGGTTTTACCTGTTTGAATACACATCATCACATCTTGCGCTTCCCTATCGGCTGGTTCAAGATAATGACAATCGTTGGTCGCCACTAAGCCTAATCCAGTTTGTTGCGCAATTGCGATTAAGCCTGCGTTCACCAGTTTTTGTTCTTTGGAGTTATTCTCCATAATCTCTAAAAAGAAGTTTTGTTCGCCGAATATCCCTTTGAATTCTTCAATTTTTTTTAGAGCTTTTTCGTGGTTACCCGTGGCGATGTAGCTAGGAATGATTCCCTTTAAGCACCCACTCAGACAGATTAAACCTCCAGCATGCTTTTCGAGAAGCGCCATATCAACGCGAGGACGGTAGTGATGCCCTTCCAAATAAGCAAGGGATGATAGAGCCATGAGATTTTTATAGCCTTCTTCGTTGCGGGCAAGAACGGTAAGATGGGAAGGGAAGATTTTTTCTTCCTTGTCCAATCTGCTTCCAGGTGCCAGATAAAGCTCACAACCAATTATGGGTTTTATCCCGGCATCCTTCGCCTTTTTATAAAACTCCAAGGCTCCGAACATGTTTCCATGATCAGTGATTGCGACGGCTGGCATCTTCCAATCCTTCGCTTTTTTGATCAGATCGGGAATGCGGATGCATCCATCAAGCAGGCTAAATTCGGTGTGTAGATGGAGGTGAACAAAACTATTAGGCATTGTAGTCTTTCATTGTTCAGAGGTATGAAATGCTATTGATAATATATGGTTTGAGACTAATCCATCCTGTAATTAGGAGCTTCTTTGGTTATTATTACATCATGCACATGGCTTTCTCTTAATCCTGCCGAGGTTATTCTTATAAATCGTGCTTTTTCCTGCAACTCCTCGATATTTTTAGACCCGAGATAACCCATGCCCGCACGCAAGCCACCAATTAACTGATAAATACTCTCCGAAAGTGACCCTCTAAAAGGCACCCTACCCTCTATTCCTTCTGGAACAAGCTTCATGGATGATTCGATGTCCTCTTGGTGATACCTGTCTTTAGATCCTTGCTTCATTGCTTCTATTGATCCCATTCCCCGATAAACCTTATAACTACGACCCTGATATAGGATCGTTTCTCCTGGGCTTTCTTCTGTGCCTGCAAATAGGCCACCTATCATTACCGAGGCTGCCCCTGCGGCCAGGGCTTTGACAATATCACCCGAAAATTTTACCCCACCATCCGCTATTAACGGTATATTATGCTTTTTTGCCACGGAATAGGCATCCGTTATCGCTGTAATCTGAGGAACACCAACTCCGGCAACTATTCTTGTTGTGCAGATTGAACCAGGGCCAACACCAATCTTAACGGCACTTACTCCCGCCTTTATAAGAGCTTCTGTTCCTTCAGCAGTGGCGACATTGCCGGCAATTAAATCCACCTCGGGAAATGTGTGTCGCAATTCCCTAACCGCCATTACTACATTAGCCGAATGACCGTGGGAGGTGTCAATGCACAATACATCAACCCCGGCCTTAATCAAGACATCGGCTCTCTCCATAAAGTCGGTTATCCCAACAGCGGCACCAACCCTCAAGCGTCCCAATGAATCCTTGCAAGCATTGGGATATTTTCTAATTTTTTCAATATCTTTAATCGTTATCAGTCCCTTGATGTAGTAGTTATCATCAACGACAAGAAGTTTTTCTATTCTATGCTTATGGAGGAGACTTTTTGATTCTTCTAAAGAAATGTTACTGGTAACCGTTATCAGTTTTTCTTTAGTCATAACATCGCCTATGTGTTGGTCAAGGTTGGTCTCAAAACGCAGATCCCGATTGGTGAGAATACCAACAAGCTTCCCCCCCTTTGTTATCGGAACTCCTGATATGCGGAACTTGGACATTACTTCTAGAGCCTCGCGAACGGTCTGTTCTGGTTCCATGGTTATCGGATCTACCACCATGCCACTTTCCGATTTTTTCACCTTTTCTACTTCCAATGCCTGACGATCTAACGGCATATTGCGGTGAATGATACCGATCCCTCCCTCCTGAGCGATACAGATGGCCGTAGCGGATTCTGTTACGGTGTCCATTGCCGCGCTAACAATAGGAATATTGAGCTTAATCTTCGCGGTTAGAATCGTGCTAGTATCAACATCTCGGGGCAAAATAGCGGAATCTTGAGGGATCAAAAGTAAATCATCAAAGGTAAACCCATATTTTATCTTCTCCACTGCAAATCCTCCCAATAACTACAAAATTTTATTTTATATGAATAATTCGATCATTCACTCTAAGGTAGTAACATTGCTTATCTTCATCGTATGCTATCGCCGCTGCGAGCTGGTAATAGGCAGAACGGGAAAAACGAGCGTCAAAAGTCCCATTTTTCACCTTGCAATAAGGGACATTATCCTCTGAAAATTTTAAGCTCTCTGGTACGAACTCCTCCTGCGATCCATCTGAAAGTAAAACATAGGAAGAATCTAGGCCGTCAATTTTATCCAAATAAAAAGCCTTAACGACAAAGGCGCAATCCTCAACCTCGATGAGAGAGCTATCGTTATTGATTCGTATTATGTAGCGCCCCGCATCATCACGGGTTAGATGGGCATAAAAGAGTTCGAGAATCTCTTTACGAAACATCTCCGCACCGTTGTAAAACCAGTTTCCCTCCTTATCAATCAGAATGCCGTAGTTGGGAATGTTATCCAATTTCTGTCTCATCGCTTCTTCTATCATCCAATACTATTGTTACAGGCCCATCATTAACAATGTTCACCTTCATCGTTTCCTGAAAAACACCCTGCTGGACTATGGCTATCCTCTTCTTCGCTTGCTCTATGAAGAATTCATAAACGATCTTTGCTCTTTCTGGATGTTCAGCATTGGTAAATGCGGGCCTATTACCCTTTTTACAATCGGCAAGCAGTGTAAACTGCGAAACAACCATCAAATCACCGCCGATATCAATTAGGGAGAGGTTCATCTTGCCCGAGGAATCTTCAAAAATTCTTAAATTGGATATTTTCTCAGCCAGGAAAATGGCACTACGGTTAGCATCTCGCTTCTCAATTCCTAAAAAAACCAAGAGACCCTTTCCAATACTCGCAATCATTCGATCCCGAACAAGAACACTGGCGGAAGAAACTCTTTGAACCACGGCTTTCAACAGAAGAGACCTTTCCTTGTGCGATAAATGACAACCAGATCTTGCTTCTTCTCTCTGCCCCGGGTGGTTAACAGTAAAAAGAAACAGCCTTCAAGTTTTTTCTTTGCTTTACTTGGCATTGGCATTATTGTCCTCAATAATACCGATAAAGAATGGTGCAAAGTTGAGTATGTATAGGAATATTTTGCTACTAAACCCTTGGATATATGACTTTTCCGCCTATAACCTCTGGATTAAACCCCTCGGTTTGTATTATCTGGCAACATATCTGCGAAAAAATGGGCACAAAGTTTCACTGATCGATTGCCTTGAGATGGATAGCTCAAACGCCAATTCCGCAAAAGCCTTTCCTAAAACAAAAATGTTTGGCGAAGGTAAATTCTATGCGGAAGAAATTGCAAAACCAAAGTGCCTCGAAGGTGTTCCTAAAAAATACAAGCGCTATGGATTGCCGTTATGCTTGCTGGAAAAAAAGCTCCAATGCATAGAAGAGCCTGATTTTATTTTTATAACATCCATGATGACCTATTGGTACCCAGGGGTTTGGGATGCCATCAAGGTTTTAAAAAACTTCTTTCCCCAAAGCACTATTGTTTTAGGAGGTATCTATGCAACCCTTTGTTACGAGCATTCGCAAAATTCTGGAGCGGATATCGTTGTCGCTGGGGCGGTGGAGGACTCTTTTCGCTATATTCAAGAAAACATTTTGGAATGCCCAGTTAAATATCTGCCCAATAAAGAGGAACCAGATAATCTTCCTTATCCGGCATTCGAACTTGCTTCGCGAACGGACTATGTACCAATTTTGGCAGGTAGAGGCTGTCCTTTTCGTTGCTCGTACTGCGCATCTCAGATCCTAAATTCTCAATTTTTCAGAAGAACACCCACAAAAGTGCTTGATGAGATTGAATTTTATCTTGAAAAATTCGGGACTAGAAATTTTGTTTTTTATGATGATGCCCTACTTTATGACAGCAAAGGTTTTTTTCTCCCGTTTGCCAAGATGGTTCTCCAAAGAAAAATGGCAATCAATTTTCATTCTCCCAACGGTTTACACCTATCAGAAATTAATTCCGATGTTGCTGAAATGCTTTTTGCCGCGGGATTCAAGACTATTAGATTCGGATTAGAAACATCAAATCCGCAGCGACAAAAAGAAAGCGGAGGCAAAGTAGTCAACGAACAATTTGTTACGGCCATGAAAATGCTACATGAGGCAGGCTACACGCAGGAGGATATTGGAGTATATATTCTTTGCGGACTTCCCGAACAGGGGGTGAAAGAAGTGGAAGAAACTATTGCTTTTGTTCAGAAAAATAGGGCAAAAGCAATCCTCGCGGAGTTTTCTCCCATTCCTCATACAAGGCTATGGAAGGAAGCACTCTCCCACTCTGAATACGACCTAGCGAAGGAACCTCTTTTCCAAAACAATACCCTGCTTCCCTGTGCCAGCACAGAAATGAGGGAATCTTTGCAAAGGCTCAAAACCATTAGCAGACAAACCCCTGAATAAAGAGGGGAAGCGCTTATTTTATAAGCGCTTCCCCTCATACAAACAAATAAACGGCATCCGTTAGATAAGTTTTTTCTCTAGGGCTTCGGATACCTCTTTGACACCAGGCGTCCCGTCAACATCAAGCACCTTTACAAGTTTTCTGAAAAAATTAACCGCTGCAAGCGTTCCCGTATTTGTGTCGTAATAAATGTTGTGACGCTTATCAATTGCGGCCTCATCCTGATCGTCCGCACGGGTGGCAAGCTGCTCACATCCACAAACTCTACAAACATTTTTTCCATTCTTATCTGCAGGCTTAATGGCATCAATGTAAATGTTGTTTGGATGGTTGTTATCAGTAGCGCATAGCCTTCTGCCCATTATCCGCTTTTTGGCTATCTCCCTATCCAGGACGATTTCAATGACATAATCCAGTTTTATGTTCTCTTTTTGCAAAGCTATCCAAAGAGCTTCTGCTTGAGCAAGATTTCGTGGAAATCCATCCAACAACCAGCCATTTTGGCAATCAGGCGCCTTAATGCGTGATAGTATCATCGGAATGGTAATTTTGTCAGGGACCAATTCTCCCTTGTCAATAAACTCCTTCGCCTGCTTCCCGAGCTCGGTGCCATTCTTGATGTTCTCGCGAAAAATAACCCCTGTTTCAATATGCGGCATTCCAAACCTTTTTTGCACAACTGCCCCTTGCGTACCCTTACCACTACCGTTGGGACCAAAAATCAAAATGTTCATTGCTTCCTCTCGATCCTTTCCTTTATTTTTCTTACCTTCCTGTTTTAAAACCTATGAGCTTTATGTCATTGTGAAGAAAAAACAGGCTCCTCATAGGCACTATTATCTAATTTCCACAACACTTCTTATACTTTTTGCCTGATCCACAAGGACAGGGATCGTTTCTTCCAACTTTAGCCTTTTCCGCCATATCGGGTTTTGAGCCTTGATGGGGCTGCTCCCTATGGCTTAACACCATCCTTCCTTTTGGTTCTATAGCGGGATCCAACTCGGCTTCGGTACTTATCCTCACGGCGGCGAGTTTACATATTATGTCTTCCTTGATTCCAGAGATCATATCAATGAATAGCGAATAGCCCTCTTTTTGGTATTCCCGGACGGGGTCTTTTTGCCCATAACCACGCAAACCCACACCCTCGCGCAAATGATCCATGTTAAGAAGATGTTCCTTCCAAAAGCTATCCACCGCGGTGAGCATGATAACACGCAGTAACTGCTGCGTCATCTCGACGCCAAGCGTCTCCTCCTTTGCGGCAAACATCTTCCAAAATTTTTGACTAAATAATTCCTGTAGCTCACTAACTGTTTTTCCTTGTAGTTCATCACTGGCAACTTGGAACAAGAAAGTATTGTTTAGTCTGTCCAAAAGGCTCTTGGTATCAACCTCGGCATTTTTTGCATCACTAAGAGAATATTCCGACACAATTGCCTCGCCAACATCAAGCAACATCTCTTCAATGTCTTCTAGCAGATTCTCACCTGTGAGTATTTTGCGTCTCTGGTCATAGATAACTTTTCGTTGTTGATTCATAACATTGTCATATTCAAGCAAATGTTTACGAATATCAAAATTTTGCCCTTCAACGCGCCGCTGAGCGTTGGCAATGGATCTGCTGATAAGATTGTGCTCTATCGGTTGCCCCTCTTCTAACCCTATTTTTTCCATTAGCCCTGTTAGCTTATCCGCTCCAAATATTCTCATCAAATCATCTTCCAAGCTAAGGTAAAACCTGGAAGAACCCTTGTCTCCCTGTCTCCCAGAGCGTCCGCGCAATTGATTATCAATGCGCCGAGATTCATGCCGCTCCGTTCCCAACACATGGAGTCCTCCGATTTCCGCAACGCCATCACCAAGTTTGATGTCTGTTCCTCTTCCCGCCATGTTTGTTGATATTGTAACAGCCCCCTTCTGTCCGGTAAGGGAAATAATCTCTGCTTCCCTTTCATGATGCTTGGCGTTAAGTACATGATGCTTTATCCCGTTCTTAAGCAACATTCGACTAATGAGCTCCGATTTTTCTATTGATATCGTCCCCACCAGTACCGGCCTTCCTGCCTTGTTCAATTCCTTTATCTCTTCAATTACTGCGTTGTACTTTTCCTTTTGAGTGCGGTATATCAGATCGGGATAGTCGTTTCGGATCATGGGCATGTTGGTGGGAATGACGATAACCTCAAGATTATAGATTTTCTTAAATTCTTCCGCTTCTGTGTCTGCAGTGCCCGTCATTCCGGCGATTTTTTTATACATTCTGAAAAAGTTCTGAAAGGTTATGGAAGCTAATGTCTGATTTTCTTTGGCTACCTTAACCCCTTCTTTTGCCTCTAGGGCCTGATGCAGACCATCTCCATAGCGACGACCAGGCATAACTCTCCCGGTAAACTCATCAACAATGATTACTTCGGAATCCTGGACAACATAATCAACATCCCGCTTAAAGAGAGTATTAGCTCTAAGTGCCTGATTGATATGATGAATCATGTCGATATTTTTAGGATCATAGAGGTTAGAAATTTTCAAGATTCGTTCTATCTTTACAATTCCCTCTTCCGTTAAAGAAACCGTTCGGCTTTTCTCATCAATAATATAATCCGTTTCCGCTACCAAATAGGGCACTATTTTGTTTATACGATAATACTTATCTATCGCTTCTTCGTAAGCACCAGAAATTATCAGAGGAGTTCTCGCCTCATCAATCAGGATGCTGTCCACTTCATCAACTATTGCATAATGGAATCCTCGTTGACTATAATCGCCAATACTAAACTTCATGTTATCGCGAAGATAATCAAAGCCGAATTCGTTGTTTGTGCCATAGGTGATATCGCAGTTATACGCACGCTGCCTTTCGTTATCACTAAGATTATGAACAATCACTCCGACAGACATACCTAAAAACTCGTATATTGGTCGCATCCATTTAGCATCTCGTTGCGCAAGATAATCGTTGACCGTAACCAAATGTGATCCCTGACCCTCCAGGGCATTCAGATAAAGGGGCATCGTGGCGCAGAGTGTTTTGCCTTCGCCCGTTTTCATTTCAGCGATTTTTCCTTCATGCAGTACAATGGCACCAATTATCTGCGCATCAAATGGTCGCAGGCCTATTGTTCTTACAGATACTTCTCTTACGGTAGCAAAAGCTTCGGGAAGAATGTCGTCAAGTGTCTCTCCTAAAGAAAGACGAGATTTAAAAACGGCAGTTTGAGAACGGAGTTCTGCAGCGGAAAGACTTTTAAATCTCTCTTCTAGAGAATTGATATGCTGTACTAGGGGCGCTATTCTCCGAATTTCTCTATCATTGCTAGAGCCGAGGATTTTTTTTAACAGCGCCAATATCATTTTTCTCTCCCTAAAAAGATGTACACGAAAAAAAGCACCAACGATGTGCAACTTGTTGGTGCAACATTTGCGCGGAAAAAAGATTCAAAATAATCAGTTAGCGACGCAGATATTTACGAGGGTTAACAGGGACACCATCAATGAGTACCGTGTAGTGCAGATGAGGACCAGTACTTCTTCCAGTACTACCAATCTTTCCTACAATATCGCCCTGCTTTACCTGTTTACCAACCTTAACCGATATGCTCTGCAGGTGGGCATATACCGTCTTCATTCCGTAGCCATGCTCAATGAGCACCGTATTTCCGAGATACGGTTGGTAGCTGGCACCGGCAACGATACCGACCGCAGAAACTCTCACCGGGGTGCCAGCGGCAGTGGCAATATCAATTCCATTATGAAATTCCTTTTTCCCACTGAAAGGCCCAATGCGCGGTCCGAACTCAGATGTTACCCAACCGCGAACGGGCCAAATCGAAGGGGTAGCGGCAAGGATAGACTTTTGTTTAGTAAGAAAATCTATGAGCTGAGAGAAGGAAAGCTTTTGTTCTTCCGCATTGTTAGAAAGGTTCTCCAGCGATTGGTTTATTTCTTCAATTACCGCCATATCATTACCTTCAAGCAAGGCTCGAAGTTTGTTGTTGGGATTTATTGGACCACCAACACTCATGACGGGCTTCTTCCCCGCTTGTTTATCCAAATTGGCAATAGAACGAATTTTTTCATCAAGCACCTTCAATTCGTCCATTCTTTCATTGAGCACAACTACTTGTTTTGAAAGCGTTTCGAATTGCTCTCCTTGATTCTTGGTGATTGTTCTTAAAGCATACAGCTCCGCCTTATCCCGACGGATACTAACATAGTCGTATATAAAGTATGTAGCGACCAATAAGAGCACAGTAAAAATTGTAAGGGATACAAGCAAAATGTTGCCCGGCAGATGTATCCTCCTGGCAGGAGCCTCCCTCTTAGTAACAATGATTAAGGTGCAAGAATCGCCCTTCTTCCGCATAGCCATCCCCTTGGGTAATAAAAGCTAATCCTTCTTAATGCTCATTAGTTTATCACCGACATCCACACTGTCGCCAGCCGATATAATTATTTCAGACACTTGTCCATCAATTTCACTTACTACATTGTTTAGCATTTTCATCGCTTCCAAAACTATAAGAACCTGTCCCTTGCCCACTTTCTCCCCTTCTTTTACCGATACTTCGTTTACCGTTCCTTTTATATGAGCGCGAATATCTCCCTTCTGTGCAAGATCGGCCATTTCCTTCGCGGAAATAGCAACCTTTTTAACCGATTCTGCGTTCTCCTCCATAACTGTAACGAATGGTTCTACATGATGGTCAACAACCAAATATGTTACCACATCAGCATTCTTATTTTTCCTTTGCGGCCCGACTTCTATAGTATGGTTCTTACCCTTATAATCGGTAAACTCTATCTTTTCTCCCAGCTTAAAACCGCCCTTGCGGAGCCAAACAGATGGAGGCAACACCCAAGTTTTACCATGCTTCGCCTCATACTTAAAAAAGTTAACCGCATCGTTGGGGTGTTGCAGGTACAAGACCAAATCGTCATCCGTAGCATCTCGTCCTATTCGTTTTTCCAACACTTTTTTCTCCGCCTCTATGGAAACATCCTCAATTACTTGTGGTCCATAATCATTGTCCCTAATCTGTTTCCATTTATCGCCAAACACTGCCCGGTAAACATTATCGTCGGGGAACCGAAAAGGAAATTCACCATACCTTCCGAGCAACAAATTCTTCAAGTCGTCGCTCGCTTTTTTATAGCGCTCCCCTTCCAGAACATTTGTCAACGCCGTTGTCCAGAGTATCTGAGAGCCAGGGGTAACACTCCACCAGTTTCCTAATTCAATCTGTACTTGTGGCAACTCTTTTTGTAAAATTTCTGGCATCCGATCGAGAAAACCACCTTTAACCGCCTGCTCAAAACTTGAGCCAGTTGCTCCCCCTGGAAGCTTATGAAGCTGAACGGTAGGATCAAAACCAAAAAACTGCGACTCAAAGTCCTTATAAAACGGTCTTTCCGCACGGAGCTTATTAGAGGCCTCAACAATAGGCTTGATATCCAAACCTCTTGCCTCATATCCAATATCTGCGAGTTCATGAACAACCGACATTAGGGGCGGAGGTCCGTAAAACCCCGTCATTGCATGATCGGAAGCATCCACTATGATGGCACCATTCTGCACCGCAGCAACGATTCTAAAGGTGTCTGCCCCATCGGTATTATGCCCATGGTAATGAATGACCAGGTCAGGGTACCTCTCAAGAATGGTCCGCACCAACCGGCCTATCCTATGGGAGGACCCTAATCCGCCATGATTTTTGATACAGAGAACAATATCTTTCCCTGTAACATCAAGTATTTGCCCAACTTTTCGGACATAGAACTCGTCTGTGTGCTCTTCCCCTGTAGAGAAACATATAGCTGGTTCCAACAAACATCCTGCTTTTTGCACTTCTTCATAAACGGGAATCATATTGGGGATATGATTAAGAAAATCAAAAACACGCCACACATGGACATATCTGGCAAAATTCTGCACTGTGAGCCTAACAACATTCTCAGGATAAGGGCGATAGCCAAAAAGATTGACCCCCCGGCATAGCGTTTGGAACAAGAGGTCGGGCATCTTTTCTCTAAGAATCTCTAATTTTTCAATGGGATTGATCTGTTTGCGCAACAAGTCAACATGGACAGAAGCTCCCCCGGTTATTTCCAAGGAGAAAAAACCAGATTCGTTACGCTCATCGGCGACTATCAATTGCGTATGGGGCATAATGCGATTCTTGAAATCGGACTGCGAAAGATCCCGTTCTGTATTCGCTATGTAGTAACCACCGCCTTTAGCCGAATCACGAAGCTTATCAAGGACAAAACGAGGACCCTTGGAACAAAGATCTTCTGGGGTTATCCTAAAATGTTGCATTTTTTTTTGTATTCCCATTTTCACCTCTTCAACTTTACTTACATAATCCTTATACTGTGTAAGGATTATGGTGCTTAACATTTATTTCAGCAATTAATTCGGCTATTTTGGCCACCTCTCTTTCAGATTCTTCATAATTTAAGAGATGCTGGTGAGTATCTATATAGCTCGTATTAAA
Source organism: Deltaproteobacteria bacterium (assembly GCA_021737325.1). Classification (GTDB taxonomy): domain Bacteria; phylum Desulfobacterota; class Syntrophia; order Syntrophales; family JAIPED01; genus JAIPED01. Next base: position 21,848 of record JAIPED010000018.1, read on the forward strand.
ATCTTCGTGGCGAAAATCTTTATCATCACAAACCGCTAAATAAAAAGGTATCGTGGTTTTCGGACCTACTATTAAAAAACCTTTTAGGGATCGTTTTAGCCTTTGGATAGCATGCTCCCAGTCGTAGGCACGAACAGTCATTTTTACCAGCAGTGAATCGTACTCAGAGGGTATGCGGAAACCTTGATAGATAGAACCATCAAGCCTCACCCCAGGACCGCCCGGAGATTGATAAACCTCTATTCTTTTTCCACCTTCCGGCATAAACCCCTGCTTCGGGTCTTCGGCGTTAATCCTGACCTGTATGGCCTTACCTGTGAGAACGACATCCGACTGGGCAATATCAAGCTTTTCTCCCTGGGCAATGAGGATTTGACGGCGGACAATATCAATTCCGGTGAGTTCCTCCGTAACGGTGTGTTCCACCTGAAGACGGGTATTCATCTCCATAAACCAAAATTCGTTAGTCCTACTATCCACAAGGAATTCGACGGTTCCAGCATTTGTGTAGCCTGATTCTCGCGCCGCCTTGACCGCACACTGATGGATCTTTTCCAAAACATCTTCGGGTAACTTCGCTGGGGCAATTTCCAACAGCTTCTGATGGCGGCGCTGAATAGAACAATCGCGGGTGCCAAGATGTATTACATGACCATGATGATCTGCAAGAATTTGCACCTCAATATGTCTAGGTGATTCGACGCATTTCTCCAAAAAAATGCTATCGTCGTTAAATGCCGAAAGAGTTTCGGAACGGGCCTTCGGTATCATCTTTTTTAAAGCTTCTTCATCGTTTACCTTGCGAATGCCCCTACCCCCACCACCGCAAGAAGCCTTTATCATCAAAGGATAACCGAACTTTTTACCAAAACTAACCGCTTCTGGAATTTCGTTTTCTCCTTTAGGTAGGTTCCCCGTACCCGGAACAAGCGGTATCCCTGCTTTCTGCATTATTTGGCGGGCAAAAACTTTATCTCCGAGGTTCTTGATCACATCCGGCCGAGGACCAATAAAAATAATTCCCGTAGCATCACAAGCAGCGGCAAGATCGGGATTTTCCGCCAGAAAACCGTATCCAGGATGAATAGCGTCAGCTCCTGATTTGCGTGCCGCCCAAATGATTTTTTCAACACTCAAGTAGTCTTTTCTAGGGCCATCGCCGATGAAAACTGCCTGGTCTGCGAGCCGTATATGAATCGCTTCGCTGTCTGGCTTTTCATAGACTGCAACAGCCTCTAAAGACATTTCCTTAATGGTGCGGAGAATTCTCAGAGCAATTTCTCCACGGTTAGCGACTAGAACCCTCTTTATTGCAGACATCTCTATTCCTTCACAAAAATTTTTCGCACTATTACAGTCTCTTCATCTTTAAGTCAAATGCAAACCATATTGAGGCTAAAACCGTTGCGCAACGCGCCTTGCTATCGTTATTCCCGTAGTACTCAGAAGAATGAAAAAAGCGGAACGCACTGAAACAATTAAGCTTATTCTTGGATCTATTCTCGCCAGGCTGTTTATCGGAGGATAGCTGTGGTTACGAGTGGTCACAAATTGTAGGCAATGAGACAAGAAGGGAACGCAAACAAAAAAACACGATTGCACTCCCTCATTGTTGGCTTCTTGTTCGGCTATGCTACATGATAAAAGTCATAACCAAGGCAAAAACAGCATAGGTCTCAGGCATAGCTCCAGAGACTAAGGCGTTCGCAAGAGTGTTGCGCCCCTCTAAGATGCTACGAATTCCTGATGCACAGACCGCACCCTGATACCAGGCGCTAAAAAACATCGCTAATCCAGCAACGGCGCCCTTCCCTGCCGCAGTATAGGGATCGGAATTCAACAAATCCAAGTTGGTAAACAAAACTACAATCGAGTAAATCCCCTGTGAGGAAGGCATCAAGGCTACGGCGATATTCTTATAAAAATTTTCAGACCCGCCTCCCAACAAAGCCTGAAAGGAGATCGAAAGACCTATGGCGGAACCTGCAAGTCCGAGAGAAACACCAAGACCCATAAAAATCTTGGCAACCAACACCCCCGTTCCATCACCAACCGCTTCTGCAGCCCAAGCCATGCTTGGCAACATCAGCACCAACAAAACAATCGCAATCTTCCCCAAAATAACCCCACACATTTTATTTTTCATGATCAGCCCCTTTCATGCTTGAACGGTTTGTATTCTATCCCTCCGCCTTCAAAAAAGTTTTTAAAGGCTTCGACAAAATGAAGACGCGCAGAGTGTACCGTGCTCCCTAATAGAGAAAGTGCGAGATTAAAAAGATGGCCAACAAATAGAATTGTAATTCCCACCGGTACCCCCATAATTGGCCCCATTGCGTTAAAAGCCATACCAGCCAGTTGGTTCATAACCGAGGCTATTGCCGAAGTTGCTATTCCCAAACCAAACAGGCGGGCATATGAGAGCAAATCCCCTATTAGACCGGTCAATCCGTAAATGTTCCACAGTCCAGTTCCTAAGCGGACAAGAAATTTACTGCTATTGCTAGCAAAGACTAGCGTCAAAGAGAGTCCCAGAACAAGGGAAGCAATTCCTGCATAAAACAAAAACCCATGGAAAAACGAGCCAGGTAGAGAAAACCAAATATTGCGGGAAATTAGAGAAACACCTCCCCAAATAACAAAGATAACACCCAACTTTTGCAACTTCTCGTGTAAAAAACCGCCCTGAATGATTCCCATCACATAAGAAATCGTAAGATGAAGCGTTCCCAAGCCAAGAGAAAGATAGAAAAGACTCATGGGGTTGCCAGCCTTGACATCAATATCAAGTAGTATCCAACTGCGCTCTTCAAATTTGTAACCAAAAACGGAACCAGTTAGCACCCCTACAACTATTGATGCTATGGCAAATGCTTTACAAAGATTGACAACCAACTGAAAGTCGCTTGATTTTCCATGCAGTTTTTTCCCAACAAAATAAGAAATTAGATAAACCAGCACACCATAACCCGCATCGCTAAGACAGATGCCAAAGAACAAAATCATGAATGGCGCGAAGAAGTACGATGGGTCTAGATGACGATATCGCGGTAGCCCGTAAAGATTTAGCAATGGCGCAATTCGTTGGATGAGCCAATTATTGCGGAGCAAAACAGGGGGTTCTTCCTGGGGGTTAGGCTCTCTGGTAACCACCTTGACGGATAAATCGCTGTTGGCGATTTTGTCATTAAACGAAGATAGCTCATCTTCAGGTATCCACCCTTGCACCCCAAAAAGAAATGGCTCATTATGTAGCGTTGCGACTTTTTCTAAGAATGATAGTTGATTCAAAGTTTCTCTCAACTCGTTTTTCAAGACATCCACTTGATCAGCAAGCACAACTAACTCAAGATTAAGTGCCTCTAGCTGTTCCTTTAGCATGTCCAGCTCTTTTACGGCGTCATTGATACCCATTTCTGGCAAAGAAAGTGCCGTGGCAAAAGGAATTTCGAGAGGTTCATCCAAAGAAACGACATAAAAGAGAACGGACTGCTTTTTAGCAACAATCTGCAGAAGTGCCCTTTCCTGTTCTTCCAAGCGTTCCCAGTTCTTGGCATCCATGCGGTAGCGTTTTATATACACCCCAGCCTTTTCCAACTCCTGTACATGGACAGGGCAAAAATCACCCCACGGAGACAGGTCAAGTAACATCCTCTCTAAAAATTGAATCCTCTGGCAGGCATTTTGATGCTCGAGTAGCCTGGTCCCCGCCAAAGAGAGAATATCATCGTTATTTGAGGGCAACCCATGAGGAGTTTTGCGGCGAAATGCGGAGAGATTATCGATTACTTGTCCTAAACGCTTCGCCTTTTCAGCAAGCTCCACACTTTCGGCGTCAATCTCACCCGTAGCAACAACAGACGGTTCTACATGAAGAACACCAACAGCCTGCAAAAAGGTCAGGGTTTCCGCCTGTCTTCCCTCGGCTCCAACAATAAAAACACGCGTCATCCCTGCTCCTGCCAATTTGTCGCCTCCATTGAGTTAGTGTTTACGGATATGCATCCGTGATACTA
>JAIPED010000019.1 GCA_021737325.1 Deltaproteobacteria bacterium
ATCCACGCTACGATTAAAGGCAACAATACCACCAAAAGCGGAAACGGGGTCAGTGGCAAGCGCTTTGATGTATGCCGCACTGATGCCCTCCTTACTTACCGCAGCGCCGCAGGGATTGGCATGCTTAACGATAATCACCGCAGGACTGTCAAACTCACAAACCATTTGCCAAGCGGCATCGGCATCCATGATGTTGTTGTAGGATAATTCTTTTCCCTGCAACTGTTGCGCGGTGGCAATAGAAGCCAACTTCGTATCCGCTTCGCGGTAGAATGCCGCGTTTTGGTGTGGGTTTTCGCCGTAACGCAAACCCTGCGCAAGAGAGAATTGTAGCGTTAAGGTCTCGGGGAATGGTTTGTTGTTTAAACCCCCTTCAATCTTTCCCAGATAGTTCGAAATGGCTGCATCATAGCGGGCGGTTGTTTGAAATACCTTAACCATCAAGGCAAAATTGGTATCTTCCGATATACCACCTCTCTCCTCCAACTCTTTGATTATCTTAGGATAATCGAGCGGATCAATTACCACGCTCACGAAGCGATAATTTTTTGCCGCTGCCCGCAACATTGTTGGACCACCAATGTCAATATTTTCAACGGCTTGCTCCAGCGTACAACCGTCCTTAGCAACGGTATTTTCAAATTGGTAAAGATTAATCACGGCGAGATCTATCTGGCTAATTCCGTGGATATTCATGGATTTTACATGCTCGGAATTATCCCGCAAAGCCAGCAATCCACCATGTATCTTGGGGTGCAAGGTTTTCAGCCTTCCATCCATCATTTCAGGAAACCCAGTATAATCGGAGACATCAACAACACTAATTCCGTTATCCCTCAATTGTTTTGCCGTCCCACCTGTAGAGATTATCTCTACCCCCATTTCTGCCAGGGACTTGCCAAACTCTACGATTCCTTGTTTGTCCGTTACGCTTATTAGCGCCCTTTTGATCCTGTTTACCTTCATTTCCGCTATGCTCCTCTGATTTTTTTCATATTCGCTATCCGCTTGGCAATCAACTCTGGGGTACCTATATCGCTACGATGAGCAACTTCGCCACCGATTGCCATTACGGCATTTTGGGCGATTCTCTGCGCCTCTTCAATTTCGGGGGCAATTCCCACAACACCAATGGCTCTTGACGAAGAAAAATGGATACCATCGTCTTTTTGGTCAACTGAGGAATAATACAACCGCGCTGGACCAACTTCGCCGACTGTCAGTTTTGTTGAGGTGTAGCGGTTGTATGGGTGATCATCAGGAAGTCCATATCCCTTAGGAACAACATATTTACAAACGGTGGCATAATTTTCAAAAACAACGGGCAACGACGCAAGAGAACCCTCTATTATCGCCTGACACAACTCAACAAAATCTGTCTTGAGCAGAGGTAGGATATTCATCGCCTCGGGATCACCAAAGCGGGCGTTATACTCCAAAAGCATCAACCCCTTTTTGGTAACCATGAAACCAGCATACATCACGCCCTTGTACAACTCACCCGTTTCTTGAAAAATCGCCTCTGCCACGCTTTTGGTTATCGCTAAGCCTTCAACGAGGTCGCCCTCGCTGATAAAAGGCAGGAGATGGTCGGGATAGGAATACGATCCCATGCCCCCCGTGTTAGGTCCCGTATCGCCATCAAAGCGTCTTTTATGATCTTGAACAGCCGGTGTTGCCACAACCGTTTTTCCGTCGCACAAGCATTGCAGGGAAAACTCCTCCCCTTCCAATTTCTCCTCAACTAAAATACGAGGATATTCCGCTAGGTATTTCTCACAAATAGCTAATGCCTCTTGAGTGTTGGTAAAGTGGTCACCCTGTACCACCACCCCCTTGCCACCAGTTAATCCATCAGGTTTAATGACAACGCCATCAAGAGAGGCGATAAACTCGGCAATACCTTGAAGGGAATCAAAGTATTGATAGTCGGGGTTACCCTTTATTTGATACTTGCGTAACAGATCTCTGGTAAAAGATTTTGATGTTTCCAGGCGAGCAAGGGATTTACTAGGTCCAACTGCCGCAATTCCCTTCTTGGCAAGGACATCTACGACGCCTTCGTTAAGCGGATCCTCTGGGCCAACAACAGCGAAATCAACTTTATTCTCAACAGCAAAATCAACAATTTGCGCTATTTCTGAATATTTACCCACAGTAACTTTTTTTGATACCCTTGTAATTCCGGGGTTATTTGCCTTCATAAAAGAAAATAAGGATTGGCAATTTGGAGATTTGGACAAGCTCTCAGCGATAACATGCTCCCGTGCTCCATTGCCGACTAAAAGCACTCTAACCATGCAACAACCTCCATAAAGATATTAACAGCAAAAAATCTATAACAGAACCAAGCATGCCGCGAGGAGTGCGATGACCACATACAAAGCTGACGATGTAGCACTACTAACCAACACGCCGTTGCAGTTTTTTCTCGTGCATGATGTTTGCCGCTATTTCTTCTACGGATATCTTCGTTATATTGACATAGGGAATCCGCTCGGAATTGAAAAAATCTTCCGCCATCCTTACCTCTAGCTGACACTGTTTAAGCGATGAATAACGGCTATTAGGACGCCGAGCATGGCGAATAGCGTGCAACCTGTCCGCATCAATGCTCAAGCCAAAGAGCTTGCTATGGTAGGGTGAAAGCATCAGGGACAAATTTTTATCGGCGGAAAAAAAGTCATCTTCCGTCATGGGGTAATTGGCGGCGTAAATCCCAAACTGTATTGCCAGATAAACACAAGTTGGCGTTTTGCCAGTTCGGGAAAGTCCCGTTATGATAACATCAGCTTTATCGTAGTTTTTTGTTGTTATGCCATCGTCATGTGCCAAGGTATAGTTCACCGCATTTATTCGCACATCATACGAAGCTTCATCTATTATGCGGTGAGACCTGCCAATTGACGGGGTTGAATTAAGGGAGAGCGCACCCTCAATTTTTTGCAGAAAGGCATCGTAGATATCAAAGACTAAACCACCGCTCTGTAAAACGATCCTCCGCGTTTCTTCATTCACCAGAGAAGAAAAAACTATGGGTTTTGCCCCCTCAACCTTCGCTATTTGCCCCACCTCCTCGGCAACTTCATGAGCCCTCCGGGTATTATCAATAAAAGGGCGAAACACCTGCCGAAAATTTACACTTTGGAATTGCGTCAGCAGACTCTGTCCCATGTTGTGCACTGAAACAGCCGTGTTGTCTGAGACATAAAATACAGTTCTAATCTCCATAATTACGATATCCTATGATGCTCACTTGCCGAATATTTTCGTTAATTCCACCAACCTTACCTCTCCACTCTCCATGATGGAATCGTAGATCCGCTCAAAATCGTCAGTGGCTGTGGTGGGCGTAGCCATATCAGTAGCTTCGGCAACGCTATGCTCTGGTGTAGAAAACCCCGAGTTTGGTTGTTGGCCTTGACGCTCCGACGAGGTCTTTTTTGCTGGTAATCTTGGAACCGTATTTTCCGTCTCGGAAGCATGACGAGGCATACCGATTGTTTCTATTTTTAGCGAATCCCATTCCATATCGCTACTGCCGATTATCCGAATCGCCATGTGATGGTCTTTCTCTAGGGAAAATATCTCCCCCCTTTTGTTATTAAGTAAATACTGGGCTACTTCTTGCGGTAGGGTGATGACCAACGAGGAATAAATGCCCTTTACCGCCTGTGATTGTATCTTGTGAAAAGCTCCCACGGCGGTGTATTCTAGGGAAGGCCGAACGCCCCTGCCATGGCAATAAGGACAGGGAACATAGCTAATCTCTTGTATTGTCGGCTGTTTTTTCTGCCGCGAGACCTCCATTATTCCGAATTTCGATATTTTGGTCATTTGAATTCGGGCTTTATCCAAGGAGAGAGCATTACGAAATGCTTTTTCGACTTCAGCAATGTTTTCTTTGTTCTCCATATCGATGAAATCAATCGCGAGCAAACCACCCAGATCGCGTAAGCGTAACTGTCTGGCTATTTCTTCCGCAGCCTGGCAGTTATTTTTGAAAGCTGTCGCTTCCACATCCTGCTGGGAAGAAGCTTTACCCGAATTGACATCAATTGTTATCATCGCTTCCGTGGTGTTAATGATGATCGAACCGCCAGAAGGAAGAACAACCCGTTCTCGGTATATTGCGCCGATTTGTTCTTCAAGGTCGTACAAATTGAAGAGAGGAGATTTTTCCTTATGCGCTTTTATCCTGCTAGCCATCTTGGGTGAAACGATTTTACAATAGTCGCGCACCTTACGAAAGGTTTCGGGATCATCAATGAAAATGCTTTCCACATCGGGAGTTAGATAATCGCGCAAAGAACAAATCCCAAAATCGCTTTCCTGATGCAAAAGCGCTGGTGGAGCAAGATTCTGTGCCTGCCGCTCAATTTCTTTGTACAAACGGAAGGTGTTGAGATAATCACGGAGTAACTCGTGCTGTTTACGGTTCATTCCCGCAGTGCGAACGATAAAACCCATCCCTTCTTGGATGCGTATTTGCGACATTATCTTTGCCAGCTTCTTGCGCTCTTCTTCGTTTTCTATCTTGCGCGATATGCCCGTACTTGGTTTGTTGGGCAGGAGCACCAGATACCGTCCGGGCAAAGAAATGTAGGTGGTAAGCAACGCTCCTTTTATCTCTGTCTGCTCTCTTAAGACTTGCACAACGATTTCTTGCCCAACGGTTAGTTTACCGTTAGCTCCAAAAAAACCAGCCGCAATATCCCTGAAGGGCAGAAAACCGTTCTTACTGGCACCATAATCAATGAATGCCGCCTGCAAACCCTTTTCTTCTTTTTGCACAATCCCTTTGTAGATATTGCCGACTGTAATCTCCCGAGCGGCCATCTGGATGTTAAACTCAACTAACTTGCCACCTTCTACTATCGCCATTCTTTTTTGTTCCCGATGAACGGCATTGATGAACATTTTTCTCTTCATGGCCTTACCCGATATTCTTGTAGGATGCGTGAATATCTCCCTTTCCTTTGCGCATTAGCGTTAACTCATCATCAAGGAGGCTAATCACCGTCGACTCATCGGCGGGAATGATACCACCATCCACGATAATTTCCACCATGGAACCAAAACGGTTTTGGATAATGCTCGGCTCGTTTAGAGGCTCCCCATTTTCACCCTTGACCGTGGCGCTGATTAAGGGATGCCCAAATTCCTCAACGATGGCAAGGCAAATGTTGTTATCGGGAATACGAATACCCACCGTTTGGCGCTTGGGGAGGATTATTTTGGGAACAACGCGAGTAGCTTCTAAAATGAAAGTGTATGGGCCCGGTAAATGCCGCTTCAGAATACGATAAGCGAAGTTGGAAACATTAGCATAAACGCTTATCTCTTTAAGGCTATGGCAGATGAAGCTCAACGGCTGTTCCTTCGGACGACGGGCGATTTGATAAACCCTTTCAATGCTTTTCTTGTTAAATAAATCGCAACCGATGCCGTAGGCGGTATCAGTAGGATAGATAACAATGCCACCATCTTTCAGAATATCGCTAACTTTTTTGATCAGCCGTCCTTGGGGATTTTGGTGGTTAATGGCGATTAACATATTATAGCGTCAACAATCCTTTTTCGCTGAGTAACAAAAGAGGGCTTCTTTGACAAATGTATTCTTAAAAATTGGCGATAGCAGTGTTGAAGAAAATTACATATCCGCGAAACGATCTAGTGGCATGGGTGAAGAACCATTGAAGTAGCGTGTACATAACCCCAACAACATATAACCCTCCAAACATGAGCTTGTTATGGCGCGCCAGCCATAACGGGAGATAGATATCAAAGTTTGCTTCCCGCTTGTCCGTGTACCGGCCCGCCACAGCCGTTAACGGACAGCGCATGTCATTAAAGAAGAGAATTAAGACCTCTACAAAGACGATGGAAATCAATAAGCAAGACATCGCAAAATTGCCCGCAAAAGCAAATGCTGGAATCGTGAAGATACACACGGCAAAAAACATCCACACCGCTGTATGTATTACCTTTACGATGCGGAGCTTGCCGATGACCTTCATTGATTTACCTCAATCTACCTTGGCATATCAGGGAACAAACGATCATGGGGACGATGTCGCACCAGCAAAATACATTGACCAGAAATTATATCATCAAATTCACGGTCAACATGAAATCCTGCCTTGAGAAATGCCCTTTGAGAGGCGTAGTTCTTCTTCATGATGACAGCGATCAGAAAAGGTACGCAAGGGTTAGATAGACCAATATTCGCCACCAAAGATATGATGCCTGTCCCCAAGCCACGACCAATTTTAGTAACATCGCCAATCATTATGTCAATATCAATAACGGTTGCAGGAATATCAAACAAACCCGCGTCATCAAGCTCCTCTTGAGTCGGGTGCTGCCAGCAAACAAGCCCAACAGCACGGCAATCAAACTCCACTAGCGCACTCCAATGGTCTTTATCCGTAGGGTGGCATAGTTTGCACAGATTTGTGGCAGGAACAGACCAAAAGCGCCGCACATGCTCCGCTTCCAACCAACTCTCAATGAGGGGAATATCGGAAGATATAATCTCCCGTAGGCTGACTTTCATGTAGCCAAGCTCCTAGTAAAGGCAATGGAACAAACCCGTGCACCAAAGGCAGGTCGCACAGGGAACCTCAACTAGATAACAATCTTGCTGAAAATTTTCTTCACTAACATAGTCGCAAAGGGCAAAGGAGCAATCAAAGCAAAACGGAAAGCTATATTTTAACACTTCTTTACGGAATTTTTGATATGCCTCGCCCCGCCATATTTCTTCTATAGTGCTCTCCTGCAAAGAGCCGATGAGCCAAGGAACCACACGATTCTCCACCGCACCAATATAGCAGTTAAAGCGATGCCAGAGGAAATAACAAGGGGATACCTGGCCATCATAGGAGACAAACAGGGTGTTTTCCTCAACAAACTCACAACGACGGGTATTACGGGGGGCAATTTCGGGAACGGTCAGTTTAACCCCATGTTTGTTGCAAAGTGCTTCCGTCCGGGTAAGGACATCTTTAACGCGGGATAGATATTCCTCATCCCGTTTAAGCAGATTCTCCACATGCAGATAAACACCCTCACTATCCGCTTCTGCCATCATCCCCTTTGCCAAGTTTAATAAACGCAGGTTTTTTTCGTCGGATCTGACATCAAAACGCATGAAGGCAGCATAATAGCGTTCAAAATCAAGTTTTTCTGTTTCCGCCTTTTGTATCCATTTTTTATAGATAGCTATCGCCGATTGGGTGTTTGTGTCATAGGCGATATCGTTAGCCGATAACCTGCTATAAGGCATTAGCTGGCTAACCAAAATAAAAGAGACGCCGTTGTTGATCGCCCACTGGGCAATTAGTGGAAGCTCCATGAAGTTGTCCTTCATCAGAACAACCTCTATTCCCAACCTAACATTTTTTCTTCCCGACCTATCGCGGGCGTTGTTGAGGTTTACAAGGGCCTTTTCTAAGGTTGCAATGCCCACACCGCGAGCGTTTATTAAAAACTCCTCATTAAGCGAATCTACCGAAAGGCAAATTGTATTGGCTCCAGCATCAATTATATTATTAGTAATATCAGCGTCGAAAAGGGTGCCGTTGGTTTGAAAACCTATCTGGGCATGGGATGGCATTTTTGCCGCCGCTCTAGCGATAAACTTTACCAAAGAAGGGTTTAGTAGTGGTTCACCAACACCGTTGAGCACCAAAGATTCCAAAGAAGCAAAGGAATCCTCCATCCGCAAAAACATTTCTTCACTCATGGAACCATCAGCAGAACAAGCACCATTTGCGAAGGTGTTCTTAACGCACATCTTACAGCTAAGATTGCAAAGACTTGTTGTTTCGACGACTAACCTCTTTAACCCTGTTTCTTCCACTCTACTCTCCAAATTATTTTTTAATTCTATCTTTCCTGATTTCAATAGCCAGAAATTGTTAGCCGCGCCCTTTGATTATTTCCATAAAGGCATCTATCCGCGTTTCTGCCTGCGCACGAGAGAATGTCCTTTCATCTATCATGTCCGACTCCAGCAATAAAACAGGTATGCCCCGCTTTAATTCCACAATCCGCTTAATGTCATACTGACCAAAGGAATATGGCTTACAACTTCTGTTGGAGTGCATCACAATACCGTCAGCACCGTATTTGTCGACCATTGCCAGTACCATCCGCGCCATTTCATCAACACCAATGTTAAGATAGATTCTGGTATATGCTTCCGCCATGGAATCCAAAAAATTGTCTTCATTAATATACTTAATCGCCCCACACCAAGCGGAGGTATAGGTATCGGCAACCAAGCAGGCATCATGCGAGGCAAACTTACGGGAAAGCCAGCGGACATTATGCCAAATAGGTAGATTATCCCACAGCAATCGATAGCGTTCGTTGGGAATTGCGCCGATGCCGTTGGCAACACGATGCTTCATCTCCGTTAGAATATCTTCGTAATACTCAACAACTTCTTTAGTCCCCCGCAGGGTAACTATCAGGGCGAGATGATAAAAGGCATCAAAGGCGCTCATCGGGGCAGGCCTATGGGTTGTGGTTTCCAAAACATCTCTCCAGAGCTTTTGCCCTGCCAACGAAAGCCTTCCCACATGCGCCATTTTTGTGGCGCTCATTTTTTTACCGGTAATACCTTCTAAAAAAACGATATATTCGTCCAACTGGCGACGGACATAACGCCTCACACCTTCATCAAACGAAGTATGACAAAACGGTGTATCAAGAATGAAAAGCGGGACATTAAAATACCGCGCCTGTGCCTCATACCACTTCAAAACCGTACCGCAAATGTTATTGCAACAGACCAGCATATCGGGGCGCGGCAAACCCCCGATGGGACCACCGTTCACCGTGGCGCAAGCAATATCGGCCCTAGCGTAGCTGCACAAATCGTTAGAGTAGCTCATTTCCTCAGCGATCTCACAAAATTTAGCTCCCATCTTACTCGCGCCAATCATTGCCCCGTGATTCTCAGGATAAACGGGCATAATATCCATCGCGATGAGAGGCTCAACAGGACCACCGCTGGTTATCCAGGCAACCTTTTTGCGAGCTACCCGCGCACTTTTTGCCTCCATGTAATATACTGTCATGATATCTTTCATCTTGCGGTGCTTTTTAAGCCGCAGGATGAGTTTTCTTATCTTTACTAAAAAAAAGATTACCAATTCACGCATAGCCACCTCCTCCTCTTAGAGCGCCTCAAAAAAAGCTTCACAGCGTGTTCGCAACTGTCCTTCGGGGGGCAGTTCATCACCAATTTCCAACAGTAGGGAGGGAATACTTCCCGTTGCTTCTTTCAGATAGGGATAATCAAAAGCGTGAGGGTCGCAAAACTTTGTCTGCAAAAAGATAATACCCTCAACGCCATTAGATTTTGCCAATTGCGTTATTCGTTGGCCTCGTGCCTCCAACCCCGCATGTTTTGCCGGACAAGGAGCGCGTGCAACAATTCGTTCAGCAAGCGCCAGGAGCGGCGGTTTATCGGTGGGAACATCAAAATCAAAATAGCGAGAACCAACGCAAAGATCATCATAAACAACAACACCGCCCGCTCTGGCTAACAAATCATAGATATTGGGATAGTAGCAAACGCCACCAACGAGCATTACTCGTTTGCCATCGTTGATGCTAGGAAATGCAGCAGCAAGGCGCTTATCGGCAATGAGCGTTCTAAGCCAAGAGGATAGTTTCTCGCGCTCCATGAGCATCGCACACTTCATCACTGTAGGAATTTCACAAGCTTCAAAACGAGCGGGATGTTCAGAACGCAGCCTGTACAGCTCTCGAAGCTGCTCTCTAATACGATTTGACAGTGCTATCGCCCTTTCTAAATCAGCATCGTTTATCGTAACTGATAGCTTCTCTTGTAAATTGTCCTTAAAATTTATCAGCCTATCGTGGGCGTATTCCAAGGCGCTCGGCGAATTTAAAACAACGGGATGGACAATATCCAGGTGGAAGCAATTTTTTATATTAATCCGCCAAATATCGGAAAGTCGCTGCAGCGTATCGCAGGTATGGGGAAAAATTATGCCATCAAGGAAGGAAAGCTCGCCAGATAAACCTTCTTCCAATATCCCCCGTGCTACCGAACAGCAGTAGGCCTGTAAATGTGATTCCGCGAGACTTATCTGGCTTGCGTCGCCAAAAATACGCCAAGGATGCGCTCCGCTAGCCATGATGATTTCCTCTGGCAAATAAGAACAAGGTCCGCCAACAATTACCCTACCCCTTGCCTTAAGCATCCTGGCATAATCGTTAGGATTGCTGAGAATGGTGTCGATTTCTGCACAGTTCATTAATCTTCTCCTAATTTTAATAGAAAACGCCGCATAGCAAGCCTTCAACCTTGCTCATATTTGACGAATTGCTTTAGCTTTGCAATTGCTTCATCTGCAACGGCATCAAAACCAATTTTAACCAATAAACATTTTGGGGAATATGGCATTGAAGAGAGAATCATTTTTAGATCTTGGCAAGCCAATCGCGGATGTTGGAAACAACCTCTGTATTATTCTTTACCCAGTTGAAGTGGTTCATTTGTTTATTCCCAATGCCCACCAGCTTAACCTTCGCATTGGCTAGTTTGCGGCATAACCCTTCAACTGCACCCTGGGGGGCAAAAAAATCGTTAGGAAAATAGAGAGAAAGAATGGAAATATCTAAGTCGCTTAGAAGCGCTTCATAATTGACCAATGAGCCTGCCGGCTCGTAGCGACCAGTAAGGTTTTGGTGCGCCCAATCACGAATGACAAGCTGAGCCTCGGTTCCGCCAAATCCCAGTCGTCTTCCAGGAAAATACCCCCAGAGTCTGGCAATTGCGCGCATTGTCTGCACTGCCAGCAAAACCCCTAGTCCCCGTGGAAATCCCCAGCAAGTGTAGTGCAAAGAAGGTGTTGCCACCAGCACCACCCCCGCAACGGCTCGGGGATTACTAGCGATATAAAGTAAGCCTATCTTGCCTCCAAGGCTATGACCAAGCAGGTAAAGAGGTGCATGGGGGAAGAGCTCGCGAGCTTTGGCAAAAATACTGGGAAAATCGTGGACGATAATGGTGTTAAATCCAAAATTGACACTGCGCGATGCGCGAACGGAGCTAAGAGCGTTACCTCGTAGATCCGAGGTGACGAGACGCCAACCTTCGGCAACCAACGGCTCCGCCAATTTTGCATAGAACGCGGCGGGAACTCCCATAGCGGGCAGGCACAAAAACACCGGCGCTAATTCAGGCAACTCTTCTGCATCAACAACGGTAACTGTGATTGTGGAACCATCGCGGCATATTACCTCTACAGATCTTTTCCGCAATTCCATCTTAGCTCTCCTAGCCTACCTGAACAAGCAATAAGTCAGGCCGTCCAGCATCGCCTCAAAACTAAACTACTTCTTATGGCTTTTGTTCGCTGGCGGCAATAAACCCTTGGCACGAAGCTTTTTCCGTTTCTCTCTTCGTTGCCTGCGTCTATCCAATTCTTTTTTGCGTTCTATTTTCTTGTGCCCCAATTTGAATCTCCTTTCTTTCAGCGGTGGCTACGGCAACACCAGTAAACCATAATATCTGTTATTCGCAAGCGTAACTTGCCAACTGGTGCTTGCCAAAGCTATCCGTTATGACTACTCCATAATCATTGTTACAGGATTCAACTTCAAAGACATATTACTTTTAAAACCCTTACGGGGAACAATGGCCACGCCATCACCTTCTTGCTGTAGCCGAATAACCACATCGTAGGGGATAACATTGATTCCAGCTTCGCCATCAATAGTAACGGAAAACCAAATTTGGGGATGCCCCTTCCTGCCGATATCTTTTATCTTTGAAAAATCCGTTTCCATTTTTGCAAGGTCCGCAAGGTCTAGGCCATCAACAACCATCACCTCCGGCTCAAATATCCGCTGTACCGAGAGGTCTTTTGTTCTTTCTAGCAGGCGTGGCAGGCTAAATCCATCTATCTTGAAAGTCATTATGAAGCGATGCGGCAACAACGAATCCCAAACTTCATTTAGTGATAATGAAGCACCACTTGTAAGGGAATTATTGAACATCTGTTTGTACCAGAGATCTACCTTCTCAATTGGCTCACCGATGTTTACATGCAAAACATCCTTTCCCGCGAACATCGCACCAAGAGCAAGCTGTACTAAAAATGCTGTTTTCCCGACACCGGCGTTTGATTCTACCACCATAATTCCGCCCTCTGAGAGGGGGCTTACAAACTCCTTTTCTAAGACACTCAATGGATTTAGGGAAAGCATACGATCATTCATTGTTTTCCTCTCCGCTTTTTTTTTGTTGAGGGATTATTAGTTTTTCTTTTTCTTGGTGGCTTCCTCGGCTATCTTTTCCGCTATTGATCCAGGAACCTGCTTATAATGGGCAAACTCCATGGTAAATTGCGCTTTTCCTTGAGTAGCCGAACGCAAAGCCGTCGTAAAACCAAACATTTCTGATAAGGGAGATTCTGCTTCAACAACACTCATCACCCCTTCATCTCTGGTTCCAAGGATTATGCTTCTCCTTTGGTTCAACATCCCCATCACCGGCCCCTGAAACTCCGTTGGTGTTTCAATGGCAACCTTCATAATAGGCTCCTGGATGATTGGTTTTGCTTTGGCAAAAGCTTCGCCAAAGGCTCCTCTCGCCGCCGCTTGAAAAGCAATATCAGAGGAATCCACGGAATGTGAAGCCCCATCATTGATAACCACTTTTATCCCCGTTATAGGAAAGCCTAAACGGGGGCTTTTTGCCATGCAAGACTGGAATCCTTTTTCGCAAGCAGGAATGTATTGCGTGGGAATAGATCCTCCCACCACGGCATTCTCAAAAACAAAATCACCGTCAGCAATTGGTTCAATATAGCCACCAATCTTGCCAAATTGTCCAGCGCCTCCTGTTTGCTTTTTGTGGGTGTAGTTGAAATCAGCTCGTTGCAAAATAGTCTCCCGATAGGAAACTCGCGGAGCGCCAGTAGTAACTTCCGCCCCATATTCCCTCTTCATCCGTTCGACATAAACCTCCAGATGCAACTCTCCCATTCCTTCAATTATGGTTTCTTTAGTCTCCTCATCAACAAAACTTCTGAAGGTAGGATCCTCTTTAATGAAGCGGGATAGAGCCTTGGACATATTTACCTGCGCCTTGTTGTCTTTTGCTTTAATCGCCAAAGAAATAACAGGATCAGGGACAAACATTGAGGTCAAGGAAACATTGATTTCAGGCGCGGTGAAGGTATCCCCAGAAGAACAATCAACTCCAAAGATTGCTCCGATGTAGCCGGAAAGGAGGGCTTCAACATCCTCCATTTGGTCAGAATGCATACGGACAAGCCTTCCTACACGGATCTTTTTCCCACTACGGGTGTTTACCACCACATCTCCACGGGAAATGCTACCTTGATAGACCCTTATGTATGTAAGTTGCCCATAATTTCCATCTTCCAGCTTGAAAGCAAAAGCAACTAAAGGCTTCTCCAATGAGCTTTCCAAATTTATTATCTCGTTATCACGACTTAAATTTATTGCCGTGTTTGTAACTTCCGCAGGGTTAGGAAGAAGTTTGACAACAGCATCCAGAAGCGGCTGAACGCCTTTGTTACGGTAAGCCGAACCTATGCAAACTGGGGTGAGTTTTCTGGCGAGAACTCCTTTTCGTAAAGCAGCCACCAGTACCGTTTCTGGTATCTCTTCCCCGCCAAGAATGGCCTCCGTCAGTTCATCGGAAAACATGGCGGCGGCATCGAGTAGCTCCTCTCGCTTTTCCTGAGCGATTTCTACTAGGTCAGTAGGTATCGCCCCCTCGCGCAAATCCTCACCATTAGGACCATCGAAGAAAATGGCTTTCATCGCTATCAAATCTACGATTCCGTTAAAGTTGGCTTCCAAACCGATAGGTATCTGGGTAATGATGGCGTTGTGTCCAAGCTTTTCTCTTAGTTGCTTAACAACAAGGAGGGGGTTCGAACCGCTACGATCACATTTGTTCACAAAGGCGATACAAGGAACATTGTACCGTTTCATTTGCATATCTACGGTTATGGATTGAGACTGAACACCAGCAACCGCACAGAGCACCAGAACTGCACCATCCAAAACCCTCAACGATCTCTCTACTTCAATTGTAAAATCGACATGCCCAGGGGTATCAATTATGTTGATTTCGTGCCCCTTCCATTCGCAGTATGTAGCGGCAGAGGCTATCGTAATTCCTCTTTCTCGTTCAAGCTCCATGGAGTCCATCGTAGCCCCAAAGCCATCCTTGCCCTTAACCTCATGAATCGCATGGATGCGCTTCGTGTAAAAGAGAATTCTTTCTGTGAGTGTCGTTTTTCCTGAATCAATATGGGCACTGATGCCAATATTCCTCAGAGCGTTAATATCGTTTTTCATCCCTTTCCCCTACCAAAAAATACACCTCTGACTTTAAAATCTACCAATCAGAGGATTATATTCTTAACCTAAAATTGCTTTTATCCCTCCAATGAAGGGCGCCCCAACCAGTTACAAAAACTTCTCCCCAACAGCGCAATTGCCAAAGCAACCCACCTCGCCAAAAACTCAACCGGATGCCTGTAAAGATTCTGAAAGCCAGAGACGGCAAAGACCGCTGGAAGAAGCAACGAACTCTATTTTTTATCTACTCTTTCCTTGAGTTCCTTGCCCGTTTTGAAGAATGGCAACTTCTTGGGATCAACACTGATGCTCGTACCCGTTTTGGGATTTCTGCCTTTGTAAGAACCGTACTCACGAACAACAAAACTCCCAAAACCACGAATCTCTATTTTGCCACCTCGCTTTAATTCTTCGGTAAACTTCTTGAAGATTAGGTTAACCAGATCCCCCGCTTCTTTTTCGGTAAGGTTCTCCTTTTTGGCAAGGGCAACCACCAATTCGTGCTTGTTCATTAAATCCTCCCAAACTTCTCTTCAGGTAATAAAAAGGGCAACGAGACGCCCGTTGGCGGACGGGGTATTTTTTTCTCATACCGAAGTCAAGGAAATTTGTTATTTGTTTTTATGCCATCGCTAAGATGTTTTTTGTTGGGAAAAATCAGAGGGTCTTGGCAGTTGCACCGCTCTGGAATGGCAAACAAACTGTAGGACCGCGACAATCAAGGGGCCCCTTGGGTATAACTGTTTTATTATTTTTTTCCCACGGTATTTGCAGGGACGAAAAACCGCAAAATATTAAAACGACTCCGTTTCCCTTTAGATCCGCCTCAAGAGAGCTGGTATTTTTACTTCAAGCGGATAACACAACATTACAATTTTGTTCCATTCCAGCCTTGTAAAATGCGATTTTCTATGCTTCGGTGGAACGGACTTAAAGATAAAAAATTGGGGTAGGAGGATTTTCTTGGACTTCTTTCACTACAAAAATGGAAAGCTTTTTTGCGAAGATAAGGGGATTGCTGAAATTGCGGAATTGATTGGCACCCCTTTCTACATCTATAGTCATGCCACCTTGACGCATCATTATCGGGTTTTCTCCGATGCCTTTAAAGATAAAGCAAAAATCATCTGCTACGCGGCTAAGGCGAACTCCAACATCGCCATACTCCGAGTGCTTGCTTCATTGGGAGCGGGAGCGGATATCGTGTCGGGAGGAGAGTTGTTTCGCTCTTTGGAGGCGGGCATTCCTGCCTCTAAAATCGTTTACTCTGGTGTGGGAAAAACTCCTACAGAGATAGAATACGCCTTGCAAGCGGATATCCTGATGTTTAATGTAGAGTCGCTGCAAGAATTGGACGCTATCAATACAATCGCGGGATCAATGGGTAAGGTGGCCCGTGTTGCAATGCGGGTTAATCCTGATGTTGATCCTCAAACACATCCCAAAATTTCGACAGGATTGAAGGAAAACAAGTTCGGCGTTGACATCAAGGAAGCACCAGCATACTACCAGAGGGCGCAACAGTTAGACAATGTGGAGATTGTAGGGATAAGTTGTCATATAGGTTCGCAGTTGACCAAAATTGCCCCATTTGTTGATGCACTAAAACGGATAAAAGCGTTGATGGAAAAGTTGGAAGGTTGGGGAATTGATATTAAATACCTCGATCTTGGTGGAGGTTTGGGAATTACTTACAAGGACGAAGAACCGCCCTCCCCCGCTTCTTATGCCCGCGAAATTTTAAGTGTCATAGATTCTTCTAAGACTACGCTGATATTCGAACCAGGCAGGGTGCTCGTGGGAAATGCCGGGGTTCTCGTTACGAGGGTTCTCTATACCAAGGAGAACCACGGCAAGAAGTTTGTCGTGGTGGATGCGGGGATGAACGATCTAATCCGCCCCAGCTTTTATGAGTCCTACCACAAGATACAACCCGTCTATGTCGGTACGGGAAAAACCGTTGTGGCAGATGTTGTAGGTCCTATTTGTGAAACGGGGGATTATTTGGCAAGACAACGAGAAATTGCCGATGTCCAGCAAGGCGATCTGCTTGCTGTAATGAGCTCTGGCGCCTACGGCTTCACAATGTCGTCCAATTACAACTCGCGGGGAAGGGCCGCCGAGGTGCTCGTCGCCGGAAAGAAAGCCCATCTCATAAGAAAGCGGGAAAAATACCAGGATCTCATAAAACTGGAAAGGATTCCCAAACAGATAGTGTAACAATAAAAGAACAAGGAGGTTGTTTATGTTCAAGGGGTCAATTGTGGCAATTGTAACGCCATTTAAAAACGGAAAGGTTGATGAAAAGGCGCTAGGAGAATTGATTGAGTGTCAAATTGCCAACGGGACGGATGGCATCGTTCCTTGCGGTACCACTGGCGAATCTCCAACGCTTTCCGGCGAAGAGCACGGCAGGGTTATTGAAATAACCGTTGCGGCAGTGAATAAACGGGTTCCCGTCATCGCTGGTACCGGATCTAACTCCACTGAAGAAGCCATTCAATTTACCAAACACGCCTATAAAGTCGGTGCCGATGGCGCTTTGGTTGTAGCGCCATATTATAATCGTCCAACACAAGAGGGGCTGTTTCAACACTATGCAGCAATCGCCGAAGCCACCCCGTTGCCGATAATTGTTTATAACATTGAAAGTCGCTCTGCCGTTAACATTGAGACGCCAACGCTTGCAAGAATGGCCAATATTCCCAATATTGTGGGGGTCAAGGAAGCATCGGGAAAAATTAAACAAATGAGCGATGTTATTCGTACCTGCGGATCTGATTTTTGCGTCCTTTCTGGCGACGACGCTTTCACCCTGCCGTTGATGGCTTTGGGCGGTCATGGTATAATTTCAGTAGTTGCCAACATAGTGCCTGCCGACATGGCGGCTCTTGTTGATGCCTTTTTTGCTGGCGATTTGGCAAGGGCGAGAGAGTTGCATCACAAGCTAATGCCGCTCGTTGATGCCATGTTCATCGAAACTAACCCGGCCCCTGTTAAAGTGGCGTTGGAACTAATGGGAAAAATCAGTGGTGATGTTCGCTTACCGCTGTGCCGACTCACAGAAGCAAATCTGGCAAAGCTTAAAAACACAATGCTGAACTACGGCTTGATATAGGAGGTGGCAATGCTTAGAGCTATCGTTTTAGGCGCGGGCGGCAGGATGGGGGGCAGGATAGTCGCGACGATTGCGAAAACAGATGGGATAGAGCTTGCCTTTGCCGTCGAGAACGAAGGGGACCAGAGCCTTGGCAAGGATGCGGGTGAGATTGCTGGCATCGGGAAAAATGGTGTTTTAATCGTGAGCAATTTGTCCAGCGTTATCGGCGCTGGAGATGTCGTTATTGATTTTACCCACCATAGCGCTTCGGTAAAAAATGTCGCCATTGCCGCCGATGCTGGCAAACCGATAATTGTCGGCACCACCGGGTTTAGCGCAGAAGAGTTGAATAGCATAAAAGAAGCAACACAAAGAACAAAGTGCGTCATCGCTCCCAACATGAGTGTTGGCGTTAATCTCATGTTCAAGGTGCTGGAAATGGTCGCAGGAATTCTTGGCGATGATTATGATGTTGAAATCATGGAAGTACATCACAACCTTAAAAAAGACGCACCTAGCGGTACCGCGATGAGGATGGCACAAGTTATTGCAAATGCGCTACAAAGAGATTTGGAAGATGCTGGTGTTTACCAGCGCAGAGGAATGATCGGCGAGAGAACAAAAAAAGAAATTGGTATTCAAACATTGAGAGCGGGAGACATAATCGGCGAACATACCGTTCTTTTTGCCGGAAATAGCGAGCGCTTGGAATTAACCCACAGGGCACATAGCAGGGATAACTTTGCCCGAGGAGCCGTACGCGCCGCTAAATGGATTATCAACCAGGAAAATGGGATGTACGATATGCAGGATGTGCTTGGCTTAAAGTAATGCTAACAAAGTTTACCGCAGAGTGCTTTATCGGAGTTGGCTCCAACATTGCTTGGCTTGGTGAAGATCGCACTTCCTCCATTAAGGAGGCCGTGGCAAGGTTAGCCGCAATTGATGGTTTAGAGGTAATTCGCCAATCATCGGTTTATCAAAGCCAACCAGTTGGTTTTGCTTGTAGTGATTGGTTTCGCAACAGTGTTGTTAAAGTAGAAACAACTATCAATCCTGCGCGTTTGTTGAGCAAGCTAAAAAACATAGAAGCAATGATGGGCCGCAGAGGAAGCAGGAGAAAAAAGTACGAATCACGGGTGATTGATCTTGATATCCTGCTCTACGGAGGGTTAATCGTTGATGAGATGTTTTTAAGCATCCCCCATCCGCATATGCACGAAAGAAGGTTTGTTATGGTCCCAATGGAGGAAGTGGCTCCTGATCTTGTACATCCGCTTCTGCGCATGTCAATGCGGGATATCCTAGACGATTTGGAGGATTGTCATCTCGTGAGGGGGTCTTGTGTTTAAAAAATGGCAAATGCTTCGACAAATAAATTCCTGGGATAGCTGCCCCTTATCGGAACGGAAATGCTAAAGATAGTTTTATGGATACTGGTGCTTTATCTTTTGTACCGAATTGTTCGTCCCTTTATTCGGGTGCGCAAGAGCAAAGATAAAAAAAATGATGCCGAAGATCTTCAGCAATGCTCCCATTGTGGCAAGTATGCTCCTGTGAGTGGGGGAGTAAAAAGAAAGTTTGCGGGTAAGGAGTATTATTTCTGTTCGGAAAAATGTAAGAAGCAATCCTTGGATTAAGAACCATCAATAATGGATTAGCAATAGGCAAGATTTTTAAGCCAATATAGGAGGAGCAGATGAACTTTTTTATTGATACGGCAAATGTTGAAGAAATTAGGCAAGGATTGGCTTTGGGCATGGTAGATGGGGTTACAACCAACCCTTCCCTCATCGCAAAGGAAAAGAAGCCCTTTGATGAGGTGGTATCCAACATTCTAGAGTTGGTTTCAGGTCCTGTGAGTTTAGAAGTAATTAGCCTTGATACCGAGAGCATGGTCAGTGAGGGCAAAAAATTAGCCAGCCTTAGCGATAATGTCGTCGTGAAAATTCCCTTAACCCTTGATGGGTTAAGGGCAACCAAGGAACTTGCCCACGCTGGAATAGCGGTCAACCAAACGCTGGTGTTTTCTCCATTACAAGCGCTACTGGCAGCAAAAGCCGGAGCGGCTTATGTTAGTCCGTTTGTAGGACGATTGGATGATATTTCCCATCATGGCCTGGCTTTAGTGGAGCAAATTCTAGCAATATACGCAAACTACATGTTTGAGACAAAGGTGATAGTAGCCAGCATTAGACATCCGTTGCATGTTTTAGACTCCGCAATGCTCGGAGCACATATCGCTACTATTCCTTTCAAGGTCATTGAACAGCTTGCCAAACATCCACTAACGGATAAGGGCATTGATATGTTTCTGGCCGATTGGAAGAATGTCCCTGCCAGCAAAAAGAAGTAGAGACATAGCCTTATACCTAAGGACATTTCATGCTGCAAAGATCTACAGCTAAAATAGTCAACCTTCCTAATATCATTACGGCAACGCGGGTTGCCGCTGTCCCCGTTTTGTTTTTTTTGCTTTCCGATCCTTCGCGTGGTGGCAGCCTTATTATTGCCGTTCTTTTCGCTATCGCCATGATCACAGATTTGTTTGATGGCTATCTGGCGCGCCGCTATGATAGCGTAACTCCGCTAGGTCGCTTTATGGATCCCATCGCCGACAAACTCTTGATAAATACCGCGATGATTATTTTGGTATCCTTATCCCGGCTAGATGCCTGGGTGGCATCGCTGATGATCATTCGTGATTTCTTGGTGGAGGGTGCACGGGCAACATCCGCCAGTGAAGGAAAATTATTAGCGGTAAGCCCATGGGGCAAAAAAAAGACATTTGCACAATCCATCGCGCTTACCGCGCTTATCATCCATTATCCCTTGCTGGGACTAAACTCACACTCAATAGGGATGGTGCTCATTTATATCGCTCTGGCAATTAGTCTTTGCTCGGGAATTGCCTATCTCCGACAGTTTTATCGATTGGTAATAAAAAAATGACATGAAGCTACAGTTACCAAGAAGATAGGAATGCTTACCCCCCCTTCCCCGATGATCACCCAAGACCGCTCAATAAAAACTCTTGCACAACCTATTCGTCAAAACGGTAACGAAAGAAGGATCTTGTTTTCTTGCCGAAATAATCAAAATCCTTTTTAGCGGAGAGGCCCCTTTATATGACCAAGACTCTTGCACAACTGTACCTCTTTGCTTCCGACCGTCATTCCCGCGAAAGCGGGAATCCGGATGTGATTAAAATATTTTGATTATTTTAACCAGCAGACAAGCTCCTTCTTTCGTTACCGTTTTGACGAACAGGTTGTGCGGTGGTCTTTGACCACAAAAAGCCAAACCGCAACACCCAGCCCATTTTTCCTTGACACCTCCCCGCAAATTTCCTAATTACTACCAAAAGAATAGTATTTATAGAAATTAAGGAGAATAATGAAAATTTCCACAAGAACCCGTTACGGGGTGCGTCTGATGATTGCTCTTGCCCGCAATTATGGGCAAGGTATGGTTTTTTTGAAGGATATTGCGGCAGAAGAGGCTATTTCAGAGAAATATCTTAGCCAAATCATCATCCCCTTGCGCTCCATGGGGCTGGTCGTTTCTACGAGGGGCGCTTATGGCGGTTATCGATTGGCAAAACCCCCGGTGGAAATAACCTTAAAGGACATCATAGAGGTTATTGAAGGTCTGCAGATCATTGATTGCTTGAAAAACTCTACGGCTTGCGAGCGGATTAGCGTTTGCCCCACGCGAGAGGTTTGGCAGGAATTGAGCGATAAAATTGCCGAAACGCTCGCCTCTTTTTCTTTGGATGAGCTCGCACAAACAGGCACGGAAAAGATGAAAAACGCGACTAAGCAGAAGAGCTAAAGGAAGAGCTTTTTAAGCTTGTCCATTTTCCAAAGCGTGTTCGAAAAACTAGTTTTTCTCATCCCTGACATAAAAAACAAAGGAGTACACAATTATGGAAAGAGGCTACCTTGACCACGCAGCGACAACACCCGTTGCGCCTGCCGTTTTGGAAGCGATGCTACCTTATTTTGGTCAGATATACGGTAATCCCGGTAGTGCCCATTCCTGGGGAGGCGAGGCTCGTCGTGCGGTGGAAGAAGCGCGGGGAAGTATCGCCGCGTTTCTTGGTGCTGCTATCAATGAAATCGTTTTTACCAGCGGCGGCACGGAGAGCAACAATACCGTTATCAAAGGTATCGCCGAGAGCAATAAAGCACGAGGCAACCACATTATAACCTCGGCAATTGAACATCACGCCATCCTCAACCCCTGTCACACCTTAGAGCGAAAAGGCTTTGAGGTTACTTACATTCCCGTTAATAATGACTGGTTGGTGTCTCCTAAAGATGTTGAGGCAGCAATCACCGCCAAAACGATCCTCATCTCCATCATGCATGCCAACAACGAGATCGGGGTTATTGAACCCCTTGCCAAAATTGGGGCAATTGCACGACAGCACGGCATTCCTTTTCATACCGATGCGGTACAAACATTCGGGCATATCCCGGTCAATGTCGCAGATATAGAGGTAGATTTGCTCAGTGCCTCCGCCCACAAGCTTTATGGTCCTAAGGGCGTTGGGTTGCTTTATATCCACCAAGGAATCAAAATTAGCCCCCTTCTAGAAGGCGGAGAGCAAGAGGCTAAGCGACGCTCATCCACCCTCAATGTATCGGGAATCATCGGCTTTGCCAAGGCGACAGAACTTGCCGCAGACACAATGAAGACAGAACCAGAGAGGATAAGTGCACTGCGGGATAAGTTGATTGATGGCTTGTTGGGCAAAATCAAGGACACTCATTTGAACGGTACACGCTCCTCGCGCCTACCCAACAACATCAATATCTCCTTTGGCGGTGTCGAAGGAGAAGCACTCCTTTTAAGCCTTGATGCTCAAGGAATCGCTTGTTCCACTGGTTCTGCCTGCACATCGGCAAAATTAGAGACTTCTCATGTTTTGAAAGCTTTGGCGATTCCCCATCATCTTGGCAATAGCTCTTTACGGTTTTCTTTGGGCAAGGCAACTAACGATAAAGATATTGAACGAGTGCTGGCAGTGCTACCGGGGGTAGTCGATAGATTACGGACCATTTCACCATTTTATCAGCCAGCAGAACGGGAAGATTAAAAATAATCTCAGGTCTTAAAGGGCAAGAGGAAGCGCAGGAGAAACTACAGGAGGAACTACAATGACCGGTTATAGTGAAAAGGTGATGGAGCATTTCCACAATCCTCGTAATGTGGGTATAATTGATCAGCCCGATGGTGTTGGTAAGGTGGGTAACGCCGTTTGTGGGGACATCATGGAGCTTTATCTGAAGGTGGCAAAAGAAGTGATTGTGGATGCCAAATTCCGCACCTTCGGCTGTGGGGCGGCGATTGCCACCAGCTCTATGGTTACCGAGCTGATCAAGGGCAAGACGGTTGCCGAGGCGCGTCGGATTTCCAATCAGGCGGTAGCAGAAGCGCTAGGGGGATTACCGCCAATTAAAATGCACTGCTCGGTGCTTGCCGAAGAGGCGCTAAAAAAAGCCTTGGATGACTATCAAAACAGTAAGGGATGAGGTTCGCAGAGAGAGATGTCCAAGGTAACAAGGGGAAAAGTGTTGGTAGCCATGAGCGGCGGGGTGGATTCTGCCGTTGCCGCGTTGCTACTTTGTGAGCAAGGATTTGAAGTTGTTGGGATAACGATGTGTCTGGGGATAAAAGAGGAAAGTGGCGGCCGTGCAATTCGTTGTTGCGACAGCGACGCCCTAACAGCGGCACAACGCGTTTGCGACAAACTTGTTATTCCCCACCATATATTCGATTACACCCAAGAATTTACCGATATGGTTGTTATTCCTTTTGCGCAGGCCTACGCACGGGGCAGAACGCCTAACCCCTGTGTGGAATGCAATCGTCTCCTGAAATTCGACTCATTGTTAAAAAAAGCGCTCGCACTAGAATACGATTTTTTAGCAACCGGGCATTATGCGGGGGTTGAGGAACGCAATGAAAGACTTTTTATTAAAAAAGCCCGTGACAGGCGGAAAGACCAGTCGTATTTTCTCTACGCGATAGCGCCGTCAGCACTTCGCTCAATTATCTTCCCGCTTGCAGAATTGACCAAGGAAGAAGTGCGTGCCCGGGCACGGGCGGCAGGACTTCCCGTAGCCGAAAGGGGCGAAAGCCAAGACATTTGTTTTGTCCAAAATGGATATGCCGATTTTATCACTGCTCGGCTTGGTAATGCCCCTGCGGGCGATATTTTAGATACCTCAGGTAAAAAACTAGGCGAGCATCGAGGGATCATCCACTATACCCTAGGGCAGCGTAGTGGTTTGGGAATTAGCTCCGCGCAACCCCTTTATGTCATCAAAATTGACCCCGAGCATAACACCCTGGTGGTCGGGGAAAAGCGGCAGACGCTCGCCCAAAAGCTTGTCGCCACCAGGCTGAACCTTTTTGGCGATGAACTGCCCGACATGCTGAAGGCAAAGATTCGCTACGGTAGCGCGGAGGAGGATTGCACAGCACGACTAGTTGAGGAAAGGTTAGTGGTGCACTTTGCCCATCCCCAATCGGCCATTACACCTGGGCAATCAATCGTTATTTACGATGGCGAACTGGTCGTAGGGGGAGGAATCATTGCGGAGGTCCTTGATGGACATGGTTAAAAAGATTAAAAAATTGCAGGCGCAGAAAAACGCCATTATCCTTGCCCATAATTACCAATCGCCAGAAGTGCAGGATGTTGCCGATTTTATTGGTGATTCTTTGGGGTTGAGTAGAACCGCCGCGTACACCGACGCGGAGGTAATTATATTTTGCGGGGTTCATTTTATGGCAGAAACGGCGAAGATCCTTTCGCCGCAAAAAACGGTTTTGCTTCCCGACAAGAATGCGGGTTGCCCCATGGCGGATATGATCAGGGAAAATGATGTGGAAGAGTTGCGAGCAAGATACCCCCACCAAGCCAAGATCGTTTGCTACATCAACACCAGCGCGGCGGTTAAGGCGCGTTGCGATAGTTGTTGCACCTCCGCCAACGCCGTTGCCATTGTGGAGAAGGCTTTTCAAGAAGCGCGGGAGGTGGTCTTTGTCCCCGATAAACACCTTGGCGCGTTTGTCGCCGATAAGCTGGGAAAGACCAGCGAGGAATTTATTTGCTATCCAGGATTTTGCCCAACCCATGCCCGCATCACGACTGAAGACATCATCCGCGCAAAAAACGATCATCTGAACCTCTCCCCATAGTCAAGAGGCAATTAGTGCTTGTATTTGGTTCATGATTAGGTTGCCCGATGTGATTTTTTTTGTTTCTTGTTAGAATCTCCAAAGTAAACCTCATGGGGTGTCTTGTATCCCAGAGACTCATGCAAACGCTCGCTGTTGTAAAAGGTGAAATACCGCTCCAAACCCCTGCGCGCATCCATGACTGTTAGATAATCATGGAGATAAACTTCCTCATACTTCACGCTTCGCCATAAACGCACAATGAAAATGTTGTCATACACCCGACCTCTACCGTCCATGCTTATCTTCACCCCTGACCCCTCAAGAGTAGAAGTGAAATCAACGCTTATAAACTGAACCCCTTGGTCAGTATTGAATATCTCCGGACGAGCACTCTTGAGCGCTAACTTAAGAGACGAAACGCAAAAATCAGCATTAATAGTGATTGAAATGTCCCATGACAGAACATAACGGCTATGCCAATCCATGATAACTAACGAATAAACAAAACCTCTCTCTAAACGAATGTAAGTTATGTCGGCAAACCATACTTGATTCGGGGGCTCTACTAAAACGCCCCGTAATAAATATGGATATTTCTCGTGAAAAGGATGAGAAAAACTCGTCTGACGCTTCGGGTATATTGCCTCCAGTCCCATCTTCCGCAGCAAACGACGGACGCGCTGGTGATTAACCACATAGCCCTCACGATGTTAGTAGGCTGTTAGCCTAGGAACACCATAGCAAGGTGTCCCTCGTAAACGGTTCGTCTAACAGCCTCATGAACTTCTCATTATCCGAATTGTCGCCTCTTGTTGCGTAATAATATGAAAATTTAGGAAGATCTAACAATTCACATTGACGCTTTATGCTTATACCCTTCTCTTCTACATCAATCATATGCCGCTTCTCTTTAGTAGCAGTTGCTGGGATTTTTTTTGAGCCAATCCAATTCCACTTTTAGTTGACCGATTTGCCGGTAAAGCTCTTGGGTAGTATCCTCGCCTTCTTGCTTTTGTCTCTCCCGGCGGTCAGTGAATATCGCCAGCAACTCATCTATTAGCCTTTGACGCCAAAGGCGGATTTGGTTGGTATGTATCCCATACTCAGAAGATAGTTGCGCCAG
>JAIPED010000020.1 GCA_021737325.1 Deltaproteobacteria bacterium
ATGACGACTTGGATTTTCCCCTTGGGATTGCGCGCCTTAAATCGGGGGGGGGGCACGGTGGCCACAAGGGGTTAATCTCTGTGATAAATGAGCTAGGAACGGCTGATTTTATCCGACTGCGTGTGGGTATTGATAAACCGCAGTATGATGTGGAAGGCTTCGTACTCAAACCATTTAACCAAAAACAGCTAAATGAGCTGGCAGAGGTGCTATCGCGGATAGCGCAAATGGTGGAAACGGTTATTACGGATGGCATGGAAACGGGCATGAATCGCTGGCATGGTCGCTCATAGGCTACAAGCCTCCTGTTGCAGGTGGTTTGGGATAAGATGAATTGTTGCTCCGCCAGAAAAGAACGCTGGCGTTTCCCGCCAGCGTTCTTAGACAACACTAAGACAGCTTTTGTAATAACCGTGCTTCTACCGCGGCAACATCCTCCGCAATGCGGGAGAATAGCGCGGCGACCGTCGGTTCATCGTGGATAAGCCCCTGCACCTGTCCCGTGGGCAAAACACCTTCCCTGGTATCACCATTTTCTGTGGCCAAGCGAATAGCCTTAAAGGCGTTGGCCATGTAGGCAAGCTGCATGGCGTTTTTCGTGCCCGAAGCCAAAACCCCCAGAAAGAGTTTAAAGTAGGGAATGTTGACCTGCTTGGCAATTTCGCGGGAATTAATAATTGCCGCAAACGGACGAAATCCCTTTTTGATGGAAATACGGGCGGCTTTTGTATCCATCACACGGCACAGCAAACCATCAAACCTGCGCGAATAAAGGGTATCGTACACTTCTTTTTTAATTGATTGATCCTTGTAATACTGGTGTAGCGGGCTCTCTTTAGTTGTCATCAGCCTGGTTCCCATGGCAACACCATCGGCTCCTAGTGCCAATGCCGCCACCACACCCCTGGCATCGGCAAATCCGCCCGCGGCAATGATGGGAATATCAATGACATCGGCCAGCGAAGGGATTAGCACCAGAGAGGTAACTTCTTCGCCATGTGCGGCTGCCTCATTTCCTGTGGCGATAACAGCATCAGCGCCGTAGTCCTGCGCCCTTTTAGCGTGTTTAGCATTCGTCACCGTCGCAATAACCTTACCACCGTAAGAATGTGCGGATTTAACAATCCAATCGCCCTTGCCTAACGCAAAGTTAATAACGGGAACTTTCTCTTCCAGCAAAATTTCCGCATTCTCTCTGGCACCAGGAAAGAGAAGCGTCGCATTCGCACCAAAGGGTTTATCCGTAAGGCTACGAATCTCTCTAATGGCATCCCGCACCTGCTTGCCCGCCAACGGCCCCGTGGCAAGAATGCCCAAACCGCCGGCGTTGGAAACTGCCGCTACCATTTTTGGTGTGCTAATCCAGCTCATTCCAGAAAGCACAAACGGGTATTTAATACCCAACAACTCCGTAACTCTTGTTTTCATGTTCCATCCTTGCCTATTTTTATCCCGCCATCCTCATAACGAATAGTGGTTTTCTGCTATTTGGTATAATCGTAAACGCCCTTGCCCGTTTTTCGACCAAAGCGACCGGCCCGCACAATTTTCTTGAGAAGTGGGGCGGGACGATATTTGTCGCCCAGCTCACGATGCAAGCCTTCAATAACCCTGAGCAAGGTATCGTTACCGACCAAATCGGAAAGCGCCAAGGGGCCTATGGGATGGTTGCAGCCGAGCACCATTCCCTTATCAATGTCTTCGGCACTAGCAATGCCCTCATCCAGGGCGAAGAACGCCTCGTTAATCATGGTACAAAGAACTCTGTTGACAGCAAAGGCGGGTGCTTCCTTAACCACGATAATCTCCTTACCAATGCTTTTCCCCCATTCTGTTGCAACCTTTAGGGTTTCTTGTGTAGTTTCATGCCCATTGATTATTTCTAACAGCCTCATAACTGGCACGGGGTTGAAGAAGTGCGTGCCGATAAATTTCCCTGGGCGGCTCGTCTGCGCCGCCATTTCCGTGATACTCAGCCCCGATGTGTTGGTGAAGAAATAGCAATCCTTATCAACGATTTTTTCCAAATCCCCGTAGAGTTGCTTTTTCGCATCCATCACCTCAATGATCACTTCAACCACTATGTCGGCATCCTTTGCTGCTTCCGCCAGATCTACCGTTGGTTTTATCCTGGAGACGATTGCCAGCATTTCCGCCTCGGTGCGCTTGCCCTTTTCCACTTCTTTTTTGAGGCTCTTCGTGATGATATTCATTCCATTATCTACAAACCGTTGCTCAATATCTCTGAGGGAAACATTGTATCCCGCCTGGGCACAAACCTGTGCTATGCCACTCCCCATCAACCCTGCTCCGATTACGCATACATTTTTTATTTCCATTGCTTACTCCTTTTAATAGTTTAATTGCCGCACCCCGTAGCACACCGTTAGGCACTTTTCAATTAGCGGTGTCATAAAGGTCAATGCGTCCGCACGAGGTCGCAAATAAAGGTGAGCTTGGGTTTGGCTTTTTAATGAAGATTCCAATTAAACCCGCGGGCATCCTTGGCGACAATAAGGCGGAAGACTGACGCAGGGATAAATCCTCCACCGCGCTTGCGGGCGTTCAATGCGTGGCTAAGTGGCTAACAAGACAGCTATAAATTGCCGATTCCTCCAGTTCGCAACACGATGACACATTACAAAACACTTTTGTAATCTTGCACATAATCCATGGAGCGCCCCCTTCGCTTGACAAAAACCTCCTTAGTGTATAGCCCGCCGCCACTTGACGGACGCGCCTGTAGCTCAGATGGATAGAGCATCTGCCTTCTAAGCAGAGGGTCCAGGGTTCGAATCCCTGCAGGCGTACCAAATTTTCCTACCACAAGAACACCTTGACATTTGCTCTGGCAAAAACATATCCGCACGCCCCCCTACCCCCTGATTAAGGATTGCCAAATGCCACCTGCAGAAAGAACGAGTTGGTTCGCATTAAAGATGGTTAATGGTGTCGGTCCCGTTTCTTTTCGTGAATTGGTGGATGCGTTAGGCTCTCCGCATGCCGTTTTCAACGCCTCTTACGCAGAATTGCTTGCCGTTCCCGGGATTAACAAAAAGACTGCCATGGGCATTAAAAACTTTTCCCAATGGAAATCTGCTGAAAAACAAGTAGAAATGTTGCAACAAAACGATGTTGAGGTTGTTACCTACAAGGATGAATGTTACCCGCAAGAGCTTAGCTATATTTATGATGCCCCTCCGCTACTTTTTGTCCGTGGCAAGCTCGCGGCGAATGCCGTTGGGATTGCCCTTGTCGGTTCTCGCCGCGCATCGGAATACGGTTTACAAATAACGAACAGGATTGCCTGCCAATTGGCTCAAAAGGGAATCACCATTGTTTCAGGTTTGGCGTTGGGAATTGATGCCGCGGCACATCAAGGCGCCATTGCGGGACGCGGCAAGACGGTAGCGGTTATCGGCTGTGGGCTTGATGTTATCTATCCACTAGAAAATAAACGGCTGTTCCACAAGATACCCGAAAGCGGAGGAGCGATAGTGTCCGAATATTTTTTCGGTACGCCCCCGAACAAAGAAAACTTCCCCATCCGCAACCGCGTTATCAGTGGGATGTCTTTGGGGGTGGTAGTTGTGGAGGCAACCGATAAAAGCGGCTCACTGATAACAGCAAACATCGCCGCAGAGCAGGGGCGGGAAGTGTTTGCCGTCCCTGGGCCGATTGACTCCCGAGGTTCTCGGGGGACGCACCTAATGCTGAAAAAAGGGGCAAAATTGGTGGAAAGCGTGGAAGACATTATTGAAGAAATTCTTCCACAGATAGATAAAAAACGGATCATGGGGGAGAAAGGTGGAGAAATGCAACCAGCCGCTGCGCTTCCAAACTCCGTAAAGCGTCAACAGCAAAAACTACCGCTGGAGGCAAGCGAAGAGAAACTCTTATCGCTTATAGGAAGGGAAAAAAAGTCGCTGGACGAGGTCGTGAGAGAAGCACAAGTCCCCGCCAAAGATGTGCTCAGCACCCTTGCGGTTATGGAAATTAAGGGACTTATTAAACAATTACCGGGGAAAATGTTCGTTATAGGGGAGGAAAATGAATAAAGGACTTATTGTTGTCGAATCACCCGCCAAGATCAAAACCTTAAAAAAATATCTGGGTGCCAACTACGAAATTGCCGCTTCGGTGGGCCACATAAAAGATCTGCCCAAGAGCAAGCTTGGCATTGATATCGAAAATGGTTTTGCCGCCACCTATCAAATTACAGAGGCGAAAAAAAAGGTGGTTGCCGAATTAAAAAAAATCGCCAAGCCTCTAAATGATATCTACATCGCCACCGACCCAGACAGAGAAGGGGAGGCGATTGCCTGGCATATCGCCGAAGAAATTGGCGCTAAGGGAAAGAACATTCAGCGAGTACTCTTCAACGATCTTACCAAGCAAACTGTCTTAAATTCGTTGGCAAATCCCACCAAACTCAACAGCTATCAGTATGAAGCCCAGCAAACCCGTCGGCTATTGGATAGGCTGGTAGGCTATAAAATCAGCCCTTTACTCTGGAGTAAGGTGCGATACGGATTAAGCGCTGGCAGGGTGCAATCGGTAGCGGTACGCATAATTTGTGAGAGGGAAGAAGAAATTCGCAAATTCGTTCCCGTTGAGTATTGGAACATCAGTGCCGATTTGCAAGCAAAGACGCCGCCGTCTTTTACCGCAAAACTCCATAAAATTGCGGGTAAAAAGGCAAAGGTGGAGAGGGAAGAACAAGCAAAGGAAATCGTCGCACGCATTGAAAAATCGTGTCCCTTCGTTGTTAGTGTTGTCCAAAAGGAGACCAAAAAAAATCCCCCTCCTCCCTTTACCACCAGCAAACTTCAGCAGGAGGCGGCAAAATCGCTCTACTTCAGCGCCAAAAAGACCATGATGATCGCCCAAAAACTCTACGAGGGCATTGAGCTGGGTAAGCAAGGGGCAACCGCCTTAATCACCTACATGAGAACCGATTCCACAAGAGTGGCGGATAGCGCTCTTGAAGAGCTTCGCGGCTACATCAGACAAAACCATGGCAAAGACTATCTGCCCGAAAAACCCCGAGGGTTTGAAGCTTCTGCGGCGGCGCAGGATGCCCATGAAGCAATCCGCCCCGTATCCTTGGAATATACGCCCGAATCCGTTAGCAGATACCTCTCGCAAGATGAGCTTCGTCTTTATCAACTGATATGGAATCGCTTTGTCGCTTCACAAATGAACCCTGCCGTTTATGACCAAACCACGCTTGATGTCATGGCTGATGATTGCCTCCTCCGCGCTTCTGGTAGCATTCTGAAATTCGCTGGCTTTACCATCGTGTACACCGAGGCCAAGGAAGAAAATGAAGAGGATGATTTCCGCCTCCCCTTGCCAAAAGTTACAGCAAAGGAAACGCTAAAGATTTTGGGGACGAAGAGTGAACAGAAATTTACCCAGCCTGCACCAAGATTTTCCGAAGCCTCGCTGGTGCGGGAGTTGGAAGAAAACGGCATCGGCAGACCCAGCACCTATGCGAGTATTTTAAGCACTATTCAAGAGCGAGAATATGTAAAAATTGAGCAGGGAAAGTTTCATCCCACCGATTTAGGAGAAGTGGTCAACAAGCTTTTGGTGGGGAGCTTTGCCAGGGTAATGGATGTAAAATTCACCGCAATCATGGAAGAAAAACTGGATGCCATTGCCGAGGGAAAGGCGGAAAGGCTCCGCACCTTGGAGGATTTTTATCAGCTTTTTGCCAGTGAGCTAAAGGAAGCTGGGAAAAAGATGACCGACCTCAAGGGGGAGGGAGAAGCAACGGAGATTGTCTGTGAGAAATGTGGCGCTCCAATGGTCATTAAGATGGGTAGAAACGGGCAGTTTCTCGCCTGTGCCGGTTATCCTCAGTGTAAAAACACCAAAAATTTTCGCCGCGCTGAAGGTGAAGGTGCTTTACTCGTTGAGGATCAAGTGCCCACCGATAAGAAGTGTGAAAAATGCGGCAAAGCAATGGTGATGAAAAGTGGACGCTTCGGAAAGTTTTTTGCCTGTTCGGGCTATCCCGAATGCAAAACCACCATGCCGTTGGAAGATTCCCCCGCAGAGTCAAGCACCCCAGCGCCACCTTGCCCCAAATGCGGGGAAGTAATGTCGTTGAAGCGGGGACAGTTTGGCAAGTTCTGGGGTTGTAGTAACTATCCTCAATGCAAGACAATCCTTCCCCTTTCCACTGGAGCGCCATGTCCGCTTGATAATTGCGATGGGTTTTTGACGGAAAGAAAGTCAAAGAGAGGAAGAGTTTTTTATTCCTGCTCCAACTATCCCCAATGCACCTTCGCCACCTGGAATAAACCAACTGGCAAGCAGTGTCCCATTTGCGGCAAAAACAGCATGGCGGAAAAATACACCGCCAGGAGTGGAGCAGTCTCCAGCCTCTGCTTAAACGATAATTGTCCTAGCGCCGTCGAAACTGCGGTCAAAAAACCAACCACCAAGGCAACGAAGACCCCCGCAACCCGAACCGCAGGTGTGGCAAAAACTCGGGCAACGAAGCAAGAAACGCCTGCAAACAAAAAGGGGAAAACATCCCCGAGCAAAACTATCAAAAAGTGATTATGGTCAAGCCGATTACCATTATCGGTGGCGGTTTGGCCGGTTGCGAAGCGGCATGGCAAATTGCACGGCGGGGATTTCCTGTGCGGCTTTGGGAGATGAAGCCCCTGCGCTTTTCTCCTGCACACAAAAGCCCTCTGCTGGCAGAGATAATCTGCTCCAATTCTCTCGGCTCCAATGCTCCTAATAGTGCCTCTGGGTTGTTAAAAGCGGAGTTACGGCAACTTCGCTCACTTATCGTTGCCGCCGCCGATGCCTCTGCTGTGCCCGCAGGTGGAGCCCTGGCGGTGGAACGAGGCGCTTTTTCTCAAGCTGTGGAAGCGCAATTATCCCAATTTTCCCATCTGGAAATCCTGCGTCAAGAGGTGGAGGATATTCCTCGTGAAAGCCTTCTGATAATTGCCGCAGGGCCGCTTTGCACCGAAACCCTTGCCCAGAATATTTCTTCCCTTACCGGAGCCGAGCATCTGTTTTTTTACGATGCCATCGCACCGCTGGTGGAAGGTGAATCTTTAGATAAATCAACGATGTTCTGGGCAAACCGCCGTAGCGATGACAAAGATTATCTCAACATCCCCTTGACGAAGGATCAGTATGAGGGCTTTTACCGCGAGCTACTCGCCGCAAAGGTTGTAGATCCACATCCATTTGAAGAGCAACATTACTTCGAATCCTGCCTACCAATAGAGGTCTTGGCCGCTAGAGGACGAGATACCCTGCGCTTTGGACCAATGAAACCTGTAGGCCTTGTTGAACCTACCAGCGGACAACAGCCATACGCCGTTGTACAGTTGCGCAAAGAAGACAAGGAGGGGCGGCTATTTAACATCGTGGGGTTCCAAACAAAACTTACCTGGTCGGAACAAAAAAGGATCTTCACCCTACTTCCAGGGATGGAAAATGTAACCTTTGCCCGTCTGGGTTCCCTCCACCGCAACACCTTTATCAACTCCCCCTTGCTACTGGAACCTAACCTTTCTCTACGCGAATACCCCCAAATCTTATTCGCCGGACAGTTACTGGGAGTTGAGGGCTACATGGAATCAACGGCCATGGGGCTTTTGGCTGGCATAAACGCGCTGGCAATTGCCCGTGGTAAAAGCATCCTCCCACCGCCACCGACAACCGCCATGGGCGCGCTCATAAAACATGTAACCACCAAGACCAAAAATTTTCAGCCGATGAATATCAATTTTGGCATACTTCCTCCTTTGCCCCACAAAGTACCAAAAAAGGAACGGGGAGAGCGATACAGCGCCCGAGCGTTAGCGGCGCTCTCTGAGTGGATGCCAGTGGATTGAGTGGCAGATTGCTCTCCCAGAGAGCGAACGCTCAATAAGAGGTTGAAAAGGTAACTCGCTTGTGCGTAGGCGCACAACCACAAAATACAGCTTTACGAGGTAAAAAATGAGGGAAATAGTATCCGTAACTGCAAGAGAAATTTTGGATTCACGGGGCAACCCCACGGTCGAGGCTGAAGTGGCGCTATCTTCAGGCATTATCGGTAGAGCTTCAGTACCATCGGGCGCTTCAACTGGTGAACGAGAAATGTTGGAGCTTCGTGATGGAGATAACAACCGCTATGGAGGCAAGGGAGTAACCAAGGCTGTCGCCAATATCCAAGACCGTATCGCCCCAGAGCTTATCGGTTTTGATGTCTTGGAGCAGCGTCTTATTGATCAAACGATGATCGCTCTTGATGGCACGGAAAACAAGAGTAGCCTGGGCGCCAATGCGATGCTGGGAGTTTCTTTGGCTTGCGCCCGCGCCGCTGCTGCTTATTTGAACATTCCTTTATATCGCTATCTTGGCGGGGTTGGTGCCAAGAATTTACCCGTTCCAATGGCCAATGTCATCAACGGCGGACAGCACGCCGACAACAATGTGGACATCCAAGAATTTATGATTGTTCCTACGGGCGCGACATCTTTTAAAGAAGGTTTACGAACGATGGCGGAGGTCTTTCATGCCCTTAAAGTAATCCTTAAGGGAAAGGGATACTCCACCGCCGTTG
Source organism: Deltaproteobacteria bacterium (assembly GCA_021737325.1). Classification (GTDB taxonomy): domain Bacteria; phylum Desulfobacterota; class Syntrophia; order Syntrophales; family JAIPED01; genus JAIPED01. The sequence continues at coordinate 8,588 of JAIPED010000020.1, forward strand.
GCGATGAAGGAGGGTTTGCTCCCAACCTTGCCTCCAACGAAGAAGCTTTGACGCTGATTATGGAAGCCATTAAAATGGCTGGTTACAAAGCCGGAAAAGATTTTTTTATCGCCATTGATGCGGCAGCAAGCTCGTTTTTTAGCAAGGGTAAATACCATCTAGCCGCAGAAGCAAAGCCGCAGAAAACCGCGGAAGCAATGGTAGGTTTTTATGAAGAGTTGGTGGCAAAATTCCCCATCATTTCCCTTGAGGATGGGATGGCAGAGAATGATTGGAAAGGCTGGGAATTGCTCAGCAAGCGCTTGGGAGGAAAGATTCAAATCGTTGGCGATGATATCTTTGTTACCAATGCCAAAATTTTACAAAAAGGAATCGCGGCGGGCATCGCCAATTCCATTCTTATCAAACTCAATCAAATCGGAACGCTAAGCGAAACCCTAGAGACAATACAACTCGCCAAAGAGGCAGGCTACACCACCATCATCTCGCACCGCTCGGGCGAAACTGAAGATGCCTTCATGGCGGATCTGGCCGTGGCAACCAACGCGGGACAGATAAAAACGGGCTCTATCTCCCGTTCGGAGCGCATTGCCAAGTATAACCAGTTGCTTCGCATCGAGGAGGAGTTGTTAGGGCTGGGCGTATATGCAGGCAAAGAGGCGTTTTGTAGCATCAGGAAGTAGCGAACGCTTTACGGATAACCAACAGGAGAAGGAATGAATGCGGATGTTAGAGTTACGGCATCACCCGCATAAAAGCGTTGAGGAGGAAGGATCTTCTCCCGCCAAGCAAAATTACCACACCATGCTGAGAGAATTTACCAGCAAGGTGGAATACGCTAAAAGTCTTGGCTGGTTGAATTCCCCACAGGAGATGCTCGCCGACTACGCGGGAGGGATAAAGCAACGGATAGCGGCATTGCTCTTAACCTTAAGCCCGCGTTGTGTAGTGCTGATAGGAATGGGCGGTTCCGTTATGGGTGCCCTGGCGCTAACGCGCCTTTTTGGTGATAGCTATGTAAAACGGCTGCTGATTATCGATACAACCAACCCCGTTGCCTTGGCGCGTATTGGCAAAACACTCGATTACGAACGGGATGTTTTTATTGTTGCGAGCAAATCGGGAACAACGAGTGAAACAACAGCGTTAATGGATCATTTTTTCAATCAGGCGAAAGAAGCTTTGGGGGCGACGAATGCTCCCGCACGCTTTATTGCGATAACCGACCCACAAACGGTTTTACACCGCGAGGCAAAGGATCTTGGCTTTGCCGATATTTTTTTATCAAATCCCCTAATTGGCGGAAGATTTTCCCTTTTTACCCCCTTTGCCATCGTACCAGCAGCTTTGTCTGGTTGTGCGGTGGAACCCTTCCTGCAACGGGTAGGACTGGCAACTACTGATGAAATATCCCAGTGCTGGGAAAAGGCAGGAGCGTTGGCTACGGTGATGGCGCGCTTATCCCAGGAGGGGAAACGGAAAATTATCCTTCGCCATTCTCCAGCACTTAAAGGTTTTGCCCTCTGGTTGGAACAACTCATTGCCGAAAGCACGGGAAAAGGCGATAAGGCGCTTTTGCCCGTTATCAATGCCTCAATAAGCACCTCTGCACGCGCCACCTTGAATAGCCCCGCCAAGGATGAGATCGTGGTTTTCGCTTTAGGCGAAGAGAGTGACTTGAACCTCATGGAGGATATCGCTTGGTTTCAGCGGCACGGGGTTGATGTTTGGGAAAGCCGCATTGGCAGTAGCGCAGAGGCGGGGCTGTGGTTTTACTTTTGGATGATTTTTGTGAGCGTTTATTGCGAAAATGCGGGAATTAACCCCTTTGATCAACCCGATGTGGAACTAACAAAGGATTTTACGCGACAGTGCCTTGCTGAAGAAAAAGGTGCAAGGGAAGTTCCAGCACCCGATGCGGCAACATCACTAGCCATGTTATTGCTACTGCAGGAATTCTTAGAACGCGTACAGGATGGTGCCGAATACATCGCCATTATCTGTGGTCTCGATTACGAAGGCGATCAGCAAGCATTGACCTTGGTGGAACGCTTGCGCGATTTTGCCGCAAAAATAAGTGGCCGTTGGACAACGATCAATCTCCTACCCCGTTATCTTCACAGCACAGGACAACTGCACAAAGGGGATGCGGGCAACGGTGTTTTTATTTTTCTGACGGAGCATCATGCCAATACCCCTGATCACGAGGCGCTTAACTTTACCCGCCTTTTTGCAGCACAGGTGCAAGGCGATATTCTAGCGCTCAAAGAGCGGTCTCGTAAAGTGCTACACATACGGCTAACACCAAGCACTAAAGAGCAATTGGGTGATCTGCTTTTATCTGCCAATGGCTCCACCAGAATTTAGTATTGAGGAGTGAAATTCATGAATCCAGCAGTGTTTCGCGAGTATGATGTTAGAGGGTTAGTAGAAAACGATCTGCATGAAAATTTCGTGTACAACCTCGGGAGAGCAATTGGGACACTCGCAGGGGGGCAAGGCATCATGAGTATCGGCAGAGATTGCCGCCTTTCCTCCGCAAAACTTGCCGCAGTGCTCGCGGACGGTCTCATGGCCTCGGGAATCACCATCGTGGATATTGGTCTTTGCGCCACCCCCATGCTCTATTTCTCCATCCATCAACTTAAGCTCGACGGCGGCGTTATGGTAACTGGCTCGCACAACCCACCAGAGTTTAATGGCTTTAAGATATGTATCGGCAAGGAAACCATCCACGGCGAAAAAATCCAACAATTGTACCAAATCATGCTTGCGGAATCGTTTCACCAAGGACGGGGGGGAAGGAGCGCCACCTCGGTAACCAATGCCTACGCCACCAGATTGCTTTCCGATATTCAGATAAGAAAGGGCATCAAGGTCGCGGTGGACAGCGGCAACGGAGTGGGGGGGATTTTTCTCCTTCCGCTACTAAAAGAATGCGGATGTGAGGTTTTGGACTTATATTGTACCCCCGATGGCTCGTTCCCCAACCACTTTCCCGATCCGACAGTTGCAGAAAACCTTAGTGATCTGATTTCTCTGGTAAAAAAGGAAAAAGCCGAGCTGGGAATTGCCTTTGATGGCGATGCCGACCGTATTGGAGCGATTACGGATAACGGGGATATCGTTTGGGGCGATCTCCTCTTGGCGCTTTTTGCGCGGGACATTCTGCGAAAAAACCACGGGGCAACGATTATCGGTGAGGTCAAATGCTCGAACAGACTCTACGATGCAATCGCCCTGAGTGGCGGCAAAGGCATCATGTGGAAGGCCGGACACTCGCTAATAAAGGAAAAAATGAAGGAAACGGGCGCTTTGCTGGCGGGAGAGATGAGCGGGCATATGTTTTTCGCCGATAGATACTACGGCTATGACGATGCCATTTATGCGGCTCTGCGCTTGCTGGAAGTCATTTCGCGGGAGGAGAAACCGCTTTCCCAAATAATGTCAGTATTTCCCCCCTCCTTTTCCACCCCTGAGATCCGTATTGAATGTCCAGATGCTAAGAAATTTGCCGTTGTGGAAGAAGTAAAAACAATCCTCGCCAAGAGCTACGAAACCAATACCATTGATGGAGTCCGCATCGCCAGCAAAGAGGGATGGGGATTACTGCGTGCCTCCAACACCCAGCCGGTTCTAGTTTTACGCTTCGAATCCGACTCACAGGCAGGGTTAACCAAAATTCGCTCCGTTGTGGAGGAGACTCTCAAGATGGTTATGGGGTAAGCTCGTTGGCCAACAATTTCTGGCTAACCGATAAAGCCCACCCGCTCTCCCGAATCAGGTAGTGCTGTAATGGTGCCGATTATTCGCGCTGTTTCGCCGTGTTTGGCCAATATTCTCATCGTACCATCGGCAAATTCAGGGGCAACGATGATAACCATGCCGATGCCCATGTTAAATGTCCTGAACATTTCTGCGGGTTCCACCCCTCCAGTGGCCATCACTAACGAAAAAATCGGGGGGATTTCCCAAGAATCCTTGTTAATGAGTGCGCCGAGAGATTGAGGGAGAACTCTGGGAATGTTATCCAAGAAACCACCACCGGTGATGTGTGCCAGCCCTTTTATCCCTTCTCGCGCCGCGAGGAGCGAAGATACATAGATACGAGTGGGCGTTAAGAGCTCTTCTCCGAGCGTTTTTCCGAACTCGGGAACATTTTTCTCCAGCCCTTTATTACCACCATGAAGCAAAACCCGCCGCACTAGCGAAAATCCGTTGCTGTGCAACCCCGACGAGGCCAAGCCGATGATCACATCACCCGCAACGATTTTACTCCCGTCTATTAACGCCCCCCGCTCAACAGCGCCGACGCAAAACCCCGCCAGGTCGTACTCGTCAACACCGTACATTCCTGGCATTTCTGCCGTTTCGCCGCCCAGCAGAGCGCATTGTGCTTGACGACAACCTTCTACAACCCCCGCTACTAACTGTGTAGCAACCTCTTCATTTAACTTCCCTACCGCGATGTAATCCAAAAAAAACAGCGGCTCAGCACCTTGTACCACCACATCGTTCACCGACATCGCCACCAAATCAATCCCTACGGTGTTGTGTCTTCCCATGAGCTGGGCGATTTTGAGCTTAGTACCAACACCGTCAGTCGCCCCGATCAGCAGGGGATTTTTATAACGGTTCATATCTAGCGCAAAAGCACCGCCAAAACCACCAATCCCACCACGCACTTCCCGCCTTGATGTCATCTTAACCAGAGGTTTGATCCGTTCGACGAAGCTATTTGCCACATCAATATCAACACCAGCATTTTTGTAGGTGATGCCTTTATTCATCGTCTCTCTCCGAACTTGTATTTGACCTCTTATAGTTACGCATAACCGACTGGCGCCTGGAGCTTACCTTGCACAGGCCCACAATAAACACCAGTGGTGGAAACATCACTTCTGCTAATGGTCTCTTTTATGGGTTACCGCGCCGTATGTTCCCGCTAGTGGAGACTCTTCCAACCTTGTGGCGGATGTTGCACAAAAACTGCGTTCGTTTGGTGTACTCCGTCCTTGAGGTCTTTATGGGCACATTTTCTTTCAAAGCCTGAACCGTTCTGGAGATTATTGGTATCGTCTTCCCGTAGTGGGTATCATTGGACCACTGGAAGGGTTACCGTAATCCCGATACTCCCTTCATTTTCGGCAACGGAAAACTTGCCCCTGCTGGCACTGACAACTTTTTTAGCAACAGCTAATAAAATTAACGAGCTACCATCAACACGAATGCCATCATATTCTCGATAAGATGCCAATTTAGCGGCGTTTTTATCCCGCTTAAAAACAAAATTTAATACCGCCGCGCCATCATAGACCGCAACGCTGGCGTTGGTGTGTTTTTCTCCACTTAAAGATTCCGCAACCCTTAAAATGCTTTCAATAGCAAAGGAAAGGAAGTGCTGTTTACCTATGACCTGCATTAGACTAACCCCCAAATCAACATCAATGACATACTTGAGCGATAGTCTGCTACTGAAGGATCTTAACAGCAACGCAAGGTCAATTTTTTCCTCTTCATGCTCCGCCATATTTTTTTCACAGTTGGTAAAATCGGCAAGCGCCTCCAACAGAAAAGAAATTTTTCTTGCATTGTCCAAGACGGATCCAAGATTTTCCACAATCCGCTTGCCCGTTTGTACCGCGATAAGTGCCTCTTGATCAATGTGGGGTACCACGGTGTTCGCCAGCTTTTTATGCGCTCCCTCAAGAACCACCGCCAGCGGCTCCAAAGCGGGACGCAACTCGTTTATGGTTGCCAACATGAGCGCCTCCCTTTCTTTGTTTGTCGCTACTAACATCTCCATCTTCTCGCCTGTTTCTCCCGAATTTTCTGAAACCGCCTCAAAGCGCGAACGGAGAACGATAATGTAGGCACCCAAGAAAATACAAATTAATGCCAAGATGAAAACCCAAGCAAAAACCCAGGGAAACGAGCCTTGTAGCTTCGTTACCGAAGAAACATAGGCAAGGACAAACGGAGTGCCAACAACATCTTGCTGTAGTGATTGTAAAATTTTCCTACCACCTTCGCTACCGCCATCCTGATAAAAATCAAAACTCTTCCCCCCTGGGGATTTAGCGGCAATGGACACCGCTAGTTGTTGGGGGCCACCGGGCACTAACATGTGCCCTGCTGGGGAAACCAGCACATAGGATTCGCCACGGGAAAGGTTTTCCCCGTGAAGAAGTGGCGGCAAGAGCGAATCACCGCTCAGCCAAAATACCAAGTAACCATTGACGGTGTCGTTGGCTATCTGTGGCAGAGAAATGACATAGCGATTGTTGGCAAGAGAGAGAAAAACTTCGTCCGTGCTCGTCTGCAGTATATCCAATGTCGCCGTTTCCATAGCGAAGTCCCTTTGGGGGGTTACTCCCACAACTTCCTTGCCCAGAGCATCTAACAGCGCAATTTTCGCAAAGGTGCCGTTTGCCTGATTTGCCTTGTATGAAAAAAGATTTTTAGTGGCGACCGTAGCCAGCTCCAAAGAGGTCTTGGGGGTGTTGTTATTGAGCAAAGCGCTGATGTTGGGAGCGTTTTCGTTTGCTATCAGCTCGGCAAACATCCTCGTCTCTCGTAGCTTGGCGGACAACTGTTCTGCCAACTTTGCCAGCTTATCTTCCGTTTTAGTTGCCAGCGCTTCAGACGCCGAGTGCTGGTGATAGTATTCCGTAGCCCATTGATAACCTATGTAGCTAACGGTACCAATCCCCGCAATAAGTACTGCAACGATTAAAGTTCGGGGGAATACGCTCAATTTAGGCATGTTAAGATCCTTATTTATTTATTGTTCAACGCCGCTAATACACCGCTAAAAACATCCTCCGCACTTATCTTACGCATGCACGCAATATCGGAGCATTTTTTTTGTAAGCAGGGACGGCAATCAACATCTTGGCTAACAACAATCCCTCGGTTTCCGTATGGACCTGTACGGATTGCGTTGGTCGGGCCAAAGATAGCCACAACGGGACAACCAACAGCAATAGCGAGGTGCATCGGTCCTGAATCCGTGCTGACAAGCACCCTTGAGCGCATAAAAACTCCGGCTAAAGACCGTAATTTTGTTCGCCCACCTAAGTCAACCAGATGATGACGAGCAAACTTTGCCACCCCCGCTGTTTCCCCCGCTGTTTTTCCTGTAAGCACTACCTTCATTCCCAAACGGGTAAAAATCATGTCGGCAAGCTCCGCAAATTTTTCATCATCCCAGAGCTTCGTCTCCCAAAGGGCGTTGGGGCTGATTGCGATAAAACCCTCTTCCCTGGCGATACCAACATTACTCAAGAGTTTTTCCGCATCAGCAACATCCGCATTTATGTCAAATTGAGGATTGCTCGTATCCGCTCCTAAATAAACGGCAAAGTCAAGGTACCTATCTACCGCATGCTTGTCCATGTCCTCAAATATTTTTTCGCGGTAAAAGAACCCACTACCCTCCTGCAGGCTAGCAAAACCGATTTTTCGCTTTCCGCGCAAAAAGCCCACCAATACGGCGCTCTTAAAAAGCCCGTGCGCGTCAATGATAACATCATATTCATTCTCTTGGCGCAACTCCTTGATAAAATTAGCCAAACGCTTGATTCCCGTAAGAATCTTGCCTGCTCTTATTTCCCTGAGGGCGCTTTTGCGGGGAGAGACAATGACACGGTCGATTTTATCATATCCTACAAGCACTTCTTGCGCATCTTCTTCTATTAGCCATGATATTTCTGCCTGAGGAAACTTCCGCCTTAAGGATGCCGCCAAGGGCATTGTGTGTATGACATCCCCCAGAGCGCTCAGTTTTACCAAGAGGATCCTCATGTCTTTTCTCCTTCGGAAACAACAAAGGCAACCGCCTCGGCAACCCCTGCCACGGTGTAGAACCCCATATCTTGGAAATTTTTCCCATGTCCAGTGGATACCAATATCTCCTGGGCTCCGACGGCTCTAGCTACCTGCATGTCGCTAGCACTATCACCAACAACAAAGGACCTCGTAACATCAATATTCCATTCGCGGATAGCCTTTGTTACCATGCCCGTCGCGGGCTTACGGCAATCGCAGTTGCGGCGAAATTCTCCTTGTCCGGCGCTGGGGTGATGGGGGCAAAAGTAGAAAGCATCAATGATTGCGCCTTGCTTTGCCAACTCCGCGGCGATGAATTTATGTGTTTCACGAACAAAATCCTCGGAAAAATATCCACGAGCAACACCCGACTGGTTGGAAATAACGATGACCTTGATTAACTTCTCATTCAATTGACGGATACCATCCACCACTCCCGGCAGAATTTTCACCTTGGCGAGCGAATCCAAATAATTGACTTCTTCAATAAGCGTTCCGTCACGGTCAAAAAATACGGCTATACTTTGCATGAAAATCCTCCCTTATGGGAAACGGGGCCAGATAACGAAAATTTTTGTCCTCGCCGTATTAACAACTGCTAAAGGGCGATAACGAACATAATCTTTGCTACCTCCTGCAAGTGCCAGTTGTAGGCCAATGAGGCCAGGCAACATGGTTGCTACTACAACAGCAAAGCGACCCTCCCATTCTTAAAAGAAAAACGGCAACTCACATCTGTGAGCTATTTTTCTTCAGGCGCAGGCCCGGTTAGCGCCACTGTTTGTTCTTCTCGATACACCTTGATCTTTTCAATGCGCCGTTCATCAATCTCCAACACTTCAAAAACCCAACCACCACTCTGAATTTTTATCGCCTCACCCTCCTCGGGAATACGACCTAAGATATCAATAACCAACCCTCCCAGCGTGTCGTAGTTCTCTCCATCAGCGGCAAGATTGAGTATTTGTTTTGCCTTTTCAAAGCTGAAATCCCCTTGGAAAAAGAAAATATCCTCTCCGATACTGGCGAAATCAACCTCTTCATCCTCATCGTATTCATCGCGGATGTTGCCCACAATCTCCTCCAACAAATCTTCAATCGTAACAATACCAGCGGTGCCGCCATACTCATCCAACACGATCGCCATGTGGACATTCTTTTTCTGTAACTCGCGGAAAAGTTCGTCGGTTTTTTTGTTGATGGAAACGAAATACGGTTTACGGAGAATCTTTGATAGCTCTACCTGGCCACTTTCAGCGGAGCACATTATTGTCATCAGATCTTTTATATGAAGAATCCCCGTGATGTTATCCAGGGACTCTTCATAGACGGGGAAACGGGTATATTTTTCACTTATGGCCAGCGTTATCACCTCGCTGAGTTCCATGCTGGCAGGAATCCCCATAATATCAACCCGATGCGTCATGACTTCTTCGGCCGTTTTGTTATCAAATTCAAAGATATTGTTAATCATGGTTTTTTCGTCGGCCTGTAAAACTCCCTTTTCCTCACCGACATCCACCATCATGCGAATTTCTTCTTCGGTAATATCTTCGCTGGCTTGCGTATCGCTTATTCCCAGTAGCTTGATGATAAGATCCGTTGAAGCCGCCAATAAGCGAATGAAGGGTTTGGAGATATGGGAAAACCATTCCAGCGGCTTGGCAATGGCAAAGGAAATCGCCTCGGGCTTCTGCAGGGCAAGTCTTTTGGGCAATAACTCGCCAAAAACTAGCGATACATACGCCAAGGGAATGGTTATGAGGAACAGAGAAATTAGCCTCGCTCCTTCATGACCCAAACCATCCACACCTAGGGAGAGAATAAAAAGGGAAAGCCCTGCAGAATAGCGATCCGACGCAAACGCCGAAGCAAGAAAGCCCGCCAGGGTAACACCAACTTGAATAGTAGCCAAAAAACGGCTGGGCTGGTCAGTCAACCCCTTGATAATAGCGGCCTTACGGTTTCCCTCTAGCACCAGCTTGCGCAGTTTGTTGTCGTTGAAAGAAATGATAGCGATCTCCGCCACCGCAAAAAAAGCGTTTAACAGGATCAAAATTAATAAAATGAATAACTCTAGCACTTTTCCTCCCCTCTATTATGAGCCCTGTTCTTTCAGCATACCGATAATACGCAAGGCAACTTCCTTGGCAACCGATTCCCTGCCATCTGCAGGGCCAACACAAGATGGACAGCCATAACGGCAGGGGCAGTTTTCTACCACCATCCTTACCCGCCGTAGCAACTCGTCATGTCCGTTAAAGAGCATCTCCGAAAAACCAATGCCCCCAGGATAGTTATCAAAAATAAATATCGTTGGTTCCATATCCTCCCGCCTGATAGCTCCCTCGCCCTCAACGGTAGTTGTTATCCTTCCCCTCAGTCCTTGATTAAGAAACCAGCGACCTTCAACATCCCCAATAACAACAGCAATATCGTTTATCTCCGCCATTAGCATCACCGCCGCCATGTGCCTCATGGCATAGGCAACTCCGCTGAGTCCGCCAATAATCTCTCCTTGGGAAAAAGGCAAATTGCTCAGGGGTTCTACCGCGATGGTACACCAGTAGGAAGTAGTCCTTACCTCCGCTGACGGCATATCCAACTCACCGTAACCAAGGTTTTCCATCGTGTAAAACTTGAGCTTTTTGTAACCAATGATCCTCTTCCTGACTAGCACCTCGCCCATACACACGAGCGTATTGATCAGAAAACTTTTTTTCTCCACTGTGTTCACACAGATGGTTGTTTGGCTAAGCGATTCGGTGAAATAATCGTGCTCCACGCGGTGAGCATAGGCTTTTCCCTCGCTGGTGGCAAGGGTATCAATGAAGTACGATTGCCCTTCGCAGATATAAATCGCGCCATCATGTACGCTTGCCAGAGCGCTCGTCCAATCAACCTCGGCAATAACGCGATGCTGCCCCTCGGTGGTGTCAATTACCATAATCTTTCTAGCCCCAACGCGCCTAAGCCCGATGTTTTCTGCAGGATATCCCTCGCTACTCCAATGCCACAGGTTGGCACAGCAATGTAACACCCCTTCCTCTTCAAGATACTCCAATATCTCGGAAACCTCGTTATCACCAAATTTTTCTCCTACGGCAAAGGGGATCTCAAAGGCCGCACATTTGATATGATCCAGCAATATCAAAATGTTGTTAGGATTTATGCGACAATGCTCTGGCGATGCGGAAAAGAAGTAATCGGGGTTTTCAATCATAAATTGATCCAGCGGGTTGGCGCGAGCAATTATAACGGCAAGGCTTTGCGACTTTTTTCTCCCCGCTCTTCCCGCCTGTTGCCAAGTGCTGGCGATGGAGCCAGGGTAACCACAGATAACACAGGCATCCAAATCACCAATATCAATTCCCAATTCCAGCGCGTTGGTACTTACTACCCCTAGTATTCGCCGTGAACGAATGCCCGCTTCTATTTCCCGTCGTTTTTGGGGTAAATAACCACCACGATAGCCCGCTATTTGTTCATTAGCACTCCCCCTCCGGTCGCGGAGATACTTGGTTAAAATTTCCACATTTAGCCTGCTGGTCGCAAATGTTATCGTTTGCATCCCACCGTCAATGAGCAAAGAAGCAATCTTCCGTGCGGGAGTCAGGGCATTCTGCCTGATTCCCATATCGTAATCCAAGATGGGGGGATTGTAGAGAACCACAGTTTTTGCCGGAGCAGGTGCGCCATTGCGACAGACCAACTCCACGGCGCGGCGTAAAATGTTCTCGGCGTGCTCCTGCGGATTAGCAACCGTTGCCGAACAAAGAATAAATTGCGGTTGAGCGCCATAGAAACGGCATATCCGCGCCAGTCTCTCTAAAACATTCGCCACATGCGAGCCAAAGATACCACGGTATATGTGTAGCTCATCAATAACCACAAAATCCAAATTAGCAAACAGTTTCGCCCATTTTGTATGATTAGGGAGGATCGCCGTATGCAGCATATCGGGGTTGCTGATTACGATATTGGCCTCCTTGCGGATGGATGAACGACTACCCATGGGTGTATCCCCATCGTAGGTGGCAACCGTTATCTTCCCCCCCAGGGATTGAATCAAGGAACGCGCTTCATCAAGTTGATCATGGGCTAAGGCCTTTGTGGGAAAGAGATAGAGGGAGCGAGAAGCACTATTCTCCAACACCCGCTGCAACACCGGCACATTATAACAAAGCGTCTTGCCGCTGGCGGTGGGGGTTACAATGACGACACTTTTTCCTTCGTGGATAAGGTCGAGGGCTTCTCGCTGGTGCGAATACAGTTCCGTAATGCCCTGGCGTTGCAGCGCCGCGACAAGCAAAGGAGAAATAAACTCGGGGAGCGCCGCAAACGATCCTTCCCGCGGGGGTATTTCCTGCCATGAGGTTACATGGCGCATTACCTCAACATCACCTTTCAACTCGGATAGAATGGCGCTTAACCTATCATTATTCTCTTCATTGCGGGGCATGGATTATCCTAAATGAACCGTTGATGCAGCACCGCGGCAAGAGCCCAAACGGCAAAGCTTGCCAGGAGTGTTGGCAATAGCGAGAACCCTTTTTGAAAGCAAAAAAAAGCAACCACGAAAAACGCCGCCGTCGGCAACATTCCCCACAGCGCTCCCTTGGTGAATTCCGCCATTACCAGGGGGTTCCCCTTGTTTTCTAGGTAGATAAAAAGAAGGATTAGCAAGCTTGCCAAAGGCATGACCGCGATGAGCCCAGAGGCGCTGGGTTCTTTTTTGGCGATATGTGTCGCCAACAACACCACCGCAATAGAAGCGGTTATTTTTAGCAGAGTCATCATTCGCTTGAACATCCCCCGATTTTCGTGTTTATAGAGGCGCAAGCACGGTTTGGCAACCGCTTTTTAGTGTGCCAGCTGGTGGCACACACCGTTACCCCCTGCTACGCTGACAAAACTCGTACTCCTGCCTTGGCGGGAGATACAATAGATTACGGGAGAAAACCCCATGCTTGTAGCTTTAATTATCGGCATATTTTTTGTCGTTGCATCCATTAGCGTTTACCGCACCCTCCTACTACGCAGGCCGCAAAAAAAACTAATTAACAGTCGCGAAACGAACTTCGCCATTGATAATGACGCGGTAACAAAACTGCAAAAAGCCTTAAAGCTGGAAACCATATCGGACCAGGAAGGATTGCACGATTATACCACATTCTTGCACTTTCATGCCTTGCTGGAGGAAAAATTCCCTCTGGTACACAGAATCCTCTCACGCGAAAAATTCGGTAAATACAGCTTGCTATACAAGTGGCCAGGCAGCAACGGAGCATTAAAACCCATGATGCTAATGTCCCATTTTGATGTTGTCCCCGCGACCAAACCCTCCGCATGGCGCTACCCTCCCTTTGGGGGAGTTGCCGCTGATGGTTACATCTGGGGACGCGGAGCCTTGGATGTCAAGGGGGGGATTGTGGCAATAATGGCCGCGCTGGAACGGCTTATCACGGAAGGATGGCGACCACGACGCACCATCTATATCGCCCTGGGGCATGACGAAGAAAGCGGCGGCAGCAAAGGTAACGCGCTTATTGCGCGGGCCTTGCGGGATAGGGGCATACGCCTACATTATGTGTTGGATGAAGGTGGGCTGATCATCAATGATTTTAGCAAGGACATCGCCTCCCCCGTGGCACTGGTCGGAATCGCGGAAAAGGGGTACCTCACGCTTGCCTTATCCGTTCTGGGGGGCGGCGGGCACGCTTCCGCTCCGCCCAAAAATACCGCCACCGGCATCCTTGCCCGTGCATTAACCCGCATCGAAAAAAAGAAATTCCCGTTAACACTAGGCGCCCCTATAATGGCATTGCTGGCAGGACTGGCCCCTCATTTGCCCTTTGGTAAACGGCTGGTCATAGCTAACGCCTGGCTGTTTGCCCCCGTGTTCAAAGCCTTCATGGCGCGATCTGATTTTATGGGGGCAATGTTGCGAACCACGGTCGCACCAACGATGCTTCAAGGATCGGTAAAAGAAAATGTTTTACCAACACAGGCCAGAGCCTTGATAAATGTGCGGGTGATAAATGGCGAGCAGGTTGCGTCAACCATAACAACGATAAAGGCGATTATCAACGATGAAAGGGTGCTGGTGGAGCGGGTAGGTTTTGCCGCTGAACCTTCTACAATCTCCCGCACCACCTCCGAGGGCTTTCTTGATCTTTCCACAGCGATAGCAACCGTTTTCCCCAACGCCATCATCGCCCCCTACCCGGTATTTGCCACCACCGATTCTCGCTACTACGAGGCTATTAGCGATGACACCTATCGGTTCCTGCCTTTTGCCGTGGACAAAAGCGATCTTCAGGGAATCCATGGGATAGATGAACGAATAAGCCAAGAGAGCCTCTCCCTGGGGGTGGAATTTTTTGTGCAACTACTTAAAAATGGTCGCGCCTAGGAAAAGAACTCGGCAAGGGGGTTGTTGAGGAAAACCCCTGCGCAACCGAGCGATTTGACCTTTCGGCGTTACTCCCACACGAGTATTCACGAGTGCAGGCTTTAGTGGGAGCATAAATGTGCTTGAAACGTTTTAGTTTTTTCAGCGGGTTGGTGTTTTCTTTCATTGCGGGTTAATGAAAGAGTTGTGCAAGAGTCTCAAAAAGTTAAAACCTCCGCTACGGGAAGCATCCCCCTTCCATGCCCTTGATAGAGCGGATGGAATTTTTAACGGCGGCGTTACCAAACAATCTTTTCCCAATATTGTTGACTTACTGCAACTTTTGCTTTTGCCATAATTTTACCCTTTTCTGTGGCAGTCAAAAGGTCAGAGAGAATATTGTTTGAATTTGCTGGATCTACTACCCGAGCGAAAAGAGGATTTCCGGTATCTTTGGCGAGTTCCTGAAAGATATAAAAAGCGTTTGAGGCAAAATCAGGTCCTTTGTATTGGAGAATGTTTTTTACAATCAAATATTCTAAATAAATTGAGGGAAAATCTAACTGATTTAGCTCGCGCCAAATCTTTATGATCTTAATTTCATTTGTGCGACCAGATTGAGAAATATCAGTTATGTGTTTTTGAATATTTGTTTGCTGGCGCGAGCCAGATTTTGAGAGATAAACCCAATGGTCGTTAGTAAGTCCATTCTGTTTTCTTGCCGGAGTAACATCAACTTGAAGTCCGCCTAGATTTATTCGGACGGATACATTTTGTTTGCGAACATTCTGATAGGAATTATTTAGTTTCGTATAAAGTCCGTCATAAATACTTTTAAGCCCGCCACTATTTTCATTACACCCACTCGTTAGAGAAACAAGGTAATCTACATCAGAAACAAGAGATATAGCAGTTCCTTTTGCCCGCGAGCCAGAATCCAAAATATTTACATAACAACTGCTCGCCCAAAATTGTAGGGTGTTCTTTAGCTTTGAAATTGGCTGCGAGTAGTTGATCAAACTTTTCGCTGTATATTTCTGTAATATTTGAACTAAGTACATTTCAGCGGTCATAACTGGTCGTAATCATTGCGGTTACAATATCATTGAGCAGTCTGCCTCGGAAATTTGTAACCGCTGAATGTCTTTTTCCGTCCAAATTTTTCATTTGCTCATCGGGAATTCTACCTTTGTCGTAGGGGGCGTAGATTATCAAAGCACAGCTATCAGGTTTCATATCAAGAATTTTTTCAATATCGGCCGACCAATCGTGCCAATAAACGAGATATACCGACGCCTTTTCTGCTTTCCCAAGATCTCCTTTTTGGGTAATTTCGAAAACATTTTTCTCTCTAAACAATCCTGAATCACTGAGTAGACTTTTTAAGCTATTAACATTGTCGCCTTTTGCGAAAATGGCAATTTTTCTTTTTGTCAGACCATTACCTAAACGAAGAACTGCCGGAAGTATTCCTCTGAACCAAAGGAAACCTGCATATCCAATCCCGAGAATAAGAACTATCGTTTCAATGATTCCGACAATGGCGAGAACATTCAAAATCGTTTGTGCGTACTGGCTCAAAAATTTCATAACTTGTCTCCATCGGCTTGAACCGCCGACTTGCGGCGGTAACCTTGGCAGTGGATTTTACAACCCACTGTAATTTCTTGTCGGAAACAACCCCGAATGGCGAATCCCCGAGGCAACTTCTTTGGCAAACCAAACTTGGTGGAGATGAGGGGGATCGAACCCCTAACCTCGGCATTGCGAACGCCGCGCTCTCCCAATTGAGCTACATCCCCATGATACCGTCAGCTGCGCGCCCGCGCCTATGATAAAAGCCATTGCCAAGTCAAGAACCATGCTTGGTTGTGTTGTAGCCAAGGGAAAATGTCCTCCTATCCGCGAGAGGTGGCTTGTTACGAGTAAATAGAAATGTCCTGTTTATTAGTAAATGAATTGGCCACATTTGCGTGGCGTTTGATACTGTTTGTTTCGCCGTAATGCGGATTTTTAGGGTATCTTCCCCAGTATTTCATCTATCATTTTCTTTTTCATCGCCTCGTTTAAGCCTCTGTGAATCAGCACTAACTCCTTCAATTGAACGGAACTACACTCACATGAATTAGTCGTGTTCGGTATATTCAATGCGGGGTAATCCTAATAAATGACCGTCGCACAAGGGGCAATAGGAGTAGGGAATGCAGATCTGCATTCCCTACAGATGCTGGATTTAAACCCTCTTTAG
>JAIPED010000021.1 GCA_021737325.1 Deltaproteobacteria bacterium
TGTTTACGATATTCTTAACCACGAGCATTTGGTTTTGTTGGAGCCTTCTGTAGAGATGATAGAGAGGAATATTTTAGGTTAAAATGGAAGCATACGGCATAATACGCAGAATAATAATGACGGAAAAGAGCACGCTACTACGAGAAGCGTGCGGTCAGTATGTCTTTGAAGTTGTTGCCCAGGCCAACAAGGTAGAGGTCTCCCGCGCCATTGAACTTTTATTTAAGGTAAAGGTTGATAGTGTGAGGTTGCTCAATGTTAGAGGCAAGCGGGTTAGGATAGCCAAGTTCGGCGGTCGACTGCACGGAAGGAAGCGATCGTGGAAAAAAGCGATAGTGAAGCTTTCTCCCGGAAGTAAGATAGAGGTCATGGAAGGGTTATAGAGCGATGGGTATCAAAAAGTATAAGCCAACATCTGCTGGTCGAAGGTTTCAGAGTGGTTTCACTTTTGAGGAGATAACAAGAAGTGAACCGGAAAAGAGCCTGGTTGTGCCCCTGAAAAAGAAGGGGGGTCGCAACAGTTATGGAAGAATTACCAGTCGCCATATTGGCGGTGGACATAAAAGGCGTTACCGATTGATAGATTTTAAGCGAGATAAGGTTGATGTTCCGGCAAAGGTTGCGACGATTGAGTATGATCCGAACAGAACTGCTAGAATTGCCTTGTTGCACTATCATGATGGCGAGAAGCGCTATATTTTAGCCCCAAACAATCTAACGGTTGGTGACGAGGTTGTTCGTTCGGAGAAGGCGGATATTAAAATAGGCAACACCATTCCGTTGAAAAATATCCCGCTGGGGACAGCGATACATAATATTGAATTGAAAAAGGGCAAGGGCGGGCAATTGATCCGTTCGGCGGGTTCATCCGGGCAACTTATGGCAAAAGAATCCGGATATGCTCAAGTTCGTTTGCCTTCGGGTGAAGTGCGTAAGGTCTTTTTGGAGTGTTGTGCGACAATAGGCCAGGTGGGTAACTTAGAGTCTGAGAACATTTCTTTAGGTAAGGCGGGCCGTTCTCGGTGGCAGGGCAAGCGACCCAAGGTTCGCGGTGTTGCCATGAACCCGATTGACCATCCCATGGGCGGTGGAGAAGGAAAATCTTCTGGTGGTAGGCACCCCTGTACACCCTGGGGGAAACCAACAAAGGGTTACAAAACGAGAAAAAATAGAAGCACCGACAAGTACATAGTAAAGAGACGAGGTAGATAAATCAGTGGCGCGATCAATAAAAAAGGGACCTTTCGTTGATGGACATCTTTTGGAGAAGGTTAAGAAGAGCGATGATGCTGGTAGCAGGGGAGTGATAAGGACATGGTCTCGACGCTCAACAGTCCTGCCTGATTTTATTGGTCATACCTTTGCCGTGCACAACGGGAAGAAGTTTGTTCCCGTTTTTGTTACGGAGAATATGGTTGGGCATAAATTGGGAGAATTTGCTCCGACCCGTGTTTTCTTTGGACATGCGGGTGATAAAAAGACAAAAATTGTTAAGAAGAAGTAGACAGGGGTATTATAATGGAAGCAAGAGCGGTAGCCAAATACATTAGGGTGTCTCCACAGAAGGCAAGGTTGGTTGTCGATTTAATAAGAGGCAAGCGGGTGTTAGATGCCCTCTCGATATTGTCATTGACGAAGAAAAAATCGGCTGGCCTTGTTACCAAGGTTATCAAGTCAGCCTTTGCTAACGCGAAGATGAATTCCGCTATTGATGGGGATATCCTTTTTATTAAAACGGTGTTTGTTGATCAGGGACCTTCATTAAAACGCTTCAGGGCGCGTGCCCAGGGTAGATCAGCCAGTATCAAAAAGAGAACGAGCCACATAACCGTGGTACTTGACGAAAGACTATAGGGAGGTGCAATTTGGGCCAGAAGGTTAACCCCATCGGGTTTAGACTGGGGGGCAACAAGACATGGTCTTCGCAATGGTACGCCAAGGCGGATTACCGCAGTTGGGTTTGCGAGGACATAAAAATACGGCGTTTACTCAAGGATAAGCTATATGCCGCGGGAATTTCCAAGATTGAGTTGGAGAGAACATCACAGAAGTTAAGGGTTAGAATTTTCGCCGCAAGACCGGGTGCTATAATCGGCAAAAAGGGCACAGAGGTTGAGAAGCTTCGCAAGTCTTTAGCTGGTTTTACCACAAGTGAGGTGTTCATTGATATAACTGAGGTGCGTAAGCCAGAACTGGACGCACAGCTTGTTGCCGAGAATGTTGCCCAACAACTGGAGAGGCGTGTCGCTTTTAGAAGGGCGATGAAAAAGAGCGTCCAGTCTTCGTTGAAATTCGGTGCTAAAGGGATAAAAATTGCCTGTTCTGGTAGATTGGGTGGTGCGGAAATCGCACGGTCTGAGTGGTACCGTGAGGGGCGTGTTCCGTTGCACACCATAAGAGCTGATATTGATTATGGGTTTGCTATGGCGAAGACCGCCTATGGAATAATTGGTGTTAAGGTTTTGATGTTCCACGGAGAAATTCTAGCAGAAAAGCATTCTGTGGAAAAAAAGGCGTAGGGAGATACTCTGATGCTGTCACCAAAGAGGGTAAAATATAGAAAAACTCAACGAGGAAGAATGTCGGGGAAGGCTTTGCGTGGCGGAAGTATCGCTTTTGGCGAATATGGCTTGCAGGCGCTCGAATGTTCTTGGATAACGGCAAGACAGATTGAATCTGCTCGTGTTGCGATGACTAGGCATATAAAAAGAGGCGGCAAGGTGTGGGTGCGGCTCTTTCCCGATAAGTCTGTAACCAAGAAACCGGCGGAAACAAGAATGGGTAAAGGTAAGGGAGCGCCGGAAGAATGGGTTGCCGTGGTTAAACCTGGAAAGGTTATGTACGAGATACAGGGTGTTGATGTTGAAACGGCGCGGGAGGCTTTTCGTATAGCGGCTCATAAGTTGCCCATAAAAGCGAAGTTTGTTCTTAAGGAGTTGTTATAATGAAGGTAAAGGAAATCCGCGCTTTGGATATTGCTGAGCTAAAAAAGAAAGAAGTAACTTTGGCGGAGGAGTTGTTCCGTTTGCGTATCAGGAAATCAACCAGCCAAATTGAAAAGGTTTCCGAGATAGGTAGAATTCGTAAGGATATAGCGAGGATAAAGACAATCCTTCGCGAAAAGGAGGTTACCCGTGGCTAATCAAGTTAGGGGTGAGCATCACCTTTTGACGGGTGTTGTTGTTAGTAACAAGATGGAAAAAACAGTAGTGGTGCGAACGGAAAGAATTGTTGCGCATCCTGTTTTCAAGAAGCTTATTCGTAAGCGAAAGAACTACAAGGCTCATGACGAGAACAACCAATGTAATATTGGCGATAGGGTGGTGATTGTGGAATCTCGCCCTCTTAGCAGAGACAAGAGATGGCGCTTGCAGAAAATAGTGGAAAAGGCTGTATAGCCAGTAAGAGGGATAACAAATGATACAGATGCAGACAGAGCTTGGGGTTGCGGATAACTCGGGAGCGCGAAGGGTTGAATGTATAAAGGTACTCGGCGGTTCCAAGAGGCGCTTTGCCCGTGTTGGCGATACCATAGTCGTTTCGGTAAAAGAGTCAATACCCAACGCCAAGGTAAAGAAGGGTGATGTGTTAAAGGCCGTGGTTGTTAGAACCGTTAAGGAGATCCGCCGAAAGGATGGGTCGTTTCTCAAGTTTGATGATAATTCGGTGGTTTTACTGAACAACCAAAGTGAACCGATTGGCACGAGAATATTTGGGCCTGTCGCACGAGAATTGAGGGCACAACAGTTCACCAAGATAATTTCTCTAGCACCTGAGGTGATTTAATTGGTTGGCGGAAGCGGAAGGTGGGAAGACAGATGAAAAGGATCAAAAAAGGCGACACGGTTCAGGTTGTCGCTGGTAAAGAAAAGGGAAAGACGGGAAAAGTTCTCAAGATTATGGAGAAGAATAACCGTCTGGTCGTGGAAAAGGCGAACATGATCAAAAGGCATCAAAAGCCCACGGCGAAGATTCAGGGTGGGATTGTTGAGAAAGAAGGCTCGCTGGAAGCAACGAATGTAATGCCTTACTGCACCAAGTGCAAAAAGGGTGTGCGGGTTACATTTAACGGCGATTTGGTTGATGGTAAAAAAGTGCGTCGATGCGCCAAATGTGGCGAAAATATCGGTTAGGGCGAAAAAATGGCACGATTAAAAGAATTTTATGCGAAAAATGTGGTTCCTTCCTTGGTGGATAAATTCGGTTATAAGAATCCGATGCAGGTTCCTCGCCTGGAAAAGATAATCATCAATATGGGGGTTGGTGAAGCGATCACCAACGCCAAGGTTATGGAAGGTGCGGTTAGCGATATAACGAAAATTGCGGGACAAAAGCCGATGGTGAACAAGGCAAAAAAATCAATAGCTTCGTTTAAGTTACGCAAGGGTATGTCCATCGGTTGCTCGGTAACACTGAGAAATGACAGGATGCTGGAGTTTTTTGATAGACTAGTCAATGTTGCCCTTCCCCGTGTTCGTGATTTTCGCGGAATATCCCCTAAATCTTTTGATGGCAGAGGGAACTTTGCCATGGGTTTGAAGGAACAGATAATTTTCCCCGAGATTGACTATGATAAGATTGATAAGATACGAGGCATGAGCATAGTTATCGTAACAACAGCAAAAACGAACGATGAAGCGCGGCATCTCCTTTCCTTGATGGGAATGCCATTTAGAACATAGGAGGCGGGTTTGTGGCAAAGAAGTCTTTGATTGCGAAAAGCAAGCGGGAGCCGAAGTTTGCGGTGAGGGCATATAACAGGTGTCCTTTATGCGGCAGACCGAGGGCGTATTACAGAAAATATGGCATGTGTAGGATCTGTCTGAGGTTGCTTGCGCTACGCGGCGAGATTCCGGGCGTCATAAAATCAAGTTGGTAATTTAGGAGATAGATAATGGGGATGAACGACACTGTGGCGGATATGCTCACCAGGATTCGTAACGCCAACAAAGAACGGATAAAGACTACCGATGTGATATGCTCCAAGCTCAACAAAGAATTGGCGCGGATTTTACAGCAGGAGGGCTTTATTGAGAAAGTTGAGCTTGTGAAGGACAAAAAGGGCTTTGATTTTATTAGGATTTACCTAAAATATCGCGATGCTAAAACGCGGGTCATTACCGGAGTGCAAAGAATTTCCAGACCTGGTTGCCGTGTTTATGTTGGGAGTGCCGCAATTCCGAAGGTGCTCAACGGTTACGGTGTGGCGGTTTTATCAACCCACAAGGGGTTGCAGACTGATAAATCGGCGCGTTCGCTTAATGTCGGGGGCGAGCATATTTGTAACATCTGGTAGATAGTCTTTGAGGAGTATTTCTTATGTCAAGAATTGGGAAACTGCCAATCGCGATCCCCGCGGGTGTTGGAGTAAGATTGGAAGAAGGTAGAGTTTTCGTTGAGTGGAGTAAGGGCAAAATGGAGAGATTGTTGCCCGCCGGAGTAACCGTTGCGAGGGAGGGAGAGACAATTGTTGTGAAGCGCGATTCCAACTCCCGCAATGACAAAGCGATGCACGGGCTGACAAGAACATTGGTAGCGAACATGATTAAGGGTGCCAGCGGTGGCTTTGAAAAAGTGTTAGAAATCAGCGGTGTTGGTTATCGTGCGGAGTTTGATAATGCTACTGGCATACTCCGCCTACTGGTAGGTTATTCCAAACCTGTGGAATACAAAATCCCTGATGGTGTTGCCATTAAGGTTGATAAGCAGGTGAACATTTCCATCTCGGGATACGATAAAGAGTTGGTAGGGTTAGTTGCTGCACAAATTCGCGGGATAAAAAAACCAGAGCCTTATAAGGGCAAGGGAATAAAATATGCCAACGAGGTTGTAAGACGGAAAGCCGGGAAGTCCGTTGGTTCAAAGAAGTAGAGGAGAGGAAAATTGCAGTTAAAAAAACAAAAATTGAATAGAGAAAAGAAGAAGAAAAGAATCAGCGGCAATATCCATGGAACCGCCTTGAGACCTAGGCTTTCGGTTTTTCGTTCATCGCGCCACATATATGTTCAGGCGATAAACGACGATAGCGGCAAGACAATCGGTGAGGCCTCCTCGCTTAGTGAGGAGATTAAGGTTGCCTGTGCCAACGCCAAAAAAGCCGAATCGGCTAAAGTTGTCGGTGCTCTGGTGGGCAAGAGGCTTAAAGATCTGGGGGTTGTGTCGGCGGTGTTTGATAGGGGTATTTACATTTACCACGGCAGGGTAAAGGCTTTAGCGGAAGGCGCCCGCGAAGCGGGATTGGAATTTTAATAAATACGAAACCTTGAGGAAAAGCAATGATTGATGGGCAGGAATTTCAAGACAAGGTCATAAATATCAACCGCACGGCGAAGGTTGTTAAGGGGGGGCGTCGCTTTCGTTTTTCTGCGATAGTTGTTGTCGGTGATGGAAACGGCTTAGTGGGAATGGGTGTTGGTAAAGCCCAAGAGGTTCCCGAAGCGATTCGCAAAGGGACGGAAAAGGCTAGGAAGAATGTCGTTAAGGTGTCAATCAAGGACAGTACGGTTCCGCATGAGATTATTGGCAAGTTTGGCGCGGGGAAAGTTTTGTTAAAGCCCGCATCGGCAGGAACAGGGTTGATCGCTGGAGGTGCAGTTCGTGCTGTTTTAGAGGTTGCGGGTATTCAGAATATCCTAACAAAGTGTCTCGGTTCGCACAATCCGCATAATCTGGTGAAGGCGACACTTCAAGGCTTGATGCAGTTGCGCTTGCCCGAAGAGATTGCCGCGATAAGGGGAGTTGAGATAAATTAGAATTGTGGGAGATTAAGGTGGCTGGAAAGATACGAATCAAGCAAACCAAGAGTCAGATAGGCAGGCCGGGGAAGCAGCATCTCGTGCTTAAGGGGATGGGCTTAGGCAGAATTGGCAAGGTTGTGGAGTTGGAAGATACCCCGCAGATAAGAGGGATGGCGCTGAAGGTGGCGCACTTGGTAAGTGTTGAGGAGGTTGTAGAATGATAGATTTATCAAGTATTTCTCCTTCGTCGGGCGCGACAAAAAAGCGGAAGAGGGTTGGTAGAGGAAACGCCTCCGGCCATGGAGGAACCTCCGGTAAGGGACATAAAGGGCAAAAGGCTCGTTCTGGCGGCAAGGTTCGTCGTGGTTTTGAAGGTGGACAGATGCCAATGGCTCGCCGCCTACCAAAACGCGGGTTCAGCAATCATATGCGGAAGGATATCGTTGCCATCAATGTTGAGGATATTTCCCTTTTCCCAGCAGGAACAGTCGTTACCGAGAAGGTTCTGCTGGAAAACGGTATCATCAAAAAGCTGGGTGACGGCGTTAAGTTGCTTGGCAATGGCTTGTTAGAAAATTCCCTGATTATTGAATTGTCCTTTATCAGTAAAGGAGCGCGAGAAAAGATTCTTGCCGCAGGTGGTTCTGTTTCTGAAGGGTTGGCGGAATAGCTATGAGCGGGGTTGCCTCCATACAAAAGATTCCCGAACTACAACGGCGAATACTATTTACCATTTTTTTGCTGGTTGTTTATCGTATCGGTGTGCATGTTCCGACTCCTGGAATTGACGGTGTAGCCTTGGCATCATTTTTTGACAGGGCGCAGGGTTCGCTCCTAGGTCTTTTTGATATGTTTGCTGGCGGCGCTTTGAGCAATTTTTCCATTTTTGCTCTGGGAATAATGCCCTACATCAGTGCTTCGATTATTCTTCAGCTTCTCACCATGGTGGTGCCTCATCTGGAGAAGCTTTCCAAAGAGGGTGAAGAAGGCAGAAAGAAGATAACCCAATACACCCGCTACGGCACGGTTATTCTGAGTGTTATTCAGGGGTTGGGCATCTCCGTTGGTCTGGAAAACATGGTTGGCCCGACGGGGATTCCGATAGTTATTGCTGGTGGTTGGGGGTTTCGTCTGATGACAACGCTCACTTTAACTACAGGTACGGTTTTTTTGATGTGGTTGGGAGAGCAAATAACAGAAAGAGGCATAGGCAATGGCATCTCTTTAATTATCTTTGCGGGTATCGTTTGTCGTGCCCCTGCAGCGATTTTTGGCACCTTCAGCTTGCTCATGGCCGGAGAGATGGGGATATTTTTTGTTCTTGCTTTGACGGTATTCATGGTTGCCGTTGTTGGTGCGATAGTTTTTGTTGAGGCTGGTCAGAGGCGAATTCCCATTCAGTATGCCAAAAGGGTGGTGGGTCGTAAAGTCTATGGCGGTCAGTCAACTCATCTGCCCTTGAAGGTGAATACCGCCGGGGTTATCCCCGCGATTTTTGCCTCTTCGTTGATAATGTTCCCCGCTACGATCGCCAATTTTATTGAGCATCCCGTGATGAAGGTAATAGCGGGGCAGTTATTGCCGGGCAAGATGCTATACGAAGTTTTATTTGTAGGTTTCATTATCTTCTTTTGTTACTTTTATACTGCGGTGATGTTCAACCCTAGGGATGTTTCCGATAACATCAAAAAATACGGCGGCTATATCCCTGGCATCCGGCCCGGGGTTAAGACGGCCGAATACATTGATCATGTGCTTTCACGAATAACCCTAGGCGGTGCGCTTTATGTTTCGGCTGTCTGTGTATTGCCTAGCATTTTAATTGCTTATTACAATGTTCCCTTTTATTTTGGTGGCACCGCGTTGCTGATAGTTGTTGGCGTGGCATTGGATACCGCCGGACAGATTGAGGCACATATGTTGTCGCGGCAGTACGAGGGAATCATGAAGAAGCAGCGGCTTGCCAAAAGGCGTTAGGGTAGGTTTGTGGTTATTCTAAAAACGGCGGAAGAGATAGAGCGCATAAAAGAGGCGAGCGTTATTGTCGCCACCGTTTTACAGAAGTTGCAGAGGGAGATTCGTCCTGCGGTTACAACGAGGGACTTGGATAAATATGCGGAGGAGTTGGCTATAAGTGAGGGGGCAGTTCCTCTTTTTAAGGGATATCACGGTTATCCCAGCGCTTTATGCATCTCGGTTAATGAAGAGGTTATTCACGGGTTACCGTCTTCGCGCAAGATAGCCCGTGGCGATATTGTCAGTTTGGATTTTGGGGTTTTGTACAACGGCTTTTGTGGTGATGCGGCGATAACAGTGGCGGTTGGTGATGTTTCCCCACAGATTAGGCGCTTGCTGGATGTTACACAGAATGCGTTAGACGCCGCCATAGCCACTGCTAAGGTTGGTTGCCGTTTAGGAGATATATCCGCAGCGGTACAGGGTTGTGCCGAGAAGGCGGGTTTTTCGGTTGTGCGTGATTTTGTGGGGCATGGGATAGGGCGTAAGATGCATGAAGATCCTGCCGTTCCCAACTTTGGTAAACGAGGTAGCGGCATTCCGCTAAGGGAAGGGATGGTTTTAGCGATAGAGCCCATGGTAAATGAAGGGCTATCGGAGGTGAAGGTGCTTAGCGACGGCTGGACGGTCGTAACCGCCGATGGCAGGTTGTCTGCGCACTTTGAACACACGGTAGCGATAACGAAGGACGGTCCTGAAATACTGAGCAGGTTGTAACCAACGGAAGGTCTATGGCAAAAGAGGATGTGATTGAGGTTAGCGGTAAGGTTTTGGAAGCCTTGCCCAATGCGATGTTTAAGGTGAAATTGGAAAATGGTCATCAGGTATTGGCGCACATATCGGGGAAGATGCGGATGCACTTCATTAAGATATTGCCAGGTGATAAAGTTACCATTGAGCTTTCTCCCTACGATTTAGCTAGGGGGCGGATAACCTACCGCGAGAAGTAAAAGGGGAAGGAGTGAGAAAGTGAAAGTAAGGGCTTCTATAAAAAAAATCTGTGAAAAATGTAAAATAATCAAACGGCGTGGTGTCGTTAGGGTTATTTGCGAAAACCCTAAACACAAGCAGAGACAGGGGTAGAGGAGAAGATATGGCAAGAATTGCAGGCGTTGATTTACCCAAGAAGAAAAGAATGGAGATAGCGTTGACCTACATCTTTGGTGTTGGCCGTTCTTCGGCCACGGACATATTGACGGCGGCGAGTGTCAACCCAGCGAAGAAGTCCGATGATCTAACCGATGAGGAAATCAACGCCATTAGAACTGTCCTAGATGCCTCATACAGGGTCGAGGGAGATTTGCGCCGCGGTATTTCCATGTCAATCAAGCGGCTGATGGATCTAGGTTCATATCGTGGTTTAAGGCACCGCAAAAGTTTGCCGGTTAATGGGCAGCGGACACGGACCAATTCCCGTACGCGCAAGGGACCTCGCAGAGGTTTGGCGATAAAGAAAAAGTAACTGGAGGTTCAATGGCAAAGCAGGTTCGCAGAGGGGTAAAAAAGAAGGAAAAAAAGAGTGTAGCCGAGGGTGTGGCTCATATCTTTTCCACATTTAACAATACCATTGTTTCCATCACCGACCTGAGTGGCAATGTGATTTCTTGGGCTTCAGGCGGCACCCAAGGGTTTAAGGGGTCGCGCAAGGGAACCCCCTTTGCGGCGCAGTTGGCGGCGGAAAACGCAGTTAAGAAAGCTAAAGAACAGGGGCTAAAAAGTTTGAGGGTTTTTGTTAAAGGGCCCGGCTCCGGACGGGAATCGGCATTGCGCTCGTTGCAATCACTGGGAGTTAATGTCTCCTTGATCAAAGATGTTACCCCCGTTCCCCATAACGGCTGTAAGCCACCGAAGAAAAGAAGAGTATAGAATCCCGGAGGAGGAGTTTACTTTTGGCAAGATATCGAGAATCTTTATGCAGGTTGTGTCGTAGAGAGAACCTGAAGATGTTTTTGAAGGGTGATAGATGCTACACGGAGAAATGTGCGCTGGATCGACGGGGCTACGCTCCTGGTGAGCACGGTCAGTTGCGGCGAAAGTTTTCCGATTATGGCGTTCAGCTTCGCGAGAAGCAGAAGCTGAAGAGGATGTATGGATTACTGGAAAATCAATTCCGAGGCTACTTTGAAAAGGCCGACCGTCAAAAAGGCATTACCGGTACCAATCTTTTGCTATTGTTGGAGAGAAGGCTGGATAATGTCGTTTACCGCATGGGCTTTGCCTGTTCTCGCACGGAAGCGCGTCAGCTAACGCTACACGGTCATTTTTTGGTTAATGGCAATCCGGTGAACATTCCTTCATTTTTAGTTAAGGTCGGCGATTTGGTTTCCGTAAGAGAGAAGAGCAGGAGCATTCTTGCGATAACTTCCGCTATGGAAACTGTGGAGCGACGAGGTGTTCCTTCATGGATGGAATTGGATAGCGCCAGCTACGCGGGCAAGCTGAAATCCTTGCCGCTAAGAGAAGAGCTAACAATGCCAATTCAAGAGCAGTTGGTCGTTGAACTTTACTCGAAGTAGTTTCACGGCGACATTTGCAAAAAATAAAAGGGATGTGACAGCGATGCAGAGGAATTGGTTTGATTTGATAAAACCCAAGGGAGTAAAAATTGATGCGGAAACGCACAGTTCGTACTACGGGGAGTTTGTCTGCCAGCCCCTTGAAAGGGGCTTTGGGACGACGCTGGGAAACTCGCTAAGAAGGGTCCTCCTTTCCTCAATAATGGGTGCGGCAATTGTTTCAGTAAAGATAGAAGGTGTGCTCCACGAGTTTGATACGGTAAAAGGTGTTCGTGAAGACATGACCGATATAGCCCTCAACCTTAAGGGGGTGCGGTTTAAGTTGCACACCAAGGAGGCCAAGAAGCTGGTTGTGGAAATGAGCGGCAAGGGAGCTGTTGCCGCCAACAAAATAAATATCGACCCGCAGGTTGTTGTCCTTAATCCTGAACACCACATAATGACATTAACAGGTGAGCAAAAAGTGAAGATGGAGGTTGTCGTATCTCCCGGCAGGGGTTATTTGCCCGCCAGGATGGAACGCGATTCTGGGCAACCAGAGGGGACGATAAATATTGACGCGCTTTTTTCGCCGGTAAAACAAGTAAGCTATACGGTTACCCATGCCCGTGTGGGACAGATAACCGATTATGATCGATTGGAAATGCGCATTTGGACCGATGGCGCTCTTCGACCTGAGGATGCGCTTGCCTTTGCGGCAAAGATAATCAAGGAGCAAATGGATATCTTTATCAATTTTGATGAGGATCTCGCGTTTGAAGAGGGGCCAGGTGGTGATGAGGATGATGAAGCCTTTGAAGTTCCCGAGAATTTGGAAGAATTGCTCCTGCGGAAGATTGAAGATTTTGAATTCAAGCCCCGTCCGATGAACTGTTTTAAAAAATCGGGGATAGATTATGTTGGCCAATTGGTACAGATACCTGAATCCCAGATGTTGCGAATGAAGAATTTCGGAAAGAAGTCGCTGGATGAAGTCAACGAGGTTTTACATTCCATCGGTTTGCGTTTCGGTATGAAGGTCAATTTTGTGCCTCCGTCAGAGGAAAAAGAATAAAAAGAGGGTTACGGATAATGCGATACGGTAAAGCGGGAATAAAGTTGGGGATGGTAACGGCGCATCGGGAAGCGATGATGCGCAACATCGTTACCTCGCTCTTTCGTGAAGAAAAGATAAAGACAACCGATGCGAAGGCCAAAGCGCTTAAAAGAGTTGCCGATAAAATGGTAACCTTGGGAAAAAGGGGAGATCTGCACGCATACCGTCAAGCGGTGGCGTATATTCGCGATAAAGCGGTGGTGCGGAAGCTCTTTCAGGATATTTCTTCTCAATACAAGGAACGCGCTGGTGGTTATACGCGGGTAATCAAGCTCGGTTTTCGCACTGGCGATGGAGCGTCTGTTTCTTTGGTGGAGTTGGTTGATCGAGCGCTGGTGGTGAAAAATCCGCCCAAAAAGGATAAAACGAAATCGTAGTAAAACAGGTGTTTTTTCCCTCAAAAAGGGAGTGTTTTTCCCGCACCATAAAACAGGGGTGAGGGGAGGAGAAGCGCATGGCTAAAAAGCAAAATAAAAGTCTTACCGAAAAAGGGTTTTTTGAGCTTTCCTATGAGGAAGACCAATCCCTGATGAAGGAAATCGGCGTAAAGGCTATCGCGGAAGCGCATTCTCTTGGTCTCGCCACCGCGCATGGTGATGACAGGGGGCTTTTTTATCGCTATCCCGATGGCCATCGGGAATACTTTGAGCTTCATAAAAAGACTAAAGTGAAGCCCAATTCTAAAACCAAGGGTGAGAATGTATTGCCACTTTAGAGTTTCCCGTACCACAGCATTAGTAGCAATAGCCTTCCAAAGTGTCCAACCGTCGCGCAACTGTTTCAGTTCCCGCCATGACAGGAATGTCTTTCGACAAGGGTGTTTTATCACGACCTAAAAAGGAGGCATTGACGCATGGAAGCGGGAAGCGGTCCCCAACTTTGGATTTTTGCCGGTCCCAATGGATCTGGTAAGAGTACTGTTGTCAAGCATCTGAACCACCTAAAGGATTTTCCAAAGATCTACATCAATGCCGACGATATTGGTAAAGCAAAGGAAATAAGTACATTGTAAGCGGCGCAAGAAGCGGATAGGCGAAGAGCGAGGCTATTGAAGCGGGCATTTCGTTTGCGACAGAAACTGTTTTCTCCACGAGAAGAAAGCTGGATTTGCTTCAGACAGCTATCAGGCAAGACTCTTGCAAAACTGCAATGCCTTGTTTTCGACCGTCATTCCCGCGAAAGCGGGAATCCAGATGTGCTTGAAATATTTTGATTATTGTAGCCAGCATACAAGTGCCTTCTTTCGTTACTGCTTGTATAAACAGGTTATGCAAGGGCTCCTATGGGAAAAATAATAACGAAATTTTGGGTGAAGGTTTTTAAGGACAAGATTCCTCAGGCTACGCCTTTCGGAATGACAGAGTTTGTGTATATCTCCTATCAGGTCCATCCTTTTTATTATTGAGACGCATGATAGCACTAATTTGTCATTAAGACTCTTGCATAACCAACATCATGTTTCCCGCCATCTGGTAGCGAATGTGTTATGCTGTAAAAGATATAATAATTACAAAACCTTCTGGATTCCCGCTGGAGCCTGCACTCGTGAAAACGGGTGCGGGAATGACCACAACAAGGCAAGTGTTGCAGTTGTGCAAGAGTCTTACAACAAGCCAAACCTTTCAGTCGTGCAAGGGTGTTCATTTAGACGCCTGATACTACCATGCGGATTTGCGGGTTTAATGCCGCTGGTTATTTCGCCGAGCGATAACGAGGAGAAATTTTAAGATAAAAGGGCGAGCGGCAGGTTTGCCCGCGTGCGATTTTCCTTTGCCCGCCTTGATGAGCCAAGAATTTCCTGTTCATTTACAAGGGAAGAATTCAATAAAACCTTGACTAAACCCCTCCGATGTTGTTTGACGGGTGCCAATTATGCACTAAGAGAAGGGGGTGATGTGCTGGCGCGGCGGTCTAATATCGTTCTACGGTTCCACTTTTCAAACACCATCATTTGTTCGAACAAAACAATTTTAAGCTCTCCTCGCTGGTACCCGCGAGGGGGAAAATGGAGGAAAGAAATGAAAAAAGTTACCGTTTTATTGCTGGCAGCCGCCTTTGTTATCGGCTTCGCGCTGACAGCCTCCGCCGCCGATGTAAAGCTCGGTGGTCAGTACTATGTAAGAGGTTTTGTGGAAGATAACCATGCGTTGGGTTCTAAAGATAACGCCAAGACGAAATCTGCGATTCATCAGCGCCTGCGTGTCCAACCCGAAGTAGCAATCGCCGATGGTTTGAAACTGGTCATGCGCTTTGATGCTTTGGAAAAGACCTGGGGTGAGAAGACATGGACGGGTTCCTCGGTGGATACTGCCAGCCGTCCTTCAATAGGTGCGGCAGGTGCTGCCGAGCAACAGAGTATTGAGTTTGAACGAGCTTATGCAGATTTCAATACGGGCATTGGCAAATTTATCGTTGGTTATCAAAACTTCATTGCTTGGGGAACTTCCTTCGGCGATACCCATGCCACCCGTGCGGGTCTTAAGTATGTCGTTCCCTTGAACGAAAATCTGATTGCCCTCGCGGCTTTTGAAAAGAGCACCAAGGATGTGGTTTTTGCCGATCGTGACGACGAGCTCTTTGACTTGGGCGCGGTTTACAAGTTGCCCAACGGCGAAGCGGGCTTGCTCTATCAGTATGGAAGAACAGCAAGTAAGCGTGATTATATACACCCGACATACGGTGTTCCTGCAGGCAATGTGCTTACCCTAAATGCATTCCTCCCCTACTACAAGGGAACCTTCGACAACATCTATGTTGAAGCTGAAGGTCTGTATGCCATGGGGAAAATTGCCATGGAACCAGAAGTTAGCCCCGCCGTTGCGAGTGATACGACCCTGTCCGGTTTTGGTTTATACGGCAAGGTTAATGTTGACCTCGCTCCTGCATATGTTGGTGGAGTTTTTGCCTACATAACTGGTGATGACATCACAACAAAGGATAAAAAAGAGGGTGGTCTGGCTACCCAATTACTTTATGGTCAGGCTTGGTCGCCCATGGTCTTAATGTGGAACGATCAGTTCATGAGCGCTTCTGGAGCGTACTCCGCCAATGGCGTTACCATGAACCAGTTCTTTGATAATGCCATGCTGGTTTACCTCTATGCTGGCACCAAGCCCATGGAGAAACTGGATGTGAAGGTGGCGTTTGCCTACGCGCTGGCCAATCAGGATGTGGTTGCTGGTCAAATCAGCAAGAACATCGGTATGGAATTTGATGTTGTTGCGACCTACAGCATCTACAGCAACTTAAATTATGAAGTTGGCTTGGGTTATTTCATGCCCGGCGATTTCTTCAAGGGAATCACTGAGAGTGCAGAGCTTAGCGCCAACTATCTGCTCTACAACAAGCTAACCTTGAACTTCTAATTGCCCTGCCCTCGTGAGAGGGTTGGCTAAAAGATCCAAAGCGGGTGTGGTAACAACACACCCGCTTTTTTATTGTTCCTCTTCGCCTTGATGATTTTGATCTCGGATTACAAAAATCGGCGCAACGCCTAAAAACGAAAAAATGGGTGAAAAAGCGCATCGTTGGTGTTAACGGTTCCAAAACAAGATTATACGCAAAGGATAAAAACCCGACGATGAAATATTGGAGCGATTTGGTTAGCTCAATCAAACCCTACATTCCTGGAGAGCAACCCCAGGATGGTGGCTACATCAAGCTCAACACCAACGAAAATCCCTTCCCCCCTTCATCTGCTGTTATCGCCGCCATTGCCCGTGCCTGCAACGAGTTGCGGCTTTACCCTCCGCCTATGGCGGATGAATTACGCGATCAGATTGCCCGATATTTTGGCATAAAGCCCGAGATGGTTTTTGTCGGCAACGGTTCCGATGAGATTCTGGCCTTCTGCTATCCCGCCTTTTTTGTGGGGAAAGCACCGATATTGTTTAACGATATTACCTACAGTTTTTACGAGGTTTACAGCGAACTCTTTTCTGTCAAATATCGTAAAGTCCCCTTGGAAGCCGATTTTAATATTGTTGGTGCCGCGTTTACGCCGCCAAATGGTGGGATCATTATCGCCAACCCCAACGCCCCCACGGGAGTTGCCCTTTCTTTAGGGGAGGTGGAGGCGATCGTGGCAAACAACCGCGAGAGTGTTATTGTTGTTGATGAGGCCTATATTGATTTTGGCGGCGAATCCGCTATCCCGTTGCTGACAACCTACGAAAACCTCGTTATTGTGCAGACGCTTTCTAAATCGCGGTCATTGGCAGGTTTGAGGGTGGGTTTTGCTTTGGCTAATCCTCAGCTCATTCAAGCCTTAGCCAGAATCAAGGATTCTTTTAACTCCTACACGCTTGATCGGCTTGCCATTGCGGGAGCCAAGGCAAGCTTTGAGGATGAGGAATACTTCGCCCGAACTCGGCGGGAGATTATCGCGATTAGAGAGCAGACCGCCAGCGCTTTGCGGCAACTGGGCTTTGTCGTCCTACCCTCCAAGGCAAATTTCCTCTTTGCGTCGCATTCCCAAATGGCCGCCAAGGAACTTTATGAAAAACTAAAAGGTGTTGGCATCCTGATTCGCTATTTCAACAAGCCGCGCATTGATAACCATGTCCGCATTAGCATTGGCACCGCGCAGGATATGCGCGACTTGGTTGTCGCTCTGAGGCTGATAATTGGTGCCTAGTTTGTTTAAGGAGGAAGCGATGAATACCCAGAAATTTTTTATCCATGGTAGCGAAAGCTCTGCGCAGGGCAATAAAGGGCGCTATTTTAGCGCCAATTTTTCCGGCATGGTTGTGGGTGATTTCTGTGGTGGTGCGCAGGAGCGGTTGGCGCAATTTACCCTGCTAGTTGGTGATAAACAAGGGATTGTGATTGTCGGCTCTTCTTACGGGGGGCTGGTCGGCGCCATGTATGCGCTTAAAAATCCCGCAGGGGTAAAAAAGTTGATCATGCTCGCGCCTGCGTTGGATATGGAGGAGTTTGCCGCATATCGAGAGCTTTCCGTCTTGTTACCCGCCGTCCTCTTCCACGGGAGTAACGATACGCTTGTGCCTGCTCAAGCTGTTAAAAAAATCGCCAAGCGCTGTTTTCCCCTCTTGGAGTACCACTTGGTGAAGGATGATCATTCCCTAACGGAAACATTTCCCCATCTTCCTTGGCGGGAGTTGTTGGCGTAGAGTGGCGCCAACAGCGGGGAAGCAGGACGGAAGCGGGCAGAATGCCCATTCGCCGTTAAAGACTCTTGCGCAACTCTTTCATCAAGCAGCAACGAAAGAAAACGCTCCCCGATTGTAAGAAATAACTGAAACATTTCAAACACCTCTGGATGCGTCATTCTATTGCATTTTGTTTTTTGCGGTTGCCCGCTGGAGCCTGCACTCGTGAAAACGGGTGCGGGAATGACCACAACAAGGCAAGTGTTGCAGTTGCGTAAGAGTTTTTACTCGTGAAAACGGGTGCGGGGATAACATCAAGGGGCTATAGGGACGGGATGAAAAAGGAAGAAAGGGAAAAGTAATAACAAAAAGGACCTGAAAATGGAGAATCACCACTTTGTCATTTCGACCGAAGGGAGAAATCGCTTGGATGTGACACGAATGTTCGCTATTGATGTTTAAAAGATTCCTCACTTCGTTCGGAATGACAGAAAAGGGGTGGAATGACAGAAGAGGGAAAATGGCAGAAAAAGAGGCGGAATGACAGAAGAGGGAAAATGACAGAAAGGGACGGGAATGAGGGGCGGAAAGAAGGCGGTGTGCAGTTGTGCAAATGCCTCTGTTAGCGAAAGCGCTCGGCAAAGAAGCGATAAAACGCCACAATAACGAGCGAATGCGTTATTGCTCCAGAACGAATTAATTCGGGGATTTCTTTTAAAGGTTTTAGCACCACCTGTATATCTTCCCTCTCATCAAGCGTTTGTTTGCCTGCCGCAAGGACATCTCTCGCCCAAAAACTAAAGCACGCATTGTTTTGAATTGCGGGGTTAGGATGGACAAAGCCCAAGGGCATTGCCGTGGAAGCGCAGTAGCCAGTTTCTTCTAACATTTCTCTGAGCGCCGCCGCCGATGGCTCTTCGTTAGGCTCTACCATGCCGCCGGGAATCTCTAGCGTTATGTCTCGGGTGCCGTGTCGATATTGTTCTATCATAACGACTTCCTCCTGCGCGGTAAGCGGGATGATATTGACCCAAGCGGGGGATTCTATGATAAAAAAATCATGGGTGTTCCCCGTGCGCGGCGAACGCGCTGTGTCGGTGCGCAGGTCGAAAACGCGGTATCCTGAATTTTTGCCACTCGCGATAATCTCCCACTTTTTTGGTGCCATTATCTTTTCCTCTCCGCTGGTTTTTCTCCCCGCTTGCGGAAAATCACCCGTATTGGCGAGTTTGCAAAGCCGAAATGTTCTCTAATACGATTGATGATGTAGCGCTCGTAGGAAAAATGAATTTCCTGGGGTTCCCTAACAAAAAAAACGAATGTCGGTGGTCTTACCGACACCTGCGTCATATAAAAAAAAGAGTTTTCAATGCCGCGATAGCGCTGGGGAGTTTTTTGCGTCAAAAATGTTTTCCCTACCTCATTAAGGAACGCGGTGCTCATTCGCTTGCCGTATTCGTCATAGACGAGTTGCGCCGCCTCAAAAATTTTACCGACCCGTTGCCCGCTTGTCGCGGAGATAAAAACTAAGGGCGCGTATTCCATAAATTTTAAGGCATCCCTTACTTGCCTAACAAAGACGCCCAAGGTTTTCTCATCCTTCTCAATGGCATCCCATTTGTTTATCGCGATGATGCAGCCTCTGCCCGCTTCGGCAATAATTCCGGCAATTTTGGTATCCTGTTCCGTTACCCCTTCAATGGCGGAAATCATCAAGACGGCAATATCACAGCGGCGCATTGCGCTGATGGCTTGCAAAACGCTGTACTTTTCTAAAGTTAATGAAAGACGGCTCTTCCTTCTAACCCCAGCGGTATCAATGAGCAGATATCGCTTCCCTTCAACGGTTACCTCCGTGTCAATTGCATCGCGGGTTGTTCCCGCCTGCGCATTAACGATGAGCCTTTCGTGGCCAAGGATTTTATTAATGAGCGAGGATTTACCGACATTGGGCTTACCCACAAAGGCAAGGCGGATGGTTGGCGGGGTGGCGGGTGCCGGATCAACTTCGGCATCTATAATTTCGTCGCTTCCGCTGTCAGTAGTCACAAAATCATCCACTTCTACGGCGTCATCCTCATGCGGGACGATGCCCTTTGTAACCGCGTCAAGCAAATCGGCAATGCCGTAGCCCTGTAAGGCGGAGATGGGGAATAATTCTTCCACGCCTAGCTGATAAAACTCCGCCACCAAGTTTTCCCATCTCTCACCATCCACCTTGTTGACGACAAAAAATGTGGGTTTGGCAACCATCCTTAACAGCTTGGCAATTTCCTTATCTGTTGAGAGTAGGGAATCGCGGCAGTCCATCAGAAAGATGACAATATCGGCTTCTTCAATGGCGATGGTTGTTTGTTGGCGCATCT
This sequence comes from Deltaproteobacteria bacterium, assembly GCA_021737325.1. Classification (GTDB taxonomy): domain Bacteria; phylum Desulfobacterota; class Syntrophia; order Syntrophales; family JAIPED01; genus JAIPED01. Next base: position 19,843 of record JAIPED010000021.1, read on the forward strand.
GAATGAGTAACTCGTCGTTGGCTGTTGGTTCAAACCCGCCAGTATCGATGAGGAAAAATTTTCTACCGTTCCATTCCCCACTACCGTAGTTTCTATCCCTTGTTGTGCCTGGGTGGTCCATCACGATCGCCTTATGAAAACCGATAAGGCGGTTAAAAAGTGTTGATTTGCCAACATTAGGCCTGCCGACAATGGCGATCGTCGTGGTGGGTGCTTTCTTCATCATTCCATCCATCATTTCTCTAAGTAAGTTACGCTCTCAATATGGGAGCATTGGGGAAACATATCCAAAAGATACGCTTTTTTAAGCGAGAAACCAGCGCTTACCAGCACTCGCAAATCCCGCGCCAAGGTGCTCGGGTTACAAGACACATACACTATTTTAGCGGAAGGCAAGGAGGCAAGTTGCATAAGAAAGCTCTTAGCGCAACCAGAACGAGGGGGATCAACGATGATCACCGCGGGTGATTTTCCCTTGCGCAACACCCGTTCGTAAAAAATGCGGCTACAGTCACCGGCCCAAAAACTGCCGTTATGGCTTTCTTCGCGGGAGAAGTTTTTACGGGCGCAGGCTAGCGCCTTGGCATTTTGCTCAATCCCAATAACTTCCTTGGCAGTAGCCAAAAAGCAAGCAAATAGTCCCGAGCCGCAATAGGCGTCAACAACCGTGAGATTTTTAATCTCCCCGCAAAGCTCGGTTACAACCGTGATAAACTGGGGCAGTAACGGTCCGTTTGCTTGAAAAAAACCGCTGGCAGGGGTCATAAATTTTTTATCATTTAGCCGCACCACCTGCAGATCATCCTCGCGTTCGTCACTTTCCCAGAGCGTTATACGCGGCGGGACAGTTATGTTATTTATGTGCGCCCGTAACTCTGGTAATTTTTCGTTAATCCTTTCCGCAAGAATGGCGCAAGAATCAATGGCGACAACCTCATTACTTTTATTCTTCATGAATCCCAGCGTGGCCTTGCCGTCTTGGCAGGCAAGATGGAAATCTGCCTTCAAGCGATAATGCAGGGCCTGTGGCGAGGGGATAACCGCCAAGGGCGGCAGGGTGGCGAACTTTCCCACCCGCTGCAATAAATCCCGTAGTTGTTTTTCTTTAATCGCCAATTGGTGGGGATAGCGAATATGCTGATAGGTACAGCCGCCGCAAATGCCAAAATAGGAGCAGGGAGGGGTTTGCCTTTGTGGGGAAGGGTTCAGCAATTCCACCATTTCGGCGAGGAGATAGGTCGGCTTAACGGCAACAATCCGCGCCCGAATGGTATCACCATCCACCGTGTAGGGGATAAAAACCACGATGCCTTCATGGCGCACGACGCCAAAGCCGCCAAAAGCGACGGACTCGACAATAGCGATAATTTCGTCGCCGCAGGTCATCATAATGCTCCAGAAAGATTGGTTATGGGATAGCCACTCGGCGGAGGATATCGACCAAAAAAATCCCACCGCAATTTTTGTTTAACGCCGCCGCTATTCTGTTGGTGCTGGGTGTTGCTTCCTAGCGGAAAGCCCAACGCTCTCCCCTAACCAACTCCGTGGCGAGGGTGTTAGTTGCTAACAAAAGGAGCCAGCAATGGCAAGATGAAAGGGCTTTGGTGTTGCGCTTGTGCCCGTTATGGTTTAGCGCCTGCGCCCGTGCTTAACGATTGACGAGCGATATCGTTGCGGCAGATAAAATAACCATGAGGAAAAGCCTTGTTCATTCTGGATAATCTCTCGCTATCTTGGGGTAGCAAAACACTTTTTGCCAATGTCTCGTTATCCATCAAGGATGGCTCTCGCATTGGTGTTGTGGGCGATAACGGCACGGGCAAGACGACCTTGCTGAACCTGCTGGCGGGAAAACAAGCTCCCGATAGCGGAACTATCCATGCAGGTCGGGGTGCGAAAATAGGGTTTCTTCCCCAAGAGATGGTTGAGCTGGGCGAGGAAACGATAATGACATACCTGCGGAAGAATATCGCCCAGTTGGAGGCGAGGATTCACTCGTTGGAAAAACGCATTGCCACGCTCTTGCCCGAGGGGGAAGAGGGCGGGGCATTATTGAAGGAATATGAAGAGTTGCGCACTAAACACGAATTTGCCGCGGGATATTCCTTTAATGCAAGGGCAAAGCAGCTTTTATGCGGTTTGGGATTTAAGGAAAGCGACGCTGAAAAATCCTGCCTTGCTTTTTCTGGTGGCTGGAAGATGCGCATTGCGCTGGCGGGGATTCTGCTCTCGAACCCCTCCGTTATGCTTCTCGATGAGCCGACCAACCATCTGGATGTGGCGGCGTTGGAGTGGCTGGAAAATTACCTTAAAGATTGCCGTGCCACCCTCATCATCGTGTCGCACGATAAATACTTTTTGGATAAAACCGTGGATTCCATTTTCGAGCTTACCGCAGGCAAAATTTTTATCCATAAGGGTGATTACTCCCACTATCTTCAAGGGAAAGAAAAACGCCGCGAAGCCCTACGCAAAGAAAGCGCCTTACAGAAACAAGAATTGGCCAGAGCCAAAGAATTTATAGAGCGTTTTCGTTACAAGGCAACCAAGGCTAAACAAGCGCAGGCACGGTTAAAAGCGATCGCCGCAATTGTGCCCATAGAGGAAGAAAAAGAAGCGCGGGCGGTTACCATATCCTTTCCGCCGCCGCCGCGGGTTGATAAAATTGTGTGCACGGTGAAGGATCTAGGAAAATCCTACAATGGGCGGACAGTGTTTACCCATGCCCATTTTTCCATCGTCCGTGGAGAAAAAATCGCTATTGTCGGCGCCAATGGCGAAGGCAAATCCACGCTGGTGCGGCTACTGGCCGCGGTGGAAAAGCCATCTCAAGGGGTAATAGCCTATGGAGAGGGGATAAAAATTGGCTTCTTTTCACAGGAAAGCGCCCTTGAAATAAGGGGTGAAGGCACCGTTTGGTCTGCCATTGCCGCCGTTGGCAAGGCCACCGACCAGCAAAAAAGAAACCTGCTGGGCGCGTTTCTCTTTTCTGGTGATGACATTCAGAAGAAAACCGCCATTCTTTCGGGTGGGGAAAAATCGCGGCTGGCGCTGTTAAAATTGCTGCTCACGGAAGCTAATTTGCTCATTCTCGATGAGCCGACCAACCATCTAGACAAAAAAACCCGTGATATTTTGTTAAGCGCATTGGTGGAATATCAAGGGACCATCGTCATTGTTTCCCACGATCGGGAGTTGCTCGATCTGGTAACGGGCAAGCTCTTTACGGTAAAAAATGGCAGGATAACCGAATACGCAGGGAACTATTCATATTTTGCCGAAAAGCAGGAAGAGGAAAGCGGACAAATGCGCAAGGCAACCAAGAATAACGCGACACCTCCCTCCAAGAACAACAAAAGGATCCCACAATACAGCCCTGAGCAACTAGCGTTTAAGCTAACCCAGATAGAAAACGAATTAATCGTACAACGGGCAAAAAAACGCCAATGCGAAGAGGAATTGGGCAATCACAACATCATGAAGGACCCGCTAACGGCGAGAAGGGTGGTTGACGATTACGAAAAAACCAAGGCGGAAATCGCACGATTATCCGCAATGTGGGAAGAAGTAATTGTTGCCGAAGACAAGACGCTTTAAGCGGTTTGCGCCTCTAAAACAAAGAGACAGTGCCAACGAAACATAATAATTTAATGTTTGTAGTGATTTGTAGTGGCTGGGGCGGTTTTTACTAAACACGGCAGGAATGGCGATTTTGCTTATGATAGCAGAGCAACACAAATGGCTTCTGTTCATAACAGGCGACGATAACTGGTTTGACTTTTGGTCATGCCAGTGTTAGGCGCTCCGCCGTTCTTACGCGCTTTTCTTTAAGTTAAGTGCCGTGTGGGGGTCGGTTTCACGAGGTTAACAAAAACAATTGCTTTAGAGGTGTGTTGAAATAATGAAAGCGGACAACAAAATCGGTGCAGTGATGGTTGTTGGTGCTGGTATCGCGGGGATACAGGCATCCTTAGATTTGGCTAATTCGGGAATGAAGGTGTTCCTTGTGGAGAATGATATCAGCGTCGGTGGCGTTATGGCGCAGTTGGATAAAACATTCCCCACCAACGACTGTTCTGCTTGCATCCTTTCTCCCAAGCTGGTTGAGGTTGGCAGGCATCCCAATGTTGAGATACTCACCCGCAGGACGGTAAAGGCTGTTGAAGGCGAGCCTGGTAACTTTAAGGTTAAGTTGCTTCGTGCGCCGCGTTTTATTGACTTGGATAAATGTACGGGTTGCGGTGATTGCGCCGATGTTTGTCCCGTTGTTGTTCCCTCCATTTTTAACGGTAACCTTTCCGAACGCAAAGCCACCTACAGACATTTTCCCCAGGCAATTCCCAGTGCTTTTGCTATTGATAAAGTAGGAACATCCCCCTGTAAGGCGGCCTGCCCGACGCATATCAGCGTTCAGGGCTATATCGCGCTTATCGCGGAAGGTAAATATGCCGAGGCGCTTGCGCTCATTAAGCAGGAGCAACCATTCCCCTCGGTTTGCGGTAGGGTGTGTAACCATCCTTGTGAAGATGCCTGTATGCGTAACAATGTTGAACAGGCGATTGATATCATGCACCTCAAGCGGTTTATCGCCGATTTGGATCTTAAGGCGGAAACGAAGTACATTCCCCAATTAAAAGAGAAAAAAG
>JAIPED010000022.1 GCA_021737325.1 Deltaproteobacteria bacterium
GCTAATCTATCTGCGAGTGGTCCCCCGTGCTAAGCGAAAGCAACGATAACTCGTCAATACCCGTTGCGGATAGAAGCTCGCAGGCGATTTTTTTAGATTGTGAGACGGAGCGTTCTCGCACGGGTCGCCAAACAAATCCCGCCTGACAAAATCTACATCCCCTCGTACATCCTCGGGCGATTTCGACTACCACACGGTCATGAACGGTGCGTAGAGAAGGAACAATGTGGTTAAGAGGGAATTTATGGGAAGCAAAATCGGGGAGCAAGCGCTTGGTGATGCGGGTTGTTTTTTGGTGTTCAGCGGGAACATAAACACCGGTAATTTTTGCCAAGGCCTCTAGCTTCTTGCGTCGCGATAGCTTTTTCGTTCTTGAAACGGCATGGACTATTTCAATGATGGCTTCTTCCGCCTCGCCAACAACAAATGCACCGATAAAATCGGCCATGGGCAGGGGGTTGTAGGCACAAGGGCCGCCAGCAATGATAATGGGCTCTTCCTCGCGGCGCTCATTGGCGCGGATTGTTATTCCACCGAGTTCTAACATGTTGAGGCAATTGGTGTATGAAAGTTCGTATTGCAGGGAAAATCCGACGACATCGAAATCTCGTAGTGGTGTTTGCGATTCCCTACTGAGAAGCATAATGCCTTGCCTACGCATTAATTGTTCCATATCACCCCAAGGGGCGTAACAGCGTTCCGCAACAACACCATCAACAGAATTAATGATGGAATAGAGAATTTGCAACCCTAGGTGCGACATCCCCACCTCATAGACATCGGGGAAGGCCAAGGCGACGGAGAGTTGTATTGAATTTCGTTCCTTAATGAGTGAGTTTGTCTCTACCCCAATGTAGCGAGCGGGTTTTTGGACAAAGGGAAGAATGCGGCAATTCTTATCGTAGAGCATGTTTTCAATATCCACCAGATTCCGATCAAAATATAAATTTTTTTGCGAGCCCCATGGGCAACAATCCCCTAAGTGGCTTAGAGCCTGGGGGAATTCTCTGTTAAAGCAATGTCATCAATGTCGATCTTTTCTAAGTTTTGCAACGATCTTGCCGCCCGTCGTATGCTATGCGCCTCAATAGTCATACGGGATTTTAATCCTTTTTTGCGTAGCAGAGCGAAGAAATTTTCCACGGGGAATGTGCCTTCAAGGGGAGGAAGATGCTCATCACTATTTCCATAGTTGTTATGGAGGTGAATATCGGTAAGATAGCTACTGAGTTTATCCATCCATTCTTCGTAGTTGCATCCGGCAAAACAGTTGCAATGACCGATATCAAAGCAAAAACGGAGTTTTTCCGAGTTTATAGTTTCTAGGAGGTGCTTGATCCCCTCAGGGTTTTTCTCATAAACATTTTCTATAGCAATGCGCGAGCCTTGCGGCAGAAATGGGATAAGCCGCGACCAGAACGCAATGCTGTTTTCCTCCCACTCGCTTGTCTTATTGGTGTAATACTTTTCGTCAAAGGCGTGATGACAGACAATGGCGATTGGATTAAAGACAGCCGACACTTCCAGACAATGGCAAAGCCGGGCAAAGGAAACCTCACGGATTATAGGATCCAGGGCACCAGGTCGAAGATCAAGAAAAGGGGCATGAATCGTTGTGCGTAGCCCGGCGGAATTCAACTGACGGGCAAGGTCTTGGTAGTCCTTGCTGGTAAGCCTTTCTAAGGCGGTGTGGTTGATGACTATTTCGGGATTGATGCGCAAAGACAAAATCCGATCAAGGAATTGCACGCGCAAATCTTCGATAGGAATGCTTATTTGCAGTAAATGGAGAATTTTGCTCGCAGATATTTCGCCTAATGTTCCCATTGCTCACCCTTCGCATAGCCACGAGACTACTGTCAAAAAGAAAATGCCGACTATTCTGGAAGCATAATGGGTGTTATCAAAGAGCTTACCATCAATCTGATTTGCTTAAATGCGCCTCACAGATAAAACTCTTAAAGAGGGGAGGGCAAGCATAAGAGGAGTCTCCGTAGTTCTTGTCTTGGGCGTGAGGATAACTTTCTTGGGTGAGGCATCTTTCGCTTACTAAGGATATAGGGAATCTTGGCACTGATGCTGTAACAATTTTGAAACATTGAATTTTTTACGATTGCTTAACTTGACAAAGCGCTTACAAACCTATTAGGCAAGGCGCCCTAAAACAAAAATGCTCCTTGCGAATCTCATATCTGTTGTTTGTTTAGAGGCTTAAAGCTCTCCAATAATGCAACAAAAAAAATTGACAGTGGAGATACAGATCGTCAACCAATCAGTGAGCGGCAGTTAGCTTCTTGGTCATAAAATTATTGGTTAGAGTTACTGAGCCTATTTATGATGTAGAGATTTTCTCCCACAGGTCTATAACGATTGGGATGAATTATTGTGCCAAGTGGTGGTAGCTTACGGACACCCCCTCAAAAGAGGAAATGAAAGGAGTGAGCATGTTTAGCAAGATTTTCTTGGAACGCTACGCGGATATCATGGTTTGGGCGCTTAACAAAACGAGAAAGCGAGCCTTTGGCAAGGGAGATTTGATCCTGCTACAGTACGGCAGCAACGCAACGGAACTGGCGGAAAATATTTATGAGCGCTTGCTATCTCTCGGGGCGCATATTGTGCAGCGGGCAACACCGACGAGCCGTATGGAACGAAGCTTTTATGAGAAGGCGGATGACAAACAGCTTGTCTTTTTACCTCCAGGAGATACAGAATTCCACAGCCAAATTAACGGTAAAATATTTATCTACTCACCCTCTGATTTAACCAATTTGCAAAATATTTCCCCAATAAAAATAGGAAAATTTATCTCTTCGCGTAAGAATATTATGGATATTGTTGATGAACGGGAGCGCAAAGGTGCCTACGGCTGGACATTGTGTGTTTTTCCCACGCAGGCAATGTCAGCTTCAGCGGCCATTTCCTTTAACAACTACGCCAAGCGTGTTGCGGAAGCATGTTTCCTTAACACCACCAATCCAACCCAAAAATGGGAGGAAGTATTTACTGCGATACATGAAATAAAGGCTTGGCTTAATTCTCTCCGCATAAAAGAGGTATTTTTAGAAAGTAAAAATTGTGATCTGAAAATAACGATTGGCGAAGGACGCCGTTGGCTTGGCGTTTCTGGACACAACATTCCCAGTTTTGAAATATTTACCTCTCCCGATTATCGCTTCACCGAGGGAAGGTTCTTGGCGAATTTGCCATCTTATAAAAACGGTAACTTGGTTAAGAACTTAAAAATAACTTTCAGCAAGGGGTCTCTGGTAACGCTTGATGCTGATGTGGGAGCGGAGTTTGCCCGCAAGGTTACAGGACTTGATAATGGCGCGGCGCGTGTGGGAGAGTTTTCGCTGACTGATAAGAGGTTTTCGCCGATAAATAGGTTTATGGCGGATACACTCTTTGACGAAAATTTTGGCGGCAACAACGGCAACTGCCATATTGCCCTTGGTCGTTCATACCTTGACACCTATTCCAAGCCGATAAAAAATTTGACGAAATCTCGGCAAAGGGAGTTGGGTTATAACGACTCCGTGATTCACTGGGATATCATCAACACGGAAAAAAAGACGGTAAAAGCACGCTTAAGCAGTGGAAAGATTATTGTTATTTACGAGGATGGAATTTTTAGGTGCTAAAGTTTTTCTCTTCGGGCAACGATTAAGAAATGTGAGCAAAAAAAGGAGGCGAGAGGGTTTTGTTTGGTAAAAATACAACGGCAATCGCTATCGGGATTCTATTTCTACTGATCGTGTCGGTGGCTATCTTTATTAACAATTCCTTCAATAAGTTTTCTTTTTTTGCTCAGCGGCTCAATGAAATAGGAAGCGAACTTGACGAAGAAATACGGGAAAGCTATCTTCTTTCCCTAAAAATGACCACAACGAAGAAGGTTTGTTTTAAAGATAAAACCCATGCCATTTCCGCAATAGAAAAGGCGGTTTCCATGATTCCAGAAACAACCAAAGGTAATGAGGACGGCGTGGTCAAGGCGCAAAGTGATCTTTATCATGCGATCGAACAAGTTTTTGTTATCGTTGAAAAGTGTGAGAATACTGAAGGTAGAGGAGTTCCCTCATCTCTCTTGGTGGAATTAAGGAAGAGGCGTGAAAAGATTAATAAAACTAGGGAAACCTACAATCAGTTTGTGGATAAATATAACGCTTCCATCGGAGGTTTTCCCGCCAGAATCATGGCGAGTATTCTATCACTGAAGAAGAAACCTCGTTTTAGTGAGAATTAATGACCGTCCGTTTGACGGTTTTTTATCCTATGTATGGTGGTTTTCTATAGCTTCTGCAAAAATCATCCTACCAGCAGCAGTTTGAATAATGCTGGTAACGGTTGCAATTGTCGTGGAACCTATCAAGCGATAACCACCGTCAACAACCACCATCGTTCCATCATCAAGATAGCCCACTCCCTGTCCAGTTTCCTTGCCTTCTTTGATCACCTGCACCCTTAAGGCCTCTCCAGGAAGAACCACTGGCTTTAGCGCTCCCGCCAACTCGTTGAGATTGAGCGCCTTAACCCCTTGAAGCTCCGCCACTTTGTTAAGGTTGAAATCGTTGGTTATGATCTTCGCACCAATTTCTTTTGCCAACGCAACCAGTTTGCCATCAACACTCTTGATTTTAGGAACATCCTGGTCGATGACCTCAAGACTGATCATCGCTTCTCGTTTCATCTGGTTTAGCATGTCTAACCCGCGTCTGCCGCGGGAGCGTCTGAGAGAATCTGAGGAATCGGCTATATGTTGCAATTCATCAATTACGAATTTAGGTAGCAATAATTTTCCTTCTAAAAAACCCGTCTTGCAAATATCCACTATCCTTCCATCAATAATGACGCTGGTGTCTAATAGCTTTTTATCTTCGGACCCAGAAGCTGAAAGAAAGCCGAAAAATGAAGATTCTTCTATTTTTTTTGAGCCGATTACCAAACCCAAGTATGCCATTATGGTTGACAGAGAGAAGTATATCCAGGGGACTACTTGCTGCTTCTCCATGATATCGCTAACAAAGCGTAGCCCATAGGCGAGAGACAGGGCAATGATTAAGCCAATAATCAAGCCAATTACACCACCAATGATGGTGCGTAGCGAAGAACGCCTGATGCTCTCTTCCAGGGCAATGACAAATACCGCCAGGGCAATACCTATGACGGGACCTAGTATCCAGGAAAACGGTGGTTCCACATAAACAGATAAAATGAAGTAGCCGCTTACGGCACAAACCAGGGATAACAATAACTGTATAATCACAAATATACCTCCGTTAATTTTCAATCTTATCTTTCAAAGAACAGAATAACTATATTATGAAGTAAATATTTTGCGGATGCTATCCTCTACCTTGGATTCTTCTTCCGCGCTGGCAATGGATATCTCTTTAACTAACAAATTTCGTGCAATATCAACCATTTTTCGCTCGCCAAAAGAAAGATTTTTGTCTCCCTTGAGTATTAGAAGATCCCTTAAAACACGGGCAATTTCATAAACAGAGCCCGTCTTTATTTTTTCAAGATATTCACGATAGCGCTTATTCCATGTTTGCTTATCAACACTGATGTCGCGATTTTTCAGAATAGCATAAACCTTGGGAATCTCCTTAGTCGTTATTAGGGTACGCAGCCCGACGGAATCAACGCTATCAACAGGGATCATTATGCGCATGCCACTTTCAATTATCCTCACAATATAGAACATCTGTTGCGTTCCCATGACTTCTTTTTTCTCTATGGCTTCTATTTTCCCAACCCCTTGGGCGGGATAAACAGCCAAATCGCCTACTTTGAACATTAATCGTACCTTCTTCCATTCACTATGCCAAACCACGACCGCCTTAACACAAGGGGATAGATTTTTCCATGTAAATTGAAGCGTTATTCCGTTCGTAATGAGAAGGGGCTACCTGCCGCAGATTTGTTCGGGTAGGGGGGGATTGGATTTACAAGCGTTATCCGCTGTGGTAGCCAGCTCAACAGTCCTTCTTTGTTTCTTGACGGGCATATATCACATTTTTTTAAGGAGGTGGCAAAATGCAGATGTTAAAAAGAATCCTTATCGGGCTACTAACTATTATCATAGGGGGTCATGGAAATCTTTTTGCCTGTACGACCATTTGTATAAAGGCTCAAGATGATGCCTTTGTTTGTGGGCGCACGATGGAGTGGGGGACATTTGATCTGCATTCTCGTGTGGCGATTGTTCATCGCGGACATGAATTTATCGCCAACACACCTGACGGGAAACCGGGACTAAAATGGACATCCAAGTATGGAGCGGTAGCTCTGGATATCCTTGGGAAGGATTATTTTTCCGAGGGGATGAATGAAAAGGGGCTTGTTGTAAGTTCACTTTTCCATCCAGGGTTTGCCCAGTATCAATCCTATGACCTTGCCCATGCTAGTAGCTCCATGGGAATTGGTTATTTGGTTAACTATCTTCTCACCCAGTTTGCCACAGTGGAAGAAGTGCGTCAGGGGATAGCAAAGGTGCGTGTTGTTGCCATTCCCGAAGTAGCTCTTGGAGGCTTTCCTGCACCAATGCACCTCATGGTAACGGATCAGAGCGGCAAATCTATCGCTGTGGAATTTCTTGGCGGTAAATTGACGATCTTTGAAAATCCCCTGCGAGTGATGACAAACGCACCGAGCTTTGATTGGCACATGACAAACATACGGAATCATATAAACTTCTCCCCTTCTCCCCTTCCTCCTAAGGAAATAGAGGGTGTTACCTTTGCTCCCCTAGGTGCGGGCAGTGGTCTCTTGGGGCTTCCAGGAGACTATACGCCACCATCGCGGTTTGTTCGTGCCGTTGTCTTTTCGCAGATTGCACGCAAGGCACCAGATACTACAGAGGCTGTCTATGAAATGTTTCGCATACTCGATTCTTTCAACCTTCCACTTGTTGCCGCCGAGGGTGCGAATGCTAATCTGCTAAAAGGAATGCGTAGTTCGACTATTTGGACGAGCGCTGTAGATACCAAAAACCTTATCCTATACTACCACACCCAACACAACCGCCGTGTCAGGATGGTGGACTTAAAGAGGATTAACTTCGCCCAGGATGCGGGTATTGTCCATATTCAGATGGACAAACAAAAAGTTCAAGACATTGAGGATGTAACACCGATGTAGGGTTTCCTGCGATATCAGTCAATGGGGACAGCCGTTTCGGAATGCCTTTGGCTTCAGGTTGCCCCTTTTTTAGGGATTGTGCTTCGCTTTTCGAAGCAAGGTGGTGTTATGCCACCGTTGCCGCCATGAACAGCGCAAATTAAGGGATGAGAGATTGGTAACAGGGATTGGTTTACTTTCAGGCGGGTTGGATAGCGTCCTGGCGATAAAGGTTTGCCAAGAGCAGGGAATAGAAATGGTAGGCATTTCTTTTGTAACTCCCTTTTTCGGTGCAACGAAGGCAAAAGCGGTGGGCCAACAGCTAGCGGTAAGGCTATTAATAGTTGACATTACCGATGAACATCTTGGGATCGTCAAGCATCCCCGTTATGGTTATGGGAAAAACATGAATCCGTGCATTGATTGTCACGCCCTAATGGTGCGAGTGGCTGGCAGGATTATGGAAGAAAACCGCTGGGATTTTATCGCCACAGGGGAAGTCCTAGGGCAGAGGCCAATGTCGCAGGGAGCTAATTCCTTGAATGCCGTTGCCAAGGAATCTGGCTACGAGGATTTTCTGCTCAGGCCGTTAAGCGCTAAACTACTAAAACCAACTTATCCAGAAAATAATGGTAAGATTGATAGAAATAAGTTGTTGGGGATTTCTGGGAGAAGCAGAAAACCGCAACTTGCCCTTGCTCAACAATATCGAATCACAGAATACTCCAATCCCGCAGGTGGTTGCTTGCTCACAGAAGTGCTTTATTGCCGCCGATTAAAAGACCTTTTTAATCAGGAGAGCTATTCCTTATCCGATTTGCGGTTATTACGGTATGGTCGCCATATTCGTCTCGGCGACAAAACTAAAATTGTTGTCGGGCGTTCTCAGGAGGATAACGAAGCGATTGCAGCGATAGTAACAAAAGAATACATTACCCTCGTGGCTAGCGACTATCCTTCGCCCTTGGTTGTGGTTCCCAAAAGCTCTTCTGCGGATGAGTTGCTCCTTGCCGTTAGGATATGTCTTGCCTACAGCGACGCGCCTGCTGAACGCGAAAGTGAAGTGGTGGTTATCAGCGAGGGAAGGGAAACGCGATTAAATGCAACCCCCGTGGATAAAAAATCCTTAGCCTTAATAGGCTAGCGTTTGAGACCATCGTTACCAATTGCATGTGGACGAAGTTATCTGTGCTTTGAAGCGCTACAACCACTTTATCCCAAGAGACGCCTTGACATGGCGAATTATGGTGTTGTACCGCCGCAACAACTGTGTACGATGAGGAGGTTTATTATGGCTATAGGCAATATCGTTGCCATTACCGATGAGAGTTTTGAGAAGGAAGTGAAGACTGCTACTGGTGTTGTCCTGGTGGATTTTTGGGCACCTTGGTGTGGCCCCTGTCGTTCACTTGGGCCGATACTGGAAGATGTTGCTACCCACTACGGAGAGAAAATAAAGGTTGGCAAAATTAATGTTGATGAGAATGCGAAGATTGCTGCCGATTTTTCCGTTGCGAGTATTCCCACAATGGTTTTTTTTAAAGATGGGAAGGCAACCGAAACGCTGATAGGGTTAGCCTCCAAGGAAAAACTCTTAAAGATAATCGATAAACTTCTTCAGGGTTAGTAGCGAAAATATGCGAAAAAACTCCGTATTTGCGCTTGTACTTTCTTTGGTACTGATGGTCTCACTGTTATTCGGAGGTTGTGCGGGAATCAGAGAGAACATCTGGGATTGGAGGAAACAAGCGGCATCAGTGGCCGAAACACCGCCTCAAGAAATTTTTGTTAAGGCCGAGTATTATTTTACAGAAGGGCTATTCAAAAAAGCGCGAGAAGAATTTTCTAAGATAAAGCAGTTCCATCCGTTAAATACGGAATTTGTAATGAAGGCGGAGATCAGAATAGCCGACTCTTATTACCGCTCTGCAGAATATATGGATGCGATCATCAGCTATAACGATTTCATGAATCTCTATCCCAATAGTCCAGAGATTCCCTACTGTATTTATCAGATTGCTAACTGCAACTATGCGCAAGTACAACCGTTTGACAGAGATCAAAGATACACCGAAGAAGCTATTAAGGAGTTTGGTAAGCTTCTCTTTCGGTTTCCCGATTCCAAATACACTCTTGCAGCAAGACAGAAAATTAGGGATTGTGAAGAAAGATTAGCAAAAAGAGAGCTGTATGTGGCGGAGTTCTACATCAAAAAAGAAAAATATCCTGCCGCTATCGCGCGTCTAGACTATTTGCTAGCAACATATCCTCATTTTTCTCAATCTCTAAGTGCGTCCTACCTACTTGAGAGCATCAAGGTTATCCAGGAACAGAGCCTTCAAAGAACCTAAAAGCAAGGGGGAAAATAAGTAATGCTTGATACATCCTTTTTCGCTAACGGCGTTTTTTTCTTTCTTGCAGTTTTAAGTGCCATTTTCACGGTTGCTTATTTCATCGGCAGGATAGTAAACCGTAACAAAAGCGAACGAATTTGGAGTATTCTCACGAATGTCTTGGGCCTTGCCGTTGGCGAACGAGGGGCGCTTGGTGCTAAAGGTGATTTGTATGCGGATTTTGCAGGAGCAATCGCAGGTCCCGTTGAAAAAGTAGAGGCGAAGCTAACCCTTTTACCCCGACATATCCTGCCGTTTTTGCCCTTTGCCAAGCTTTTGGAAAAAGGCGATAAATTGCTATTAGCCCTTCATTTGCGCAATCCGAAAGAGCGAGGGGATTTTCATATTATCGAAGAAAAATTTGCCGCGTCGGGAATTCCCAAGATTAAAGGTAGGCACGAGCTTAACATCACGACTATGAATTGGGGCGATAAAAAATTTCGCATTTACTATCGCAATGAACAGGCGCGTGATAAAATCATAAAATTCATTTCAGCGCAGAAATCCTTCTGTACCGTTTTGCATGTTGCTTTTGACGCGCAACAGAAAAAGAGTTTTATTTTTTTTCTCATTACCAAAGAGGCAGACCTACAAAATTTGGCACCTGTTTATGATTGGCTTTCTTCAACTGTTGGTCCCACCGACAGCTAACCTTTTGTCGGTTAAAAACTACCTGCTTACCCCGATAAAATCAAAACTCATTTTCGCAATGAACTTCTCTATTCTCTTGAATATCTCAATGATCATTGTTCTTTCTATGCGTGAAAGCCTCTGGGGGTTTATGTGGTTGTTGGGTTTTGTCCCTTCTTCAACGACATCTCTTATTTGGTGTGCGAACCGTAATTGAAGCAAAAATCCATAAGATTGCCTCAATTCATCGTAATCATCCCATGCAATAGCCTTTATCATGAAAAGTCGCCTAAGCCTTTCCAAGGTGTTAGTTTCCGCGATATTGTTTTTAAGTGAGTATAGCCTGGCGAAATTAACGATAGGCATCATCGCACTCTTTATATCGAAGGTATTGCGATGTTCACCCTTTGATTCCACAACAAGGTTGCGAAAAAATCCTAGCGGGGGCCGTGGTCGTAGCGATGTTTCCGCGAGATAGCGGAAAAAGTTGGGCTTTTCGTTCACAGCGGCAAAGAGGTGTTCCTGCAATTCTTCCACGATTGTTTTGTTGCCGAAAGCTCCGCGAAAATCAAAAAAGATGTTTGATTGTAATAAAGATTCGGGATCAACGGTGCCTATCCACTCGCTGAAATACTTTTTCCAAACCAGGAGGGGTTGGCAGAGCTTGGGATTTTTTGCCATCACACCTCCGTTGCAAAAGGAGTAACCAACGACATCAAGATAGGTGCAGATTTTATCAGCAAGGCGCATAAAATAATCACGAGTATCGGTAAGTTTTTCTGGTGATACATCCTTGAATACTATCGCGTTATCCTGATCAGTCTTCAGGGTCTGCTCTTGGCGAGCTTCACTCCCGAGCACCAAAAAAACAAAATCAGTCGGCGGTGGCATCTCCATTTCCTCAATTGCAATGGAGATGATCCTATCCAAAATTGCATCGGAAAATGTTGAGATAATTTTGGCAATGCTCTTGGGTTTTGCTCCCGCTCGTAAAAGACTATGGACAGTGAGAGGGATTTTTTGGTGTTTACTTGTAAGTTCAGCGATATTCGTTGCGTTATTTATTTCACGGATTAAAAAGAAGGGGGAGGGGAGGTAGGTGGCAACGATGTCTTTATTGGTAACTACCCCGACAACATTGTTCTGGAAATCCTTGACGGCAAGATGGGTAACGGCACTTTGTGTCATTATCAGTATCGCTTCAAAAATTTGAGCGCTGTAATTAATGCTTATTAGCGGTGAAGACATTATTTCTTCAACCTTTGTTGTTGCCGGTAAGCCGTATAGAATCGCCTTTTTTCGGAAATCGTTATCGGTTACGATACCCACAAAATCACCCTCTGGGTTACAGATGAGCATGGAGCTACATCTTTTTTCCAGCATCTCTTTGGCAACATTTTGTAACGATTCCTCATTCCCACAGGAGAATAGCTTTCCACTACAGATACTCCCGATTGTGTTATCAAATAATTCGGGAGTATCGCGTTTCTGCCGCATCGCTTTTGAGATAACATGGGCGTACTTTTTATCCAACATTCGCTTTCCGAAGGTAGCGGTGAAGTGGGAGGAAAAAATTTCATGCTTTTTGCAAAGGATGAGAAAATACTCGGCTGGGAGGGTGTAAACTTGGCTTTTCTTGAGCACTTTAACCGTCCTTATTGCTGTCGAGTCGTTAATGAGAATGGATACTCCGCCAAAAATATCACCTGCGGTAAACACATCCCTAAGATCCTCTCTCCCGCGTTCTTCATAATACTGCTCCACCT
Organism: Deltaproteobacteria bacterium; assembly: GCA_021737325.1. Classification (GTDB taxonomy): domain Bacteria; phylum Desulfobacterota; class Syntrophia; order Syntrophales; family JAIPED01; genus JAIPED01. The sequence continues at coordinate 11,918 of JAIPED010000022.1, forward strand.
CGCCAGCTATGATGATGTATAAACTGCGAATCTTTGTTTTTCCCTGAACGCACAAAACAGTGCTGGCAGGAAGAGTTTCGATAGAAAGCAGAGGTGCTATCTGCTCCAACTCTTCGGCGGGTAGAAGCGAGAAGGGGGGGACCCCTTGCAAAAATTTTACTGCCTTTGTTGTCATTTTACCAACATCGCTTTCTACTAAAGGACTGTTTCTTTTTGAGGAAGGGTGTTTTTCCTTGCTTTTTGTCATATCAGCAATACTCTCCTAATATGTTATTTTTGCAAAAAGCGTATTCTTACTGGCTTCCATCGCCGCCTGTAGGGTTCTAATTCCTTTTTTTTCTAGCAACGGCAGAAGCTTCAAAAAAATTTCACCTGTCATCAAGGCATCACCAAGCGCCGTATGCCTACCAACAACACTGATACCAAAACGGGCGGCAATTGTTTCCAAATTGTGTTTTTCCTGATTGGGATGAACAACGGCGGAAAGTAGCAAGGTGTCCAAAACGGGGTTTCTGAAACGGGTTCCTGTTTTTTCCTCCTTCATTTGGAGCATCTTCATATCGAATGCCGCATTGTGAGCAACGAGCACTGTCTTTTCAGAAAAGCGGTAAAAAGTAGGTAGGACCTCTTCAATATACGGCTTGCCTGCAAGCATTTCGGTTTGTACCCCATGTATGATGGTCGATTCAGGAGGAAGTGTCCGCTTGGGGTTTATAAGGGTATCAAAAAATTCATTTTTGAGTAGTTTCCCATTTACTATTCTCACGGCGCCGATGGAGATTATCTCATCATCATCTGGAGAAAGCCCTGTTGTTTCAGTATCAAAAACGGTGTACGAGAGGTCAGAAAGTAGCATATCGTCGTTCAACAAACCGTTGTTTTTAATATCAAAGAGATTAAAATCGTAGTACTCTGGCCGACTATCCCGCGATAAGAAAAACCTTCTAATCGCACCCATTGCAGGTAGGGTTATATCTGGCAGGAATATGCGAATTCCCGCTCTTTCTCGCGTAACTTCGTAGATGTAAGGCCAAACCTTTGCTCCGTGGAGATCTAAAACATCTTTGAGAATTGTGGGAAGGCCTTCCTTGCCGACAACCAGGTTTTGCTCTTCCCAGGAGCGAAGCATTTCTATTTTTATCGGGGCACCATGCCAAGTGATATCCAATGTTGTAAAATGTCCTTTGTTTCTTGTTCGGCAAGACATCTGCCTTTGTCCCGTTTCATCGGTAACTTTTCTCATGAGATAAAGCAAGGATAGGGTAAAAGAGCGGATATCAATGTTCAACCAATTAACATCTTCCTCTTCCATGAAAGTAAGCACAACCCCGATTTTTTCTTTTGCGGCTTTGGCGAGTGTTTCAAAAAAGCTCTTGTTTGTAAGCTGCGCTAATGGATACTTGGCTCTAGTTATCTTCGCATACTCCGATGAAACTTCTTCAAGAGTTTTGTTCGCGAAGGAAGCCTCTTTAGCGATTATTTCCTTAAATTTTCTTGCTTGCTTTGCCTCTACCACTGAAGATTGGATCAAAGCCTCCGCCGCCAGCGCGATGTTGCTGATCGGTCTTTTAAGTGAAGTCGTAATGTTCTGTAAAAGAAAATCGCTTTTTTCCGTAGGCGAGCTGTCCTCTGTGCTGTCATACAACATCAGCACAAATCCCTTGAAATCTCTGTTGTCGTTGAGGATGGGAAGAATATCTGCTCGGATAGTATTTTCTTTGACTCCCGTAAGAAGCAAGCGCGAAACGGGGTATTCACCCCTTGCTATTTTTTCAGCAATATCGTCCAGGCCATGGGTTACGGTTGCTTTGTCTAGTATGGTAAAAATTGATCTTCCAAGACCAGCGAAATTTTTACCCCCACTGCTCGTCGTAACATCGTCAAGAAATTCCTCCTGAAGCAAAACGCGTGCTTTTTGGTTGTAGAGCAAGATTTGTGCTTCGGCATTACAAACGATAACACCGTCAAGCAATTCCGCCATTATTGCCAGGATAATGTTTTTTTCAGTTTCAATTTCTTCACGGGCAGCTGCAATTCGTTTTTCCACCGCTGTGTGTAGTTCTTCTATTTTCTGCGCGCTGTCGTTGATTATCCCTGCTAAGGTTTTCACATCCCTACCGCCTTCCAATCGCACTCGGTGGGCAGGATTGTTTGTGCTGATTATTGTCGTTTCTTCGGTGAGTCTTTTGATTGGTATCACATAATTCCTCATAATTCCGGCAATGATGGATACTATGAAGGCGACTACTAAAAGGGCCGCCGCAATAATGTAACCTGAGTGGGAAAGAAAAATTTCACGGAGCAGTTCTTTGTGGACACCATCTAATTGCAAAAAAACGCATACCAACAGGAAGCAGGCTAAGAGAAGAAGCGTGATTGAACTCATCGCAATGAAAACCCACGATATATTATCACCTAGCAGATCTTCTTGGTTATGAAAATGATCCATATTCGTTCTACCTGGCGAATTTACTGAAAAAGCACTCGCTGGTTCCGTGTGTGATAACGCCTCGCTATAGCGAAAAAAGGCGGACGGATTTGTGCCTACAGTTAAAAATCTTTACATGTCAACGCGTTTTGTGTACTCTGGAAAGGACTTAAATCGGGGAAAGCTGTAAATTTCATTAAAAAGGTGGGGGTGGGATGAGCGATTTAGCGAAACAGAAACGGGACTCATGGGAGCAACAGCGTCGTAAGTGGTACAACCTCTATTTTTTTGTTGGTATCGGCATCAATTTTCTTTTATATTTCACCAAGCCTTTCGGTTTTGACCCTAGCGGTAGCATCTTCTGGGGTTCACTTCTTGGTATTGCTATTCCTCTTGTGACGATGTTTCTCTGCGTTGCTCTCCATAAAAAAATGAAGGGTTTATAAAATGAAAAAGAGCCTCTTTGTTGTCCAGTTCCTGCTATTGTCCTTGTTGTTCAATTCTACAGCAAGGGCTGATTTTGCATACATCTATGATTGTATCGGAACGGTCTATCTGACAGGAAAGGAAGAGGCGGTCCTAACCAAGGTTTATTCCAATAGCTCATTAGTCATGGATAAAGAAATTAGCTATACGGGTGAATGGATGATGCGGTTTTTTGGTAAGGTTGCCGAAGGGAGGATGACTACCCTCATTTCTCTGCATGATGATACGATAAAGGAAGTTGATTACTCCCGCGAAGAGGTTGTTATCTACCCCATTGAAAAATTCTATGATCTTGGCCTGGCGGACATAAAGGAATTCAAGAAAAAAGAGCTGCAAAACCGTGATAGTGTTAAAGAGCGATATGTTGCACTTTTGCCAAAGATATCTATTACGGTCGCTCCTAACAAAGAGAAGGTTAATGGATATGCTTGCCGCAAGGTTGAAGGGGTTTTGCAGACGGAAACTATTGATAAAATCAAGAACGCTACAAGTATCAGGGTTGTCAAACAAACTGCTTGGTTGGCTGATAGCGTCAGCGGATATGAAGGTTACAAAAAGTTCAATGCGAAGCTTGCTAAGCGATTAAAAATAGATGTTGAACGCTTGGGCGCGTTATCCCCCATACTCCGATACTGGGAGGGGACTCTTAATCCTATTCGTTCGGAGCTTGCCAAGGTGCAGGGTTTCCCGATAAAAACAACTATTGATGTTACTGTTTACTACATTACAGAAACGAACACAGCCAATCCCAAAAAATCTTCCATGCTGGTAAGAAGCGAGACCCACACCATCCGTGAGATAAAGACCATCGCTAACGGGGAAGCGGAGACAAAGATATTTCCTCCAAAGTTTGTCTTTCGGACCGCCCAGTAACTCCTTATGGCTTTGTAGCTATGGAAGGGGCATTAAAAAAAACTCATCGGGTCAACATCGGGGGTTGCTTTTATCTTGTGTCTGTTTGCGATCTGTAGCGCCATCCGTGCATAGCTATTTAATATGTTTGAATTTTTTCCTTTTATCAACAACCTCCAATGGTAGCTGCCTTTTACTTTGAATATAGGGGCAGGTGTTGGTCCTATCAATTCGACTCCGCGGGAAGGGCACAAATCCAGCTCCGCTTTTAAATTTTGCATTGCGGTGCCTCCTTTCTCCTGAGAATTAGAATAAAAACTAACACTGATCAGCCTCTCAAAGGGGGGAAATCCGTGCTGTTTTCTATCGGCAATTTCCCGCTGATAAAAACCGTTGTAGTTATGCTCCAGAGCTTGCAGTATCGTGTGATGCTTGGGTTTTAATGTCTGAATAATAACCTTTCCTTGATCAACACCCCTGCCGCTTCTTCCTGCCACCTGCATCAAAAACTGAAAAGATCTTTCCATGGCGCGAAAATCAGGAAGCCCCATGCCAATGTCCGCCAAAATAATTCCCACTAAGGTTACATTAGGAAAATCATGTCCCTTGGCGACCATCTGCGTTCCGATCATGATATCAAGTTTTCCCTTGCTGAAATCCGTTAGCAAGGTCTGCAGCACTCCCGCACCCTTCATTGTATCGCTATCCATTCTTTGTACACGGGCCTGGGGAAACAACTTTGCTACCTCCGCGGAGAGTTTTTCCGTGCCCGCTCCATATGTAATTAGGTTGGCAAAACCGCAGTGGGGACAACTTGCCAGCGGTAGCCGTGAAAAACCACAGAGATGGCATTCGAGGTGGTTGTCATGACGATGTAGTGTGAGATTCATATCACATGCGGGACACTTAACAGCTTCCCCACATGATGGACAGAGGGTTGTGCTGTTGAACCCCCTACGGTTGAGAAAAAGAATGGCTTGTTTTCCTTTTGCCATTGTTTGCTCTATTGCCATGCGTAGTTTCGGCGAGATTAGGGGAATCTCACTTCCCTCTGCTCGAAGATCAACAATTTCTACAGCCGGTAATGGTCGATTTTCCACCCGATTGGTCAATGCCAAATAGCGATACTTTGCTTCTCCCGCGTTATAAAATGATTGGAGCGACGGTGTTGCCGATCCTAAAATAGCGACTGCTGAATTCATTTTGGCGCGTACTATTGCTGCGTCACGGGCATTATAGCGCATCCTATCTTCCTGCTTGTAGGAGCCATCATGCTCTTCGTCGACAACGATAACCTTTAGCCCACGCAGGGGCGCAAAAATCGCGGAACGCGCCCCGATGACCAAGCGAATTTCCCCCCTAGATATTCTCTCCCACTGCTCCAGACGCTTTTTAGAGCTGATGCTACTATGAATAACGGCAATGGGAACGCTGAAGCGATGGCGGATTTCCGCCTCTAACTGTGGGGTAAGCGCAATTTCTGGCACCAGATAAAGAGCCGAGCCATTTTCCGCCAAAACCTGTTCGATTACACGCAGATATACCTCGGTCTTACCGCTTCCGGTTATGCCATGCAGGAGATATGTTGTAAATTTTTGTGATTTTATGCCCTGTATAAGTTCCGCATAAGCTTCTTCCTGTTGCTCATTTAATTGGTGTTTACGCTCAGCTTTCACTTTAATAGGATGTTGTTCTTTGGTGATTGCAACAGTTCCTTTTGCCTCTAACCTCTTGGCTATACGAACAATATTGGGGAAGCTGTTTTTTAATTCGCCTATTGATATTTCTTTCCGTTCCGTGAGGAGCGCCAATACTGCCCTGTCCTGTCTGCCGCGAATACATTGAGGCGATAGAGGGGCAATAAGCTGAAGGGTATCCCCTTCCATGGGCATGACCGTTGGTGGTGCGGGACTATATTTTTTGACAATGCCGTTGCTTTCTAACTCATGCAAGATTGTGACTATATTTTTGTGGGGGAAAATTTTTTTGATGACATCCAATGAAACGGATTTGCCTTTGCTCGAAATTAGTTCGACAATTTCTCGTTGCTCGCCACACAGGCTAAAATTTGTTGGTATAGTTGTATTGAATGAAAATTTTTCCGAATGTTTTGCCGTCGCCGGGAGCAACTCAAATAGTAACTTACCCAGCGGGTAAATATAGTATTCTGCAAGCCAGTTATAAAAAGCTATATCTGTAGCGTTAATCAGGGGAGTGGCGTCAATGAAATCGCTAATATCCTTTATTCTTTCTTCGGCAAGGGCGATGGTTTCGTTAATCCCTACAATGAATCCCGCGCATCGGCGAAACCCAAAAGGAACCCACACCCGCGTTCCCACTTGTGCAAATGCTTCCAGGTGGACAGGAATTCGGTAAGAAAATAAGGTATCTGTGGGGATATTTATCGCTACTTTTGCGAACATGAAAACTACAACCTTTTAATTTATCCTTCAGTACCTGCCGCAATTTTTTTGCCATGTCTATAAAACAAATGGAGAGGTAAGTATCAGCTTTCCCCAAAGGTAAAAGTTCTTGCAGATAGCGAAAAAATTATTTAGGATGGCCCCCAGTTTTTGGCTGAGCGTTTATTGATATAAGTAGCAAAGGGGGGAGCATGATTTCTACAGTTGGTATTCCGCTGTTCGTCCGTGAATTAAACCCTAACCCCCCCACATACAATAAGACTCTTGCACGACTGTACCTCATTGCTTCCGTCCGTCATTCCCGCGAAAGCGGGAATCCAGATGTGCTTGAAATTTTAACCGGCAGACAAGCTCCTTCTTTCGTTACTGCTTGGAGGAATAGGTTGTGCGGTGGTCTTACAATAAAATAAGGAGAGAGCTATGGCAATGACACTTGGTGATATAACCCAAGAACTGAACGAAAAGGTTTTAGCTCCTGCGAAGGCCGAAGCCGCAGAGCTTGTTGCGTCGGCAACGAAGGAAGCTGCCTCTATTTTAGAGCAGGCAAAGGCGGAAGCCTTAAAGATCAGGCAAGATGCGAAATCAGAAGCAGATAGGATCAACGCGCAAATGCAGGTTGAGATGGAAACTGCGGCAAGAAATTTTATCATAATGGTCCACGAAAGGCTTGAGGCGACCGTTGTGCCTTCCGTTGTTCACACGGAGATTAAAGCTACTCTTTGCAATACCGATTTTCTGAAGAATGTCATTGAAAAGCTTCTCGTGGAATTTGCCAAGGGGCATCAGACTTCATTGGATATTTTGCTACCAAACGAGATTCGTGAAGAAATGACGGAATGGTTTTTGGCAAAGTTTAGGGAAAAGATGGGAAGCAAACTGACGGTACATTTTAGTGATAAGGTAGAGTTCGGGTTTCATCTCGGTGCTGGCGATGGGAAAAAGGCGTATTTTAACTTTGGAACAGGATTGGTGGAGGCTTTTTCGGCTTTCTGTTCGCCGCGATTTCGTGAATATTTTCTAAAAATTGAGGAATAGTAGCCATGGGCAAATATTATTTTTTGATGTGTCTCGTTCCTCCCTTGCCCGATAATCTTGGGGACACTCTTCCAGCGGGGGGCTTTGGGGCGATAGCGGATATGGCCAAAAAGAATATTAATCCCGAGGATGTTGATTTGCTCCACGCTCTTTTGGGTGTTTTTGACTCTTTGAATTGGGAACAATTTGATCAAGGCAGGGACTGTTTTATTCATGGAGGAACTGTTTCACTTGACGATATGCTTTTGAAGAGCAACCTGCCTTTCTTCATCCGGGCGTTTATTGAAGAAAAGGAGCGTGGGATACACCGCATTTATCCCTATGACCGCCTTTGGGAACTGTACTACGGCTATGCCTTAGAAATAGGGGAACGCTACGGTTCTCGGTTTATTGCGGAGTTTTTAGGTTGGGAAGTTGGCCTACGCTGTGCTCTTGTAACACAACGGGTGCGGGAGCGAGGTGGTGACTCCAATAACCATACCATTATGCCGTTTTTCTCTTCTGGTGATTTTTCCTCCATCCTCTCCCAAATAAAGACTAAATCAAACCCCCTGGATGCCGAGAAGATGTTGGACGAAGAACGCTTAAGGCAAATACATCTCTCTGAAGGTTTTTCCGAATTTTCCGTAGATGCACTTCTTGCATACCTATCGCGGGCGGCAATTTTTGCTCGGTGGGAAAGAATTGCTGGTCACTTTGATGCAGAAACTTATCTATTTAATGGAGGTTTGTCGTGAGTATTCATGGAAGGGTCTTGGCGGTAAATGGTCCTTTGGTAACATGCGAGGTAGGCGAGGGGCTTGATATTTTGCAAAACGAGGTTGCCTATGTAATCTGTGAGAATATCCCTCTGAAGTCGGAAGTTATACGCATCCGCGGCAGGCAAGTTGATCTGCAGGTATTTGAGAGTACGGTTGGTTTGCAGGTTGGAGACCGTGTTGATTTTTCAGGTAACCTCCTTTCGGTAACCCTAGGTCCTGGCATGCTGGGGAAGATCTACGATGGGTTGCAGAATCCGTTAAACGAATTAGAGAATGTACAAGGGTTTTTTTTAAAACGCGGGCAGTATCTTCCATCCCTAGATGAGCAAAAACTCTGGGACTTCAAACCTACCCTCAAGGAGGGAGTCTTGGTAAAAGCGGGGCAGTATATTGGTGAGGTTGCAGAAGGGCTCTTTACCCATCCGATAATGGTGCCTTTAGAATTGCTCGGTAGCTGGCGGGTAAAGAGCATCAAGGAAGCAGGTGGATATACCGTTACCGATACGATTGCGCTCCTTGAGGGTGCTGATTCGCAAGGTGGGGGTGATGTTGCTGTTAAGCTCAAGCAGGAATGGCCTGTCAAGAGACCAATGAGGATTTATAAAGAACGCCTTTTGCCAGACACCCAGTTACTCACACAATGCCGTCTTATCGATATTTTCTTCCCTCTAGCGGAAGGAGGAACGGCTTGTGTTCCCGGACCTTTTGGGGCGGGCAAAACGGTTTTACAACAGATAATATCCCGTTATGCTCAAACGGATATAGTAATAATAGTTGCTTGTGGAGAGCGTGCAGGAGAAGTTGTTGAAACGATAAGAGAATTTCCCGAATTGCTGGATCCGAAAACGGGAAAGTCCTTGATGGACCGCACAATCATAATCTGTAACACCTCTTCCATGCCAGTTGCCGCCCGTGAGGCATCAATATACACGGGTGTTACCCTTGGTGAGTATTACCGCCAGCTTGGACTTAAGGTCCTGCTCCTTGCCGATAGTACTTCTCGCTGGGCACAGGCTCTGAGGGAGACATCGGCGCGTTTAGAAGAAATTCCCGGAGAGGAAGCCTTTCCCGCCTATTTGGAAAGCCGTATTGCAGCGGTTTATGAACGGGCTGGGAAGGTAAAGTTATTCAATGATGGCATCGGTTCCTTAACCATGATCGGTACCGTTTCTCCTGCTGGTGGCAACTTTGAAGAACCCGTTACCCAAAATACCCTCAAGGTTGTCGGTGCTTTTCATGGTTTATCCCGAACTCGTTCCGATCAGCGCCGCTATCCCGCCATTGATCCCCTAATTTCGTGGAGCCTTTATCTCGGTCAGATGAAGGCATCTTTGAACTCGCGTGCCGAAAATTGGGTTGACCTTGTTCAGCAAGCTCATAATCTTATTTTTGCGGGAAGGGAGGTCCATCAAATGATGCTGGTTGTGGGTGAAGAGGGTATCGGATTGGAAGATCTTGTGTTGTATCTTAAATCGGAGATTATCGACGCCGTTTGCCTGCAACAGGATTCATTTGATGATGTTGACCAAGCCTCATCAAGAGAGAGACAAATTTCCGACTTCTTACTTCTCATGGAAATGGTAAATCACACCTTTGAGTTCGCTTCCAAAGAAGCGGCCAAAGCTCGGATGACACATATGCAAAACTTATTTTTCCAGCTAAAATACTGTCCCTTCGGCGGAGAAAAATACAAAAAATATCGTTCGGAGATAGAGGCGATCCTTGACCAGAAAGGAGTTGTTTAATGATAATGGAGCATTCTTGCATAAACCGTATTCAAGGGGACATTATTGCAGTTCCCGCGGAAGGAATAAAGTATGGAGAATTAGCAACAGTAAAATCCCGCAGCGGTCTTTCTTTAGCGCAGGTTATTCGCTTACGCGGTAACGATGTTTTTTTGCAAGTCTTTGCCGGTGCCAGAGGAGTTTCTACTGGCGATACGGTTCGTTTTCTTGGCCACCCTATGCAGGTCAGTTTTGGTAACGCGCTTTTAGGAAGAATTTTTAATGGGTCGGGAGAGCCGATACATAACGGACCAACCCTAAATTCCCTACCTAAAATGAGCATTGGGGGGCCTTCAGTAAATCCGGTTAAGCGAGTAATTCCAAGAGGTTTTATAGAAACTCGTGTTCCTATGGTTGATCTTTTTAACCCTCTTGTTGAAAGCCAAAAACTGCCGATATTTGCGGCGGCGGGTGAACCGTACAACGAGTTACTCGCCCGTATCGGCATGAGGGCTAATGCGGATGTCGTGATACTAGGGGGTATCGGCTTGAAGTATGACGAGTATCTGAAATTTAGAAGTGCTTTTGAGAATGCGGGCGTTATTTCCCGGACGATTATGTTTGTTCATACAGCTTCCGACCCTGTTGTTGAAAGGCTTTTGGTTCCTGATATGGCTCTGGCGGTTGCTGAACAATTTGGAATTCAGGGGAAAAGGGTCTTGGTGTTGCTCACGGACATGACCGCTTTTGCCGATGCCTTGAAAGAAATTGCGATATCCATGGATCAGGTTCCTTCCAATCTTGGCTACCCAGGATCGCTTTATAGTGATTTGGCGTCGCGGTATGAAAAGGCCGTAGATTTTGATGGCGCTGGGAGCATCACCATCCTGGCTGTTACCTCCATGCCGGGGGATGATGTTACCCATCCTGTTCCCGATAACACGGGTTATATCACCGAGGGGCAGTTTTACCTGCGCAAAGGAGTTATTGAGCCTTTCGGTTCTCTTTCGCGCCTAAAGCAGTTGGTTATTGGAAAGGTAACCCGCTCAGATCATGGATCCATTATGAATAGCATGATACGCCTTTTTGCCCGCAGTCGTGAAGTGGAGCAAAAGCTGGCAATGGGTTTTGATAAGACACCTGATGATGAAAGATTTCTGAAATATGGAAAACTTTTTTACGAACGGTTTATGGATCTGCGTGTCGATTTGGGAATCAACGAGGCTCTTGATCTGGGATGGAAAACTCTATCAGAGTGTTTTCGTCCTGACGAAGTGGAAATAAAACAAGAGTTTATTGATAAATTTTGGCCGCGCTGAACGATTATCGTTAAAAGTGGTGAGAGAAAATGACCGATAGGGTAAAATTAAACAAAGTTTCACTAAGACAACAAAAGCAGAGTTTCGCAATGTATCGGCGCTTCCTCCCAGCGTTGGAGGCGAGGAAGCAGCAATTTCTGATGCAACTGGCCATTGTTCGTAAAAAAATCGTGGAACAGGAAGAACAACTGAAGGATTTATTGCATAATATCAATCAGTGGGCTCCTCTTTATCGTGATTTGGGTGCTGTTCTCCGTCCGCACCTTGCAATAAACGAGCTTAAGGTGTCATTGCGCAATATCGCTGGGTTAAAGGTGCCTGATTTCCATGGGATTGAGTTTGAGAATCCTGCTTATAGCTACATTTCAACTCCGGCGACCTTTGAAGAAGTTTTACGCAAGAGTCGTGAAGCAATTGAATGCCGTTCGGCGCTTAAAATCCTTGGGGAGCAGGAGAAGGTTCTCTTTGAAGGCTTCCGTAAAACCAGCCAGAGGATTAACCTGTATGAGCAGCGTCTAATCCCCCAATGCAAGGAATCGATCAGAAAGATAGTGGTTTACCTTCAAGATCAACAAGCTGCGGCGGTAGGAGTTGCCAAGGTGGCAAAACGCATGACTGAAGCGGCAATGTTAGACTCATAAATTACTATCACGGATGCATATCCGTAAACACTAACTCAATGGAGGCGATAAATTGGCAGTAGCAAGGATGACGGGGGTTTTTATTGTTGGAGCCGAGGGAAGACAGGCGGAAACCCTGACCTTTTTGCAGGCTGCTGGTGTTCTTCATGTA
>JAIPED010000023.1 GCA_021737325.1 Deltaproteobacteria bacterium
CCAGGCAGTCAAGACGGACTTCCGCTACGCGGTGCCGCTTACTGCCGAGGTTGGCCTATAGAAAAAGGAGGAAAAAGTATGCAAAGTTTAATCGAGCAGGCTATTCGCGAGAAAAGGCTGCTGAAGTTCACTTACAGCGGCCATCCGCGCATAGTTGAACCGCATGTCTTGGGTGTAAATGGTGGCGTTACTCAATTTCTTGGTTATCAAGTCGACGGTAGCAGCAGTTCCGGTAGCATTCCAGCGTGGCGTCGCTTTGATATTCCAAGAATATCCGGTATATCAATCAGGGAGGGGACATTTTCGGGTCCACGTACATTCCCTTCCGGCAAGCACAGCTCATGGGACAACCAGATAGCAATCGTGTCGTAGTGTCCCAACCGTGCCTTCCAGCCGACATTCCTGCTGGCCGGCTTCGCGCCGTCAAGGACGCGGCTTAAGGGGGGCGTTATACCAAAATAGGAGGAACCATGAAGAAAATTGGATTAATTTACTTAATTGCCATTACCATAATGATTTTAGTTGGATGTGCCACCAGCAAGTTTATACAAACGGGAGAATTGTACCCTCCATACAAGGGCTTAGTTAAAGTTTTGACTGAAGTTCCAAAGGACAAACAGTATGTCGAAGTGGGCTGGGTGGCTTCATCTGGTGGTACGGTTCATGAATGGACTGATTTGATTGATGCCTTACAAAAAAAAGCCGCTTCTAAAGGTGCGAACGCAATCATTTTAAACCAAGTAGATAAATCCAATAGCAGTATGGTTGCCTACAATCAACAATTCGGACTTATTGGAAGCTCAGGAACTCAGAAATCTTTAGTGGCTATAGCCATTAGAATAACTGAATAGCAGGCGAATCTATGTATGACCACGCAAAGCAAGGTTTTGCACTTGTGCAAGGGACTTCATTAGTGTCCAAGCAAACTATACTATGGTTTAACTTGTGCGGGCGCGGCTATGTGCGACGGCGCTGGTATCCGGGAACTATCCGTTCGGTCAGCACTCTAAGAAGCCACTCAAGGCCGTACTTCGAGCCTTTCCTCTCCCAGAAAAAGATCACGATTTCCAAAAGCGCCACGGCCCCTATGCCGCAGAGCAAGGCGGGAAAAACACCCATCAGGTTATAGTAGTTTCCCTGCAGGTGCGGGTATCTTCCCGTGTAAAAATAGATGACCATTAATGGCCATCCCAGCAACAGGTAGTGCAGAAAATAGAATGTCAGCGCGAAGTTACTCGTGCGGATGAAAAATCTCGTTATGGGGCCTGGTTTTTTATCTTTTTTCTTCCTTACATCAAAAATGAAGTAAAACAAACTCAACGCGATGATGGACATACCTACCTGGGCGCTGATCATGCTGAACGAATCAGGATAGAAACAAAAGGGGGAGACGAGATCACCGACCACCGAATCAGCGGGCTTTGAACTACCGAGGTAAGCGAATCCAAAACCAAGGCATAACAGGATAAACCCGAGCGTAAAAAACTTAGGGAGATCCTGCCGCATTTTTCCCTGCATTATCCGGCGCCCCATGATGAGTCCGATAACTGGAAACATGACCCAGGGAAGAACAGGAAAATCGCCCGCGAGGAAGAACCCCTTGATAATTTTTCCGAACTCCCATGCCGAACTATAATCACTTACCGGTTCCACGAACATTCCTGGCAGGTATTTAGAGATGAAAGGTGTCTGCGCGAAGGCACCACCCCATTCCCCCACAATGTCAATCGTTCTACGGAGATAGGGTGTGCTCACCGCAATCACAACGCTCAAAGCAACCAGCGACCACGAGCTAAGAAACCGACAGAAGAAGATGACCAGGGTCGCAAAACCCATCAGCGTTAAAATCTCCCACCTCCACAATGTGTCTGGTCCCATCGCAAGGAACAACATGGTTAGGCCAACCACGAAGAGATAGCCGCCGCGGAGGAGTGCTTTCATGAGTAACGGCATCTTGTCCTCCGAACCTCGACCCGACGAGAACACCTGGCTCATACCCATCATCATTAAGAATGCGCCAGCTCCCCAACCGGCGATCAGATACTCAAAGAAGAATATCGTAAATCTGTCCGCGGTAGCCGCGGAGCTGTAAAATATTGTGAAGTGCGAGAGAGCCATGCAGACCAGCGCAAAGCCACGCGCCACATCAATTGAAAGAATGCGATCTCCATGCGATATCATAGTGGAACTCCTCTCCTATTGATGAGATACTTTTTGTACGATTTGCTCATTAACCAGCAAGGGAGAAGAATGATAGCACGCTTAAAAAAAGCCAAAACATTTCTAAAGCTTCTGGATACGGCGTTCTATGGAGCGAAGATCCCTTTGCGGTTTCCGGCCGAAGTACCACCGCTAAGGCAAAAATGGTAGTCGCATACGAAAAATAAAATCATGTGGTGGGCAAGCGTACAATAACAATACCCGAAACAATACCCGACAAGTTTGTGTAGCGGTATTTATCGGGATGTTGCTTCCGATTGTTGGAGAACAACAAGCGGACGAGATAAAAACCCGCTATTTTTAGCGGGCTATTGATTGGTGGAGGCGGGGGGAGTCGAACCCCCGTCCGAAAACATTCCACTATTGCTTCTACACGCATAGCCAGTGTTTTGAGCTTTGCTACCAAAAACTCCCATTGGCAGGATTTTTCAGTTGCTATCCACCGTTAGTTTTCGCCGAGAACCCCAGTGGAGAGGGTTGGTGGCTATCCCGTCTAAGATGACACCTTGACCCAACCCGACGAGAGAAGTTGGCAAGGCGTTAGCCTATGCGGCTAAAGCGTATTCGCGATCGTTCGCGTTTAGATTTGTCCTGCCTGATTAACGAGGCCTGCAGGAACCTCGGCGTGCCACAATAGCTTCAACTATCCCCGTCGAAACCATTACGCCCCCAGAATATCAAAGAGCTGTGCGTAGGGTATGACTTACAAGGCCCATCGTCAAGATGTTTTACTAACCTTCCATGAGTAAATGAATTGTCTTCCACGCAACGCCTATGGAGTCCCGCTTTCGCGGGAGTGCACCGAGAGGCTATATTGTGCGGATTATGCCCGTTTGTGGAATAGTCTCTCATAGGTGTTACAACCACCCACTGCGAAGCTTTTCCACATTAAAAGTGGTTTTGTAATATAGTTTACCGCCAAGTTTGGCGATAGTCCTTAATACGCCTCTTCGTGTTCTAAATCTTCTTCGGTGATTTTTTTCCCAAAGAACACATGTACCCAAGCTTGATAAGCGATGACCAGTGGGACTAACAACAAAGCCACCACGAGCATAATTTTTAATGTTTTCGGACTGGATGCCGCGTTAGATATCGTCATGCTGTAGGCAGGATCTATACTGGAGGGCAGGAGGGCGGGAAAAATGCCGAGTACCCCAAACAATGTTACACCAATAATGGCTACTGCCGAACCCGCCCATGCTAGAACTGAGGCCCGTCTATTCAAAGCGAAGCGAACTTGGATAAGCCCCACGACAGGCAACAACAAAATTGCAAAGAGAATGGGATTTTCCCAGTAATTAGCAAAAAGCTTGGTGTAAACTGCGCTCATGAGCAAAAAAAGCGCGAGCATGGCCAGCAAAGCGACCCACAGTTTTTTGGCCATTGCCACTGATGATTCGGCGAGATCGCCTTGTGTTCTGACGGCCAACCATAACAAGCCGTGCAAGGAGAACATCAACACAAAAAGTACGCCACCTGCTAGTCCGTAGGGATTGAGCAGGTCAAGTAGTCCTCCCTCGTTGATGCCGTGGGCGTTTAAGGGAATGCCCTGAAAAATATTGGCAAAAGCCACGCCTAAAAGGAGTGCCGGTAAAAAACTGCCCAGAACATGACAAGCATCCCATGTTTGGCGCCAAGCAACGGAATTTACCTTACGGCGAAATTCAAAGGAAACTCCACGCAAAATCAAGGAGAAAAGTAACAGGAAAAGTGCTGTGTACATACCGCTGAACAACGCAGCGTAAGCCCCTGGAAACGCCGCGAAGGTTACGCCACCAGCCGTAACGAGCCAAACCTGATTACCATCCCAAAATGGCCCGGCGGCATTGTAAATGAGCCGACGATCTCGCTCACCTTGCATGCCTTTCCTTGCCAAGAAAGGCAACATGGTGCCCAAACCTAAATCGTATCCATCCAAGGCAAAATATACAGCCCAAAGAACACCCCAAAGGATAAACCAAGTTGTTTCCAGCATCATTGAGCATCTCCTTTTTATCGTTCATTTTTACCATCTGAAAGATGGGATTGTGCGAGTCATTTCGGGAGCCACAACATCAGAAAAATTCAATAAACTTAATGTAGGTCCGCAATTTTTATCATCATGTCCAACATTAAAATATGAAGTTACAGATCAAGGTAGCCTATTGGGGACCTTTTCTTCCATGATGCATCAACAGGTAAATACCCACGGCGACGAGTAAGCTGTAAAGCAAGATGAACATTCCAAAAGAGAATGCAACCTGTGGCATGTTAATGCCCGTGGAAACCCCTGCCTGTGTACGCAGAACGCCGTAAACAACCCACGGTTGCCTACCTACCTCGGAAACTATCCAGCCAAGCTGTGAGGCAATGTAGGGCAAGGGAATAATCCAGGGAAGGAGACGCATAAGTGCTGGCGATAGCTCTGGTTCTTTACGGCGGCACCATGCCCAAGCGGAGAAGGTGAGTAGCAATAACCCTAAACCAACCATCCCTCGAAAAGAGAAAAATGTTAGGCTGATTGGTGGACGGTCCCCCTCAGGAACATCCCGCAATCCCATCACTTCTGCATCAAATGAATGATAGGCTAACAGTGACATTCCCCCCGGGATGGGGAAAAGTTGAAGATGGTTGCGCTCATTAGCCGGATCTGGAATGGCTATCAGGTATTGCGGCGCCTTGCTCATTGTTTCCCAGTGCGCTTCCATGGCTGCCAGCTTCACCGGCTGGTATTTGGCGACATTAGAGCCATGATAATGACCCTGTACCAAGAGTAACAGGGTAAAAGCTACGGTAAATGGGGCGGCAATCCGAAATGAACGCTTAAAAAAGTCAACATTGCTACCCCGAAAAAGATGCCATGCTGAAATCCCCAAAACAAAAAAACCACTGATCGTATAGGCGGCAAACAGCGTATGGAGGAATTGTTGCCAGCCAAAGGGGTTGCTCACCAGAGCAAAAAAATTATCCAATTCTGCCCGACCGTTATTTAAGACATAGCCGACTGGATTTTGCATCCAGCCGTTAGCCATTAATATCCAGAAGGCGGAAATGTTTGTCGCCACAGCGACGATCCAGATGCTCAAATTATGAAGTTTTGGTGGAAGAAGGCGCCAGCCAAAAAACCACACGGCAATGAAGGTGGATTCTAAAAAGAAAGCCAAAGTCGCTTCAATGGCAAGCAAGGAACCAAAAATGTCACCCACATATTCGGAATATTTTGCCCAATTGGTTCCAAACTGAAACTCCAAAGCGAGCCCCGTAACCACACCTAGTGCAAAGTTAATCAAAAACAATTTTCCCCAAAACTTTGCCATCTGTTTGTAAACTTCGTTGCCCGTTCGGAGATACTTGGTCTCCATGTACGCCACCAAGATAGATAACCCCAGGGTCAACGGCACAAAGATGAAATGAACGAAAGTAGTAAACGCAAACTGCAACCGCGACAACAAGAGAACATCCATAACTACACCCCCTTAAATTGTTACTTTTACCCACTGCTTATCTATCTATCACTGGTATCGGAACCAGATGTTGCTTCTTCTGAGCTAAGGAGATCCGCCAAAGTTGCTTGTTGCAGAGTCGCCCGAAGATTTGTGCGCGCTTTGCTCCAAACTATGTGGGCTTTACAGGTGCCAACGCGGGAACAGCTCTCCTTCCTTAGCAAGCACTCGTTAAGAAATATTTCCCCCTCTACAGCTTCGACCACTTCCAGCATGCTAATCGCGATAGCTGGCTTTAAGAGACGATAACCGCCCCGTGCACCTTGCACAATTTGGAGCAATCCTACGCGTGCCAACCGTTGTGCAATTTTGGCCAAAAAAGAGGTAGGAATATTCATCGCCTGTGCAACATCCCGACGCGTCGTTATTCCTTGGTCAGCATGAGCTGCCAAATATATCATGCAACGCAGAGCATATTCTCCAGCCTTTGTGAGTATCATCATCAACATCACCAAACAAGATTAATAATACTTTTTTAGTCTGATATAGTTGCCGCAAAGCTTTGTCAAGCAGTTATCCATGATATGCTGTTTCATGCCTAAAATTCAACAACAGTGAATAATATCGAATAGATAAGATAGTTTTTTTGGTTGGTGACTATTATTTCTTGAAGATGCCATATTTAGCAATCGCATAGATGGCGCGAAAACCATCGCGCCAGCCAATTTTTTTACCTTCGGCATATGAGCGACCGTAGTAGGAGATTCCTACCTCGTATATACGGAGGTTCATTTTGGCTATCTTTGCGGTTATTTCTGGTTCAAAACCAAAACGGTCTTCCTCAATCCTTATCTGTTGTAAAACCTCGCGCCGAAACATTTTATAGCAAGTTTCCATGTCGGTTAGGTTTAGGTTGGTTAGCGTGTTGGATAGCAGGGTGAGAAACTTGTTACCCACATAGTGCCAGAAAAAGAGTACACGATGGGGGCGATGCGAAAGAAAGCGCGAGCCATAAACTACATCCGCTTTCCCCTCTGCTATTGGTTCCATCAAAAGCTGATACTCACGGGGATCATATTCCAAATCGGCATCTTGAACGATAACAACATCTCCAGAGGCCAAGGCAAAACCCGTTCTTAGCGCTGCCCCTTTACCCTTGTTTTTTTCGTGTAATACAATCTTATCCACCAAGGGGGCTATTTCGTTGGCAAGTATCGCACGGGTACCATCGGTCGAACAATCATCAACAATAATGATCTCCTTGTTCTGGGGGGCGGCGGCAATAACGGTAGAGACGATTTCTTTTATCGTTCCCTCCTCATTGTAGCAGGGAATAATGACGGATAGCTTCATGTTTTTATCGATCCTTCTTTATTTTTAGATGTTTTTATTTCTAACTGATACGAGCTATCTTCTTGTTTTTCTTTTATTTTTATTTAACGGCATTGTTTTAGGTGGAAGATCAAGGAAAACCTTTTCACGAAAAATCGCATCGGGGGCCTTGAGCATAGCTAAAAAGGCGACGATCATTAGGGGAAAAAGTTGAAGATAGAGACGGTTAAGCAGGGTGTCCAAATGCCATTGCAACGGAGCCGGGGTGATTATAAATACGGCAAAATATCCCCCCAGCATCAGTAATGTTACGACCGCAGGCAACGCCAATGGCGAGCGCCAAGAGACAACCTTCTCTCTGCCGACAACCAGCGCATAGATGATCAATAACACGATGCCCGAACTCATAAAGGTAACATTGGCAACAGAAAAGAGAAAAGCTTCTTTTATAAAGGCAGTTACTACGGTTGCATACCTATCTAAATCTAAAATAAAATCTATTAACGCTCTGCTTTGCTCGCTAAGGAAACTAGAGGCTCGCTCAATGAAAAACACTTTGTGGTAGAAGAGCAAGAGTAACCCCGGCAAAGCGCCTCCCAAGAATAATAGCACCTTGGTGCCGCTGTCTTTTAGCCGTTTTTCGCTGGCATAATCCCTTCCAACATAGATGCAAAAGACGAGGAAGATAACGAGAAGAAAGAGCAACCCCTCATCTTTTGTCCAGGCCGCGATTGTGGCAAAGGCTCCCAATAGCGCCAAAAACTTCCCATGCTCTTTGTCGGTCGCTAGGCACAGGGTAACCAGAGCCGCTACGAAGTAATAGGCGAGGGCTATATCCGCGTATTGAGCGAGGATATGCAAAGAGAAAAAAGGACAACCAAGAAGGAACAAGACCGCGAATAATCCGGTCAATCGGCCCTTGACTGTACACAAAAAGCCAAAAACGACACCGCTTATCGCCAAACCGAACAGCGCATTAAAGACTAGCGGAGCTGCCTGTTCAACTTGCCCGCCGTATGCCCAAGCCTTTGCTACCGATAGAGGATAGAGCCAGGGATAAGAGGATTGCGCCCCAAGCGTTTTCCAGAATGTTTGATAGCTATCAACAATCCCCATACTCCCGTAGATAAAGCGGGCGGCGCTATTCCACGAAGCCCAAGCATCCCATTTCCCGTGTGGTTCAAGGGGGAAGTAGATAAGATAAACAAGCAGTACAATTGCAAAAGCGGCAACGATAATTACGGAGAGTATTGTTTCGGGAATGGTTATATTTTGGGGGCGCGAGGGGAGCCACAAAATCTTGACGGGAAATTTGAGCATAACCACAATTGCAAATAAAAGGGCGCAAGCAACCTCAAATAGCGGAAAGAATTTTATCGGCGAAAAATGCAGAAAAACGAAAAGGATCAAGGAAGAAACAGCCACTCCAAGACCAAAGGCGAGAGCAAGATACAAAACAAAATGGCCAACGGAAGGTTTGGCGTTTTTCGGCAAAAAGAAGGTTAGAATGCAAGCCCCAATGAGCGATGAGGCCATGAAAGAGCTGAGTGTTGCAATCACCGTTGCCTCCGATATATTGACAGTCCGTTGCCAAAGTCTTGTACCAGCGAGTAGGTCGTTGAGCGGATATGCAATTGCGACAACGGCTTTCCCTGGTTTTGAATAAAGTCAACGATAAGGATATCGGTCATTTCTTCCAGATTCATGATCGCACCGTGGGGGCGCATGGCATAGTTCATGAGCGAACCACGGGCAGAGTTTTCTGCTGCCTCTCCATCCGCGTATCCCGGTGGGGGAGCAAAATTTCTACCCTTTGCCGCCTCGTAACTAACGGCAAAAAAATAACCTATGGAAGTTTCATTCGCCAAGAATGGCAATAGCACTTTTGCCCGTTCCTCAAAGGTGCTAACAAAGTCTAATCTTTGGTATCTTGCTGAGGAAGATATAGTCTTCTGGAGCAAGACAAGCACTGCGAAGAAACAAACCAGTGCGATGACAAACAGCCCGATCCTTTTAAATAACAAACTGGTGTTCATGGAGACATGAGACCTTTGCAAAGGGATTGGCACCGCTAACAAAAGCCCTTTGAGCCGTCAAGGTAGAAGCAGGAAGTTATGGAAAATTATTACCGAAAGATATTTTCAGATTGTGCCCTTTTGTTTCCTGTTGTTCCTGTAAAAGTTTCCCCCCCATAGCTTCTTAAAATAGTTGGATTATTTTTTTCGTCGGAGCAGCATAGACTCATAAAAAAGCTCGGAAAAAGGCACGGCAATACTCACATGCCTGCGTACCGCCAAAGTTCCTTGCACAAACTATTCAATACCCTTGCGCAACTCGTTCATCAAACACCAACGAAAGAAAAGGCTCCTCGATTAAAGAAAATAACTAAAACATTTCAAACACCTCTGGATTCCCGCTTTCGCGGGAATGACGGTCGGAAGCAAAGAGGTACAGTTGTGCAAGAGTCTTTATTCATTCAAACAGGAACAAAGGCAGGAGCTTATATGCCGCTAAAATAATCAAACCATTTCAGGCACCTCTGGCTGCGTTATTCTGTTGCATTTTGTTTTTTGCGGTTGCCCCGCGGAGCTTGCACTTGTGAAGACGAGTGCGCGAAGGACCACAGCAAGCCAAACGGTGCAGTTGTGAAATAGTCCTCGTTATTTTAAGAGGCGCAATCGCTACTATCACCTTGGATCTTAGCAATGGCATGGGGCAGGGCGGGCATGATTACGGCGAGGTTTTCTCTGGCGGCCCTGGGGCTACCTGGGAGGTTAACAATTAGTGTTATCCCTCTAATTCCCACAACAGCCCGTGAGATCATTGCATGTGGGGTTTTCTGCATACTTGCCAGGCGCATTGCTTCAGCCATCCCTGGGATTTGCTTTTCAATGATGGATAGCGTTGCCTCTGGGGTAACATCTCTGGGAGAAACCCCCGTTCCCCCCGTTGTTACTATCAGCGGCAGGTGTTTTTCGTCAGCAAGCATGACGAGAGTCTTTGCTATGAGAGCCACTTCATCGGGGATGATTTCCTGATGGATCACGGCAAAGCCGCTATCGGTTAATATCCGCGTAACTTCCTTGCCGCTCGCATCCTCGCGTTCGCCCGCAAACCCCCTATCGGAGATGGTTAAAACAGCACAGGCATTTATCATTCCCTAATTCCATTCTCGCCACGCAACCACAGCGTCAGATGATTTGATAAGCATTCACTATCCTGCATGTTTCCGCATCATTAGCGAGGCGTGGCTATTTCTTTTCTGCCTCTTCCTTCTTGGCTTCGGCGATGACTTTTTCCGTGAGATGTGCGGGAAGTTCTTCATAATGGGAATGCACATAGCTAAAAGAGCCCCTACCGGAGGTCATGGAACGAAGATCGGGAGCATATTTTTGGATTTCGGCAAGAGGGACTTGTGCCTTGACAATGGCGTTGCTTCCTCTGGTTTCCATTCCCGCAATTCTGCCGCGGCGGCTGTTTAAATCGCCGATGACATCACCCATGTACTCTTCGGGTATTTCCACTTCAATATTCGCGATAGGCTCAAGGAGTATCGGCTGGCAATCCATGAAACCCTTTTTGAAGCCCATCGAGCCCGCGATTTTGAACGCCATTTCGGAGGAATCTACGGTGTGGTAAGAACCATCAGTCAAAGAAACCTTTACATCCACAACCGGATAACCGGCGATAATTCCTTCGGCCATTGCTTCCACAATGCCTTTTTCCACCGCAGGGCGGTACTGTTGCGGGATAACGCCGCCGACGATTTTATCCGCAAATTCAAATCCCGTTCCTCTTGGCGCAGGCTCAATATCCAACCAGCAATCGCCATACTGTCCGCGGCCTCCCGATTGCTTTTTATACTTGCTCTGGAGGTTTGTTTTCCCCTTGATGGTTTCTTTGTAGGGGACCCTAGGGGTTTTGAGATTAACTTCCACGCCAAATTTGCGCTTCATTTTTTCCACAGTAACTTCAATATGCACCTGCCCAGAACCAGAAAGGATCATCTCATGGGTTTCATCGTTGCGGAAAAATTTTAACGAGGGATCTTCTTCAATGAGCCTATTGATTGAGGAGACGATTTTTTCTTCATCGCCGCGAGACTTTGGTTCAACCGCAAAGGACATCACGGGCGAAGCAGGGTTGGGCAGGGGAAGCAAGATGGGGTTTTTTTCGTTGCAGAGGGTATCTCCCGTTGTTGTCTCTTTCAGCTTGGCCACCGCCGCAATATCACCCGCGACAAGCGCTTCGGCAGGCTTTTGTGTCTTTCCTTCAAGGAAAAAGACGCTGTTGCACCTTTCGGTACATTTTTTATTGGGGTTGAATACCGAAGCCTCACCACTTAACGAGCCCGAAAAAACACGAAATATGGTCAGTTTCCCCGCGTAGGGGTCGGCGAGGGTTTTGCAAACCAAGGCGGAAAATGGTGCATTTGCTTGAGGTTGGCGCTCTTCCTTCGCACCGTCGGGCTTTGCTCCCGTAATCGCTCCACGATCAATAGGAGAGGGCATGTAATCAATGATAGCATCTAACAACGGAGAAATCCCCAAGCTCTTGGTTGCCACTCCACAAACAACGGGAACAAGGGAATTGCCAATAAGCGCACCGCGGATTCCCTTTTTTAAATCTTCAAGGCTCAAATCGCCATCGGCGAGATATTTTTCCATCAGGGCTTCTTCGGATTCCGCCACATCCTCAACCATGGAATCACGGTACTTTTTAGCAGTTTCTTTTAAATCTGCGGGGATTTCGGCGATGGTGTAATCATCACCCTTGGCGTTGCCAGAGAAAATCAAAGCCTTTTCGTTAACCAGATCAATCAAGCCTTCCAGATTTGCCTCTGCACCAAGGGGAAGAAATAAAGGTGTTGGTTTAATACCAAGCTTGGCAGCGAGGCTGTCCACCGCTTTGTAAAAATCTGCCCTTTCGCGGTCTAAGCGGCTGATGAAAATGATACGAGGAACTTTATTATTCTCCGCGAGCGAGTTAACTTTTCCTGTTTGGAATTCCACTCCACTGGTGCCATCAACGACCAATACCGCACCATCGGCAACCGCCATACAACTCTCCACCTCATAGGCAAAATTGGCATCCCCAGGGGTATCAATGATATTTATTTTATGCTTGTTCCGTTCAACAAAATTAAAAGCGCTGTTAATCGAACCTCGGCGTTTTTGTTCTTCGGGTTCAAAGTCCATGCAAGAGGAACCGTCATCAACCTTGCCTAGCCTGTCTGTTTTTCCGCCGGTGTGTAGCATTGCTTCACAAAGGGTTGTTTTACCAACAGCTCCATGACCGATCAGGATGATGTTTCTGACGGCATCAGATTCATATTTTCCCATACAACACATTCCTTTCTTAGTGGATATTGTGCGACAGTTTGTCGCCGCCTATAGAAGCAGGTGGTGAAAGTCAAGGTGGAAGTCATTTTGTGAACGGATCAGCACATTCCCACCTAATCTTTTTCGTTGACTAGAGCGCCGTTGCTTGGATACCGCCACTCTCAGGAGTCATGAATGGGGGGTGGGGAAATGAGCATTTTTAAGACGCATTGCGCCAGGATGGATCATGGCGGTTGTTTGCTATCCGTAACCGTGGAGGATAACAAAATAGTTAAGATCGCCGGTGCTAAAGAAGGGTTTCTCAACAAAGGGTATATCTGTCAGAAAGGGTTAGCTTCCGCCGAAAAACTCACCCACCAAGATAGATTACTTTATCCGTTAAAGCGGGTTGGCGCTCGTGGAGAAAATCGCTGGCGCAGAATCTCGTGGGAGGAAGCGCTAGGAGAAATTGCCGCCAACTTTCTTCGTATCAAGGCCGATTATGGTGCCCGTGCGGTTGCCTTTTGCGTGGGAATGCCCAAGGGGTTGGAGCATTTTTTGCTAATAAGGCTCGCCAACATCTTTGGCTCTCCCAATGTTGTTGCTTCTCAAGATGTTTGCCATGCCCCGCGTGAAATAACAGGCTTACACACCTGCGGGTTTTATCCCGTTGTTGATTTGCATCATCGTAGCGAACTGCTCATGCTCTGGGGGAGTAACGCCACTGCCACCAACGAAGAAGGGGAGATTTGCTCTTTACTTATCGAGCAAGTTAAAAGCGGAACAAAACTCATCGTGATTGATCCTCGTCGCACTTCTCTAGCCAAACGGGCGGATCATTGGCTCAGGGTGCTTCCAGGAGGCGATTGCTTGCTCGCTCTTGGGATGATCAATGTGATTATCAGCGAGGGGTTATACGATAAAAATTTTGTGGAAAATTGGACGATTGGTTTTGCGGAGCTTGCCGCAGCGGTGCGCGAATACTCACCAGAAAACATCGCCGCGAAATGCGGCGTTGATGCTCCAGCCATCCGCTTGGCGGCTAGGGCCTATGCAGAAGCCAAGCCTGCGGGATTGCACTGGGGAAACGCGATAGAGCACCTGAGCGACACCTTTAGCATAACCCGTGCGTTGATTTGCCTGATGGCAATTTGCGGCAATCTTGCGGTGCCCGGTGGCAATGTCGAAGCGAACGACCCGCCGATAATGGGCTTGGGGAAATTTGTCCGCGCCGACCTTATTCCCGATAAAAGAAAAGAAATGATCAGCAACCACTACGGGGTAATTCCGCGCTTAATGACGGTTGCCCCCGCCTATTTTCGCCGAGCGATTGTGGAAGAAGTTCCCTATCCTGTTAAGGCGGCCTACATTATGTGCGCTAATCCCGTTGTCAACTACGCCGATACGGCTTATTCCTTGCAGGCCTTTGCCAAGTTAGATTTTATCGTTTGCGCCGATGTTTTCCTGACACCCACCGCCGCCCTTGCCGATATCGTCCTCCCCGTTGCGACGCAATACGAGATAAACGATATTGGGCATTATGGGTTGGGGCATGGGTATGTTCTTGCGCGGCCGAAGGTTGTTGAACCCCCTGCGGAATGTCGCCCCGATGGACAGATAATTAACGAGCTGGGAAAGCTCATTAGCGATCCTCAGCTTTGGCATGAAAACCACGAGGATTTTCTCACCGATTTGTTGGCGCCGACGGGTATCAGCTATGAGGAATTTGTTAAGGTAGGCTATCTTAAGGGTGATGATTCTTTTTGGGGCTACCGTGAGAACGGTTTTAAGACTCCGAGCAAAAAGGTGGAACTCGCCTTGAGCGTTGCGCAAAAGTTTGGTCTGGATGCGCTCCCTGTCGTTAACGACCGCCAAGAGGCAACGAGTGCAGCATTCCCTTTGCTGTTAACAACCGCCAAGAGTGAATTTTACCTGCATTCCTCCTGTCGCCAGCTTCCCTCCCTGCGCAAGCACTCTCCTTTCCCTACGGTGGAGATCAGCCGTAGTTGTGCTACCAAATACGGCATTGGCGAAGGGGAAGAGGTTTTGATTCATACGGCGCATGGCAGCATCACCCAGACGGCGCGCTTCAACGATGATCTGTATGAAGGGGTTGTTGTTGCAGCTAGCGGCTGGTGGTTTCCTGAGGATAAATCCACGCCTCTTTTTGCTCTGCTAAAGGCGAATTACAATGCCCTCACCTCGGTAAAAAACATGGGCAAGGAATACGCCACGCCCAACCTCCGTGCCATTCCTTGTCGGATTGAACCTGCGCGGGGCTAGTTATTGGGCGCCAATAAAGCCATGTTGATATTGCCCAACGGAGACAGCAGCATTTAGAACGCTGCCTCCGGAAGATTTTTTGGTGATTGCATTTTTTGTTGCATTATCCATTCAGCACATGGTTGCAGGGAACCTCCCCTGTGCTATTTGCAATGAAATAAGTCGTGCAAGGGTATCAATGAATGGACGGAATAGCGAATCACAACAAGCTCGTGTTTGTGGATGTCGAGACGACGGGGCTTGACCACAACAAAGGGCACAGGATCATTGAAATCGGAGCGATAGCTATGGAGGATGGCAAGATAGTCAGCGAATTTCAAAGTCTTATTTTTGTAAAGCACCTTATTCCCCGCCATGTCTCTCAGATTCACAGGATAACGAATGGGATGCTTGTTGACCAGCCAACGCCCGAACAGATATACCCCAAGTTCAAAGAATTTATTTCTGATAGTTTGCTGGTTGCGCATAACGCAGACTTTGATATGCGATTTTTGCGAGCAGAATTTGGCAGGCTGAATCTCTTGCTTCAAAACAAGAGTATTTGCACCCTAAGATGAGCCGGAGGCGCTACCCACACCTAATGAATCATAAGCTTCTTACGGTCTACAAGTACCTCGTTGGTAGGGTTGGCGAAAGGATACAGAATCTCGGAGCCGACCGAATGTATTATCAGAATCAACGCCACCGCGCCTTGGACGATGCCCGCATGGTAGCAGAAATATGGTTGGTAATGGGGGGATGATGAAAGCGATGCCTTCATACTACAGATATTGGGGAAAAGCGGACAAGGAGACGGGCAAATACCATCTTCTGCCTTACCACTGTTTAGATGTGGCGGCGGTTGTTGCCAAATGGTGGGATTCAAGCCCTTCTATACGGCGGTCATTTCGGACCTTAAATCAAGATTTGCCTGAAAATCAAACACGCGCATGGGTTCTCTTCTTTACAGCATTGCATGACTATGGCAAGTTTGATATCCGGTTTCAACTGCGTGTAAAGTCTGTCTGGTCTTCACTCTATCCGCAAATAGAATATTATCATAACCTGCCTTCTGAGCATGATTGCCGAAATTACTATCATGGCGAATCTGGCCTTTTCTGGTTCATTCAGGATCATGCGCAATTACTAGGATGTCAGCCAATCAACAACTCTTCAGACTTAGCTTTTCTTGATAATCCATCCGAAACTACACCAGGACAATGGTCATTGTGGAAAGTTTGGCTTGAATCGGTCATGGGACATCATGGGCATATCAAATCGGCCGAATCGGTGCCTGACAAGACACTTTCATCAGCTTACGATCAGAAACTTGCAGAAATAGATCAAAAGACCAGAAGAGCGTGGTTTGATGAACTGGAAAGAATATTCCTTCATCCTGCCGGACTTTCACGCAATGACATGCCGCCGGAATGTTCACCACTCGCGGCAGGCTTCTGCTCCGTATCCGACTGGCTGGGGTCTCGTTGTGATGATAAAAATTTCACATATCAGCAAGACCCGGTCAATCTCAAAGATTATTTCAGCGCCAAATATAGCAACGATGCCAACAGAATTACCGAGTTTGCTGGCGTCATTTCCAAACCACATGCTTATTCAGGTGTTGAAGCATTGCTTAAGTCTGGCGCAGTACAACATTCTGTTCAAACACTAGTAGCTGACCTACCGAGACAAGAAGGGTTAACAATCGTAGAAGCACCTACTGGTAGCGGTAAAACTGAGGCAGCCTTATCTTACGCATGGCGGCTTGTTGAGGCCGGGTTGGCCGATTCAATTGTTTTTGCTCTGCCGACACAAGCTACGGCAAACGCCATGCTCAATCGCATTGAACTGACAGCGACTAAACTTTTTGATGATCACCCAAATGTATTGTTGGCGCATGGATCAGCATGTTTCAATACGGCATTTGCCGCACTCAAGCATAAAGCTTTAGCTGGCTATGAAGGTGAAGACGGCTGGGTTCAATGTTCTGAATGGCTGGCCGAAAGCCGTAAACGAGTTTTTCTGGGTCAAATAGGTATTTGCACGGTTGATCAAGTTCTGATTTCCGTGCTTCCTGTGCGGCATCGCTTTGTGCGTGGGTTTGGTTTAGGAAGAAGCATACTCATCGTGGATGAAGTGCATGCCTATGATGCCTATATGTACGGTTTGCTGGAAGAGGTTTTGACCCAACAAAAAAGATCAGGTGGTTCGGCCATACTCCTTTCAGCAACGCTTCCTGAGCGACAGCGCAGGCAGTTATGTTCTGCATGGGCCGCAAATTTATCAGTTCATGGTGAAAAGGCATCCTATCCTCTGGTTACATGGACAAATGGGGATGATCCGTTATTCTTTACAATTGATCCAGAACAGCAGCCAAGCGTTGTAACTGTAAACATAGAACCTCTGAATATTTCCGAAATGAAACCCAATGAAGATTTATTCCGGCGAATGATTGCTGCTGCAGAGGCCGGGGCACATGTTGCTATCGTCTGCAATCTCGTTGACATTGCGCAGGGCGTAGCGCGCGAACTGCGCACATTGACGGATGTGCAAGTTGTTCTATTCCATGCCCGTTATTGTTATGCCCATCGCAAGGAGAAAGAACTATCGGCGATTCAGGTTTTTGGACCAGATGGCAACCGTTCGGTGGGGCGGATTCTGGTGGCAACACAGGTTGTTGAACAATCGCTTGACCTTGATTTTGATTGGCTGATTACACAACTCTGTCCCGTCGACCTTTTATTTCAGCGCATCGGACGTCTACACCGTCATGTGCGCCCATATCGCCCGCCCGGATTTGAATCACCCTTATGCACGATCCTTTTGCCTGATAATGATAGTTACGGATTGCACGGTAAGATATATGCAAACACCCGTCTTCTGTGGCGGACGGTACAGATGTTAAATGATGCCCCGAACGGCAAAATCATTTTTCCCGACGCATACCGTACATGGATCGAGGCTTGTTATAAAGATGACGCTTGGGGCAATGAACCGCAAGCAGTCGAAGAAGGCTATGAAAAATTTAAATATGAGATTGAAGAAATACAGAAATACAAGGCACGATATATGATTGAAACTGCCATGAATCCATTTGCAGACACGGACGCACACATAACGGCTATTACGCGTGATGGCGATATGAACCTAACGATTGTGCCTTTTTGCAAGACTAATCAAGGTACCATGCTACTCGACGGAACAATACTGGAACATCAGGATGAATATAAACGCCTCGAATGTTTGTCACTAAACAGCGTTGGCGTACCCAAATCATGGCAACACTGGTTTAACGAACCTGAGGACGGGAAATATTGGTTACAAATGGAGAAAGATGGCAACGGATATGGTGCATTTTCAAAAGGCGTTACTTTTAATTATCACAAGGACTTTGGACTGGAGAAAAAGAAATGAACCTTTTAAATGATGAATGGATACCGGTTCGTCAACTTGAGGGTAGCAAAGCCGAGAGAATTACCCTGCAACATCTTCTTTGTGGAGATAAAAAGTGGGAATTATGTCTACCGCGTGACGACATGGAACTGGCGGCGATGCAACTCTTGATATGCATAACCCAGGCGTTGGTAACACCGGTCACATCTAATGAATTGAAGAATTACATCGCAAGGCCATTGCCTGAGACTGATTATGAGAAGGCCGCGCAACCCTATGCAGATTGGTTTCAACTCGATCATCCCAAGTCTCCGTTCATGCAAGTTCATGGGGTCGAAGCAAAAGATGTAACGCATATGGATAAATTGCTTGCCGGTGTAACTGGTGCAACCAATAGTTGCTTTGTCAATCAGGCTGGTTTAGCAGACGGCCTTTGTTCAGGGTGCACAGCAGTTGCTTTATTTAATCAGGCATCTTGTACACCAAGCTTTGGTGGTGGCTTCAAAGCAGGTTTGCGTGGCAGTTCGCCAATTACAACCCTGATTCAGGGCGACCACCTGCGAAGAACGATTTGGTTAAATGTCTTAGCCGAAGATTCAATTCAGCAATATATGCCCTGGCATGAAAGCACCCGAGGGCAGGAACCAACCTGGATAGCACCGATCAAGTCTGGTGAAATCAAAGTGGAACAGATTGGTTTTTTACGCGGCCTTTTTTGGCAACCAGCGTATATTGAAATGCAACCACCCGTTACGGCCGATAGTTGTTCTTGTTGTGGGATAAAAACCGATTTTGTTTTTAAATCATTTAATAAAGCCAAGTTCAATTTCACTATCATCGGGACATGGCCACACCCACATTCGCCGCGTGTCATGACAACGAAGAAAGACCAAAAGCAAGAGAAGTACGCAGCATTTACAACAGCAGCGCCCGCCTGGACACAATTGAGCCGCTTTGTTGTTAAGCAGGAAATTGACGAAACAAATGCAGAAGGTCAACAACCTGCGGCAGTCATCCTTCAAATACGGAAGCTTTATGGGACAAATTCCCATCGGCTTCACCTGCTCATAGGAGGATATCGCGCTAATAAGGCTTCCATCCTGGAACGATGTCATGAAGTATTTACACTCAACCACGGCTGGGATCACCATACGAATGTTATTCACCACATGGTTTCATTAGGTCGTGGGTATCGGGATGCAATTTACAAAGCAATATATGTTTTTGTCCAAGGCATAAAAGACATAAAGGGTGCGGGGGTCAAGCTAACCCAATCAACGGAGACGCAATTTTACCGACGCGCTGAACCGGTCATCGAAAATACCCTTTCACGTATAGAATTCACAAACGCAGAACCAGAACTTGCAGGAATGCGACATGCATTAAAAGACATTGCTCAAAGCTTATTTAGAGAGTCTGTCCAACCATACCTGAACGATCCTGAACTGATTCGAACAATGGCTGTTGCGAGGAAAACACTCTACAAACACCTAAACAATCTTGAGCCACAAAGTGAGAAAGGAGGAGATGATGGAGCAACAGAGAAATCCTGATTTTATGGCGCTATACAGGATGTGGGAGAAAATGTCTCCAGGTCCGAAAGCGGAAATCAGGCGTATTGGCAGGCCAAGTGAATTGCTCGAGATGCCGGCGTTTTACCGCTTGTATAGCGGAAGGGCTGGCAGTGAATGGGAAAAACAGGCTTATCAGCGTTTAATATTTTGCTTACCATATATCAATCACACGGAGGAAGATATTAGTTTGGGCAAAGCGCTTGCCAGAGGGAAAAATGTCAGTGAAAAGCGATTGTTCCAGGTGATTCGATCCGGTTCGCCAAATGACATGATCCAGTTGCGCCGCATTTTGCAGATGGTTGAACCATATGCAAAATGGAACACCGCGGCCCAAACACTATGGTATTGGAATGAACGCAGTAAGCGCGATTTACTGGAAGACTATTTCATGAATCAAACGAAACAATAAAAAACCAGGAAGAAAGGATAAAAAAATGGATAAAAACTTTATTAATTTTCACATTCTTATTTCACATAGCCCGTCTTGTCTTAACCGCGATGACATGAACATGCAAAAGTCAGCCATATTTGGCGGAAAGCGCCGTGTACGCATTTCCAGCCAGTCTTTAAAGCGGACTGTGCGAACAAGTTCTCATTATAAAAAAGAGTTAGGAAAGCCATCAATTAGAACACGGGAATTAGCAGCCCTCAAAGCCGTGCTTATTGAAAAGCTGTCTGAACGCTTCCCTCATGAAATCATTGGAAAAGCGATCACATTTTTTTCCGACAAGCGTGATTTTCAGTCAAATGAAAATCACGCTGATGCGGTAGCCCCATGGTGTATCGAAGAGGTTGAATGGCTGTGTGATCATCTTCAATCAAATGAAACCGTCAAAGAATTATGCAATGATTTCTTTTCAATTACCGGAAACAGCGATAACGATAAGAAGAAGAAAAGAAGCCTGATCAAATCTTTCTATACCATTATTGAAAAGACTGGACAGTTACAGGGTTTATATAATGCACTAAGAAACAATGTTGACATAGCATTACATGGGCGTATGGCCGCCTCCGGTCTGATGAAGCCACTCGATGGCGCTCTTGCTGTAGCCCATGTCATTACAACACATGCAGTGGATGCAGACATTGATTGGTTCACAGCCGTTGACGACCTTCAGGAATTGGGTTCCGGCCATCTTGATACACAGGAATTTTCCAGTGGCGTATTCTATCGCTATGCAAGTTTAAATCTTAAACAGTTACAATTAAATTTAGGACTTATCCCCGATATTAGGTCTGAAGAAACGCAAGAAAGTCGAAATGCAGCACTTGAGATTGCCACTCATTTACTCCATCTGCTCACGACAGAAGTTCCTTCCGCAAAGCAGCAGAGTTTTGCCGCCCATAACCTGGCCGATCTCGCGATGGTATCATTCTCTGACATACCGGTATCCCTTGCCAATGCCTTTGAAGAGCCGGTAAAGGCAGCGCCTGGTGGCGGTTTTCTGAAACCTTCAGTAGATGCTCTTCATGAATATTGGGGGAAAATTCATACAGGTTATGGTTTGGACGAACGAACAGCAGCATTTTCCATCAGCAAAAAACCGCCAGAACTCATGACAGAAAAGAAGACTCTTGCAGAACTAGAAAATTGGGTAAAAAATAACGGTAGCGAAGCGAACAAAGAGGGGTAGCCTATGCGCGATTTTCTCATTCTTAAGTTACATGGCCCTATGCAAGCCTGGGGTGAGCACACCTTTGAGGGATTGAGGCCGTCGGCCAATTTCCCGACGCGTAGCGGCATTCTTGGATTGCTGGGTGCTTGCCTCGGCATTAATCGCAACGATAAAGACAGACTGGAGAATCTTGCGGACAGTATCGGTATGGCGGTCAGGGTGGACACGAGACAGTTGCGTCGTAGCGCCGGTACATTGAAGGGGCTTCAGGTCGTAAAAATGAGCGACTATCATACCGTGAAAGATGCGCGTGAAGATTATGTAGGTCTAAAGAAACATGATACCATCCAGACATGGCGTGAATATCTTTATGACGCGGAATTCACGATTGCGCTGTGGAATCACACGAATGCCGCGATTCACCTTAACCAGATCGAATCCGCGGTAAAACAGCCACTTTTTACCCCTTATCTTGGCAGGCGTAGCTGTCCTATTTCAAGGCCGCTATTTGAATCACGACTGCAATCGCCTGACATTTTAACGGTTTTGAACGCGATACAACCCATCGGCGGGACTCTATATAGCGAGGAAAAGATAGGTAACCGGATGAAGCGTGTCCGCGATGTGCCGCTGATTCAGCAGCCGCGGCAGTTTGCCTCTCGAAACCTTTATGTTTATGGAGGTGACCATGTACCTGAGTAGAGTATTCATAACAGGTCCCGCCTGCCGCAATCCTTACGAAATTCACAGAGCTTTGTGGCGTTTATTTCCAGAAAATGAAGAGATTGCAAGGGATTTTCTTTTCCGAGTTGGACATGCTGACCGGTTGCATGCAGAGATTCTGTTGCAATCAGAAACAAAACCGTATCACCCGAATGCCAATGCGAGAATTCAGGCATGCAAGGATTATCAATTAATCTTGAAAGACGGCCAACGGTTATGTTTCCTTTTAATCGCTAATCCAGTGAAGACAATCAATGATGAAGCCGGAAGAAAGACAGCTGAAGGTGAAACGAAGAAATGTCGCGTTCCCCTTATTCGTGAAGACGATCAACGCTTGTGGCTGGAACGCAAATTCAAGGAGGCGGCAACCCTTGATAGCTTGACCATTAATCCTATGCCGCCATTAAGGTTCTACAAAACAAAAGAAGAGCGTGCCGGCAAAATTCAGCCGGTCAGCTTTCAAGGTGTTTTGAATGTTGGGAATGCGGAAGAATTTGTAACATTAGTTAAAAAAGGAATCGGCCCCGCCAAAGCCTTCGGTTGCGGTCTGATGCTAGTGCGGCGGGTATAAATAATGACAGGAAAAATCAATGAGTAAAGCTGTGACATTTTATCACGGCTTAAAACTTCCATCTCCCGATGGAAAACAGCGGGGTGCCGATTGCGTCGTGTGATAAAAAAATTGAGTCGGTTACAAAATGTAACCGGTTGAAATGGTCGCCGAAGACGGAAAATACCGTTGAACAATGAGAGATAGAGGGCAACTGTCAAATAATACTTGTAAGTTAGATTTGACATAAAGCAGTTGTAAAATAATTCTTTATAACTGCCACAGGCAAGAAATGACATGGCCTCAATCACGGGTATGAACCCCAAAGCAAGCTGCGGGGTATTGTACCCTCCGCTGTGCGGGATTGTTCACTAAATTAGGCATAATGCGGATTTTGGGAGGTTAAAATAGTGTTTAAATGTAGTGCAGTATTGAGATAGCGGGTGATTATTTACAGGAGGCTGTAAATAATGGCTAAAAAAGTGTCCGAGTTGTGCCTCGGTTAGCGTCATAAGGA
>JAIPED010000024.1 GCA_021737325.1 Deltaproteobacteria bacterium
ATATCGAAACTGGGGGAAAGCGCGACAAATAGCGGCAATTCCCAATCAACACCTAACCTATCGTTGGCGGGGGAAACATGTGGCGCCAACAATCCCGTTTGACGGGTCTTTTTTGCGGGAAAAACCAAAAAGGGCGCGTAGAATAACGGGATATCATTGGCATACAAAACGGCATTTTGGGCGTATCCATAACCGTCAAAAGTTACCCCCGCCTTGCCCGCTTTGATATACCAATCGGGACAAGCGCCATCACAGGTGGTAATCTTCGCATCAACGGTACGGTAGGATTCGTTGCCCGTTTTTTGGATAAGAGAAGCGGTAATACGATAGTTTCCTTCGGATAAAAACAAATCGGCGTTATAGATATCGCCGGTAAGAGTCGTGGTGTTAAGCAAGAATCGTTCACCTTGCAGGATATCTTTACCCCCGCTAACTTCTACTCCGCCAGAACCGTTAACCATCTGTGTGGCGGAGTTAAAGGATATGCTTTTGGCCTTGAGCCTTTCCCAAGATTTTGGCTGCGAAGCGACAACGGATCCGTAGGCCGTGGCAACTTGCGCGTTGCTATCGTAACCAAAGGCATCCCCTTCAACGATTAGTATGGCCGAATCAGCCTTTGTTGCTGGGGCTCTTTCCATCACCAGCACAGGAATATCTCCCTGGATATCTCGCGGCAGGGGATAAAAAAAACGGGGGACAAAATCCCGATGGGAAGCGTGTAACACGGAGTTATTGGCAAGCAACAAGGGAAAGGAAAAAACGCCCTGCGTATCGGAAAAAACTGTTGCCTCACCGCCAACAAGAGAGACCTGAACCCCCACGAGGGGATTACCCGTAGCATCCGTTAGCTTTCCCGTCATGTTGATCATCATGCCCTGCTCAATCTCCCAAACAGGGGGACGAATATCAAAGGTAGGCGGGGGTTCAGGTTTATTCTGTAGATACACCTGTCGTTCTTCAGCGGTTAGCCCCTTAGTCGTTTGGGGAGAAGCGGCAAACCCATTCGTCGCGAAAAAATGCGCAATTACGACCAGAAGAAAAAACAGGATTTTTAGCGAAATCAACGATCTATTCATCAAAGAAGGAATTCCTTTACAAAACACCGCAGGGTGAGGGCGGGTATCATTTACCGCTGACAAATCAAAGATTTTTTTACCCCGACATGCTTAATTTTTATGAGCGGTCTCCTGCGTCTATCAAGCAAAATCTGGAACACTATGCTTGCGACGATTGCTACAAATTATCGCGACACCCGTTGGGGGAAAAGATCCTTAATGGCCTCCGCCAAAAAGAGCGAACCCGCAAAACAGATAATCCCCTCATTTCTGAGCGCCAAGGCACGGGCGCGTTCATAGGCATCCAGGGCGCTTGCGGCGCTTTCTAAAATCTCTATCTCCCTGCCGCAGTTTTCCATAACTTCCTGTGCGGGCAAAGCGCGAGGAGAAAACGGAGCAACGACAATTATTCTGGTTGCGATGGTGGAGAGCACTCGGAGCATTTCACGATAATCCTTGCCACGCAAAAATCCGACTATTGCCACAATTTTTCTTTCGGGGAACTCTTCTTGTAGCGCTGCCACCAAAGCCGACATACCCGCAACATTATGGGCGCCGTCGAAAATCACCGTGGGCTTTTGTGCAATTATCTCAAAGCGCCCCGGCCAGTGGCAATCGCGCAAACCCCCTCTGATACTATCCGCGCTGATATCATAGCCATAGCGTTTACCAACAAGCAAAGCCGCCGTTATCGCGCACAAAGCGTTATCCCTTTGGTGAGGACCTCGTAACGCCAGTTGTATCCCCGTTATCGGCGGAAAATGCTTGCTTCGATAAATCAGCCCTGATGCGCTTTCTGCAAAGGAAAAATCCTCATCAATCCGTAAAAGTAATGCGGATTTCGCTTTATCGGCAATCACCGCCAGGCTTTCCTCTTTGCGCTCCCCCGTAATACAAACGCCGCCATCTTTGATGATTCCCGCCTTTTCTTGGGCAATCTCCGCAACGGTATTACCCAGATATTCCTGATGGTCCAAGGCGATATTGGTAATCACGGAGATAACCGTCTTGGCGGTGTTTGTCGCATCCAACCTGCCCCCCATGCCAACCTCCAGCACGGCAAGATCCACGGCATGTAAACGGAAGTGTAAAAAGGCCATCGCGGTAACAAGCTCAAACCAAGTAACATCTTGATGGGGATGCGCCTTGATGGTCTTTATTAGCGAAGCAATCTCCGCATCGGAAATGCATTCCGCTTCTAAGCGGATTCGTTCATTAAAACGCCAGAGATGGGGAGAAGTGTATGAACCAACAAAAAGCCCCGCACGGGAAAAAATTGCGGAAAGCATTGCGACCACGGAACCCTTGCCATTGGTGCCGCCGACTATAATGCTGGGATAAGCAAACTGTGGGGAAGAGAGCGATGCCAAGAGGGCTTCCAACGAAGCCAATCCCTGCTTGATATCCACTCCCTCAAAGCGAGCGAGGTAGGCGAAGGATTCCACTTCTGCGTTTGCTAATCGCTCCATCGACACCCCGCTCCTTGGAGAGATACCACTATAAAACCTTAAAAACTTCGTCGCCAGGACGCACTTTGTCGCTGGTTTTTACCCCGATAAAATCACCCGCAACGGCTTTTTCTACCTTCTGGTTGTTTACTTCCATTGAGGCGATCGTGTCGCTAAAATCGGTGGTATGCCCGAGGTAGCGCACCTTATCTCCGGCAACGATTTCACCAGAAACTATCTTAATCGCCGCAACGCTCGGCTTTGCAAAAAACTTCACAACTTCGCCAACTTTGATCTCTTCCATGATAAACCTCCTCTGCGGGCTTCCATGTTTGCGGGCTCCGCTAGTGTGCTACGCATACCGCCCACCCATAAAAAAATCAAGGCAGCGCACCAGTACCACTGCTCTGCCCTTACTAACGAAGGGTAAAGCCCTTATCGGCAAGTTCTGTTTGCAGTCTCTTTTCGGAACCATACACACCATAGGAATATTGGTTCTGAGAAAAAAGATAATCTGATGCAGTTTTTATGTCTTCGGGACGGGCAGAGAGTAGCGCCTCACGAAAAGTTTGACGCATTTCCTCATCCAAACCGTTAAAATATCTTAGCAGAGAGAGAAATCCCCTCCCCGAAGGATCCAAGGGTTTCTCCATTCTTCCTGCCGTTGCCACGATCGCTTTTTTCACCTCCGTCTTATCCTGTACGAGGGAAGCAAAAGCTTGTGGCGCTTTCTCAAAAACATCCATCGTCCGCAGAAGATGAGGGTCGCGATAAGATACCAACGAAAACGAGCCACCACCCGCATCGTAGCTGGCAAAACCGCCATAGGCTCCTCCGATGGCACGCACCTCTTGGTAAAGATAGCTGTTGCTCAACAACTGAGCCAACACAGATAAAAAGGGAGCTAATGGATGCGTATAGCTTGGCGCCTTGAACGCTTTGGCAACAAAACAAACATCAGCAGGAACGGCAACTGCGATATTGCGGGGAGCGCATTGTAGCCGCAAATTATCCTCCGTTATCCCCCTTGGCAAGCGCTTTAGGGTCGCTTCTATCCCCTCCGCAATCTGCCTCTGGATCCTTGCATCATCCGCCGTGATGTTGATGATAGCAGCGTTTTGCTGCAAAATGGCCTGTCTTAGCGAGGCAATGGAGGTAATGAGTTCATCCATCCCCGTAGCGGAGCTACCAGCAATTTTCTGAAGAAAGTCTAACTGGCTCTTGCCTCCCCAGATTTCTTCCAGAGCGCCATACTCCGAGATTCCCGCCAGTGCGCTGGTTTTCGCAAAAAGATGCCCCGAAGGAATGAGCGACATGGCCAGCCCATTTTTTGCTTCTAGGAGCAGCTCCTCTATGCGTTTTTCCTCATCCAAGCGACCCTCTAAAATTAGTTCCGTTAAAATCGCTAACGCAGGAACAACATCGCCTGCCAAAAATTTACCGCCCACAACCAGCCGTCGCCACAGCTTGCCGTGGACGGTCAAGCCGCAATGCAGATTTGCCGCTATCCCCCCTGTAAAGCGGGAAACTCTCTTTGCCATTGCCTCATAGCCATTATTAGCCGCACCTAATTTTACGATGCTTTTAGCAAACAGCGGACAGGCGAAAACTTGCTCGTGGGTAATTGCGGATAAATCAAAGGCAACCTGTAGGTAGCAAACCCCGTTGGTAAAAAGGTTGTGCTGTCGTAGGAGGATAGCACCAGCGGTATTGTTACCAAGAAGCTCTGTCTTTACGGGGATTTTTTCCACCTCATGGGGAATATCGGCAACATCTAGCATGGGCAAGCTGGCTAGCGCCAGGGAAGAATTTTTTTCGTTTTGATACGCATCAAGCTGGGTGCTCATTGCGCGGATTGCAGCTTCTTGTTCGTGGCTGATGGTCTCTTGGAGCAATTCCATTTCGCGACGATACGCCGCTTCTTTATCCGCCAGCATTGTTGCCGAGGGGAGCATCCGCACCGTGAGGCGATGGGGATTTTGCAAAAACCACTTCGTGATTAGTTCAGGAAAAAGGCGTGGTTCTTCCGCCAACTGCCCTTTTGCGGTGGCGATCAATTGCGGAAAGTTCAAACCTGCCAACGCATCGCCACCGTAGAGCCAAGATTGCAGAATCCTACTCATCAAAACGATGCCGTAGGGGTAGGTTTTTCTGGTGATTTCCCTGCCGATAAACTCCGTCTGATGAAAAACTCCCTCAACTAAATCGTCAGCAAAACCCGTTTGCGCTATCCGTGATAGCGTCTCCAGAATAAGCCCTTCCACCTTATCAATGTTTTCCCGCTTGACACCTCGTAGCCCCACACAAAAAAATCCCTGCCTTAACTCCTGCTCCATCCCACTGGTTGGCGTTAAATCTTCTCCCAGCCGAGATTCAAGCAGTGCTTTGCGCAGTGGTGATGCCGCAGAGCCAATCAGTAAGGCAGCAAGCAAAGATAGTAAGGTGCCATTTTTTTTATCGGTGGCATCGTGAAGCAACCAGGCAACATCAACCTGTGCCATTTCTTTGCCATCAAGGGGATAATAGGCGGTTACACTTCGTGGTTCACGCCATTGTGGCTGTAAGGGAATCTCCACCATGGTTGCGGGGGAAGGTGGCGTCTTGAATTCCTGAAGAATGGAACCGACAAACTCCAATTGCTCGTTGAGCGGAATGTTGCCGTAGGTAAAAAATAAACAGTTGTTGGGGGTGTAGTACTGGCGATGATAATTGCAGAAATTTTCAAATGTTAGCTGGGGAATCTCCTGCGGATCGCCACCAGAATCAAAACGGTAAAGAGTATCGGGATAAAGGTTCTCTTGTAGCGCCTTGAATGCCAGCGAATTAACCGAGGAATAGGCTCCCTTCATTTCGTTATAAACAACTCCCGAAATATCAAGGCCGCCTTGCTCGTTAAAGCGATAGTGATGCGCTTCTTGCCAAAAAGTCTGCGGTAAAAGGCGCGGATTAAAGACCAAATCGCTATAAACGCGGGCGAGATTGAAAAACTCCTTTTTGACATTGCTCGCCACGGGGAAGACCGTTTTATCGGGATAGGTAAACGCATTCAAAAATGTCTGGAGCGAGCCTTTGATCAATTCGTTAAAAACATCTTTCAAGGGATAGCGGTGCGAACCCGCCAAAACGCTATGCTCCAAGATGTGTGGCAACCCCGTGTTATCCGTTGGCGGCGTTCTAAAAGCGATGGCAAAGAGGTTTTCGCTATCATCGCATTGCAGGTGAACCAACGCCGCACCCGTCGTTAAATGCCTCGCCTCGTAGGCGCAAACCCGCATCTCGGGAATTTCTACAACCCGTTCAATCACAAAACCCGCAACCTGTTTGTTCATTCACACTTCCTTTATGTTTTAAGTTGGTAACTACGCAAAGTCCTGAAAGCGCATAAGCATGGCTTCAGGAACAATACCCAAGGGTGTCCGTTGCAGGATTGCCAGCGTTTTTACCTGCTCCACCAGCAGGAACAACCCCGAGGCTAACGCCGCTTGCAGAATCCAACGAGGTGATTGCCCACCTTCCGTTGCCGTAGCAAAGATGTCGTGAATCGCCAAATAACCTCCCGGCATTACGCAACAAGCCCACGCATTATAATCGTTGTAGGTATCGGCAAACGAATGCCCGCCATCGATAAAAACCAACGCTAACGCTTCATTCCACGATTTGGCGACGCTAACCGAATCTCCAACAATGGGAATAACGCTATCAACGAGGGAAAAACTTTCCAGCGTCGTGAGAAAATGCGGCAAGGTGTTAATACAACATTGCGCTGCATCGTAAAGCTCTGGGTCATAATACGCTTCTCCCAATTGTTGCTCCGCAGAACCACGATGGTGGTCAATGCTATAGAGCTTCGCGCCGTTTTCTCTACATGCCAGACCGATATAAACGGCTGATTTGCCGCAGTAACTGCCAATCTCCAAGCAGTTTCCTTTTTTCCCCGCCATCTGGGCAACGCGATGCAAACATAAAGCTTCTTCGCGATCCAAAAAACCCTTCACCGCGCTGGTATCAATATCGGCGATATTCATTGTTGCTCCTCCGCAAAAACAGCGATTCTGATAACAAAAACTGGCAGAGCCGTTGCACAATCGGCGCACTTTTGCAAAAGACATTGGGGGAATTTTTTACCGCACGAAAACGCAACCCCGTGAAGACGAGAGTCCCAAAAACGATGCAACAATTGAATCATCGGCATCGTGCCCAAACGGATGCTTGCGTTGCCGATAGGGAGAAACACGGTTATGCAGGGGCTGGTATCGGGTTTTGGTGCTTGTAAAGCATCCGCTAACTGGGGTAACTGCCCACCAATCGTTTTGTTGGAGGGGGTAGAGTTATGAAAGGAATAAAAGGCTATAAGACCACTATCTATCGTGAAGCCGAAAAGCGCATTGCCCTGAACAAACAAAGCCAGAATATTCGTCTTAACTTGAGCCATTTAAGAATAAGTGCGCTTCCCGCGATGATTGGCAAACTTGTCTGGCTACGAAAACTTGACCTTAGCTACACTTATGTTGCTGATTTATCCCCGCTAAAGAATTTGACCAATCTGCAATCGCTTGACTTTAATAATACCGAGGTTACCGATTTATCCCCGCTAAAGAATTTGACTAATCTGCAATCGCTTAACCTTGGGAATAACAAGGTTACCGATTTATCCCCGCTAAAGAATTTGACTAATCTGCAATCGCTTAACCTTGGGAATAACAAGGTTACCGATTTATCCCCGCTAAAGAATTTGACCATTCTGCAATTGCTTGACCTTGGGAATACCACTGTTACCGATTTATCCCCGCTAAAGAATTTGACCATTCTGCAATTGCTTGACCTTGGGAATACCACTGTTACCGATTTATCCCCGCTGCAAGCTTTGATTCGTAAAGGCGTCCCCGTGAAGTGGGTATCATATCCTGGGGAGAGTGGAATCTATGTTTATGGTTGCCCGTTGAAAAAACCATCTCCTCATGTTGTGGCGCAGGGAAATGAAGCGATTCTGAACTATTTTGAGGAGTTGGCAAGGGGTGAGGAGGGGCATCTCTTGGAAATTAAGCTCCTCATCATCGGTGAGGGCGGCGTGGGAAAAACCAGCCTTTTGAGGCGCCTGTATCAGCCGGAGTTGGACTTGCCCGAAGAAGATGAAACCACACGGGGCATTGAGGTACACCAACACAGCTTCCCGACCTCGGAGGGGAAGGATTTTCGCCTCAATGTTTGGGATTTTGGAGGGCAACAGATCTATCACGCCACCCACCAGTTCTTTTTAACCAATCGCTCGCTCTACCTTCTGGTGGATGATACTCGCAGTGATGATACCTCAATCTATGATGAAGGCTTTAAGAGGTGGTTGGATAGGGTGGATATCTTGGGCGGGCATAGCCCCGTGCTCATCTTCCAAAATGAAAAGGGAGGAAGGAGTAAGAATATCGACATTAACGGTATTCACCAACACTTTGACAATGTGCACCCCGCTGTTTTTCGCGGTAATTTGGCGATGAAGGAATCCGTTGATGCCCTGCGTAAAGAAATTGAGCGCCAAGCCACAGGGCTTAGCGACATTGGTGAAAAATTTCCGGAGGGTTGGCTCAAGGTGCGCGCCGAGATAGAGGAGCTGGCACAAAAAAAGGAGTACATCACCGTAGAAGAATTTTTCACCATATGCGCCCGGCATCTGGGAAACAACAGAGAAAGGGCACTGTATTTAAGCCGTCATTTGCATGCAATAGGCGTTTTGCTGCATTTTCAGGATGATCCCCTCCTCCGACGCGATATCATCCTGCAAAACGATTGGGCAACTAACGCCGTGTTTCGTATCCTTGATGACGAGACGATAAAAGAAAATCGCGGGCGTTTTACCAAGGTTGATTGCCAACGCCTCTGGCAAGAAGAGCGTTATAACGCGAAGCACGAAGAACTGCTCGCCCTGATGCAAAAGTTTGAAATCTGCTATGAACTTCCCGGTACTAAGGAGCATACCTGGTTGGCGCCGCAGCTACTTTTGCCGGGCACGCCTTCGGGAGTGCTAAATTGGGGTAAGCCGGGGGATCTATGCTTGCGCTACCGCTATGAGTTTTTGCCTGATGGTATCATTTCCCGTTTGATTGTTCGCTTACACCGCTACATTCGCAATCCCGAACTCGCTTGGAAAGATGGCGCCCTTTTTGAAAGCGGGAGCGCCTCAGCGATAGTCAGACGGACCCCCAAGCACGGAGAGATTGAATTGCGAGCACGGGGAGTAACAAGGAAAGAGCTTTTAAGCGTTATTAGCGCGGATATGGATGCCTTAAACGACTCCTTCACGGGGCTAAAAGGCAAGAGCGAAAAGCTGATCCCCTGCCATTGCTCGGCATGTATGAAAGCTCCCGACCCACATTTTTTTGAATATGAAGAGTTAGTTAGACGCAAGGAAAACAAAAGGCAAACGATAGAATGTCCGAAAGAATACGCAGAGATGGCTGTTTTGGAGCTTTTGGATGGCGTTAGTGTCATTGCCAGAAGTAATGAACCTCCCCCTGTTTACAAAAGCACCCCGCCCGCGGAGCTAAACCCCGTTCGCATCTTCCTCGCTTCTTCTACAGAAATGTTAGACGAGCGAGACCGTCTTGATCTTTATTTACGACGGCAAAACGATTCTTTAACGCCGAAGGGATTTTACTTACAAGTTGTGCGCTGGGAGTATTCGGATAGCGCGATGTCCAGAACCCGCTCTCAGGATGAGTATAATAGAAACCTACGGAACTGTGATATCATGGTCTGCCTTTTTCGTTCCAAGGTGGGTAATTTTACCGAGGAGGAATTTGATGTTGCCCGCGAGCAGTTCTTAAAAACCGGAAAACCACGCATCTATACCTTCTTCCACGACGCCGACACGAGTCTGAGCGCTGTTAAACAAGATGATATGCAATCGCTCTGGAAGTTTCAGGAAAAGTTGAAAAACCTAGGACACTTTTACAGAACATACAAACGCTCTGCGGATCTAATACTGCAAATCCGCGATCAACTTGACTTGTGGTTGCGAGAAACTAACTTACTACGCATGGGGGGTTAAAAAATTCCTGTTTTCAAGAGAGCAGCAACCAAAACCCCGAAAATATCATCCTGTTTCGGGGTTTTTACATGGCAAAACCAACCAGCCCACATCCACCCTTGCCGAATGCCCTCTCTCGTTGTAGTCCGTACGGTAAAATAATCAGGAGGTAAAGCATGTCCATCACCAGAGAAGCAGCCCTTAGCCTGCTTAAGGATAACTTAAATAACGAAAGAATGATTGCGCATTGCCTAGCTTCAGAAGCTGTAATGATCGCGCTTGCTCAACGCTTGGGTGAAGATGAACAAAAATGGGGCATAGCGGGATTGCTACACGATATTGACCTTGATCTCGTCGGTGGCGACTTGTCGCAACATGGATGGAAGGCCCGTGAAATTTTGCTAGCAAACGGCTTTGACGAAGAAATTGCGGATGCGATCCTCATGCACAATGAGATGGCGGCGGGGAAAGAACGAAGCACGGTTTTTCAACATGCGCTGGCGGCAGGGGAAACGATAACGGGGCTCATCTTGGCCACCACGATGGTTTATCCCGATAAAAAACTCACCAGCGTAAAACCCAAATCCGTCGTAAAAAGAATGAAA
The DNA here is from genome assembly GCA_021737325.1 of Deltaproteobacteria bacterium. Classification (GTDB taxonomy): domain Bacteria; phylum Desulfobacterota; class Syntrophia; order Syntrophales; family JAIPED01; genus JAIPED01. The sequence continues at coordinate 10,127 of JAIPED010000024.1, forward strand.
GAAAAGCTCTTTGCCGCCTCGGTAAAAAGGGAAAATATCCTTGAATGTGAAAAAATCGGTATTCCTCTGGAGGAATTTGCCGCGCTGGCGATTAGCGCCATGCTCCCCATTAGCGCGGAAATGGGGCTATAACGATACGGCGATGACGGATAGCAAAATGAGCGACGCACTACGAAGAATTCAGGATTTGCGTTCCCTTATTGATCATCATAACAAGCTTTACCATGGGCTTGATTCCCCCGAAATTACCGATGCCCAATACGATGAGCTGTTCCGCGAGCTTATTCTGCTTGAAGAAGCCCATCCCGAAATTAGCCGCGCCAATTCACCAACCCAACGGGTGGGACAAACGCCACAGGGAAGATTCGCCTCCTTGGCGCATCCCTCACCAATGTTCAGCCTGGCCAATGCCTTTTCCGATGCGGAAGTTAGCGCCTTTGCGGAGAAATGCAAAAAAAACAGCGACAGCGATGAGGATGTCCCCTTTGTCATCGAACCTAAGATAGACGGCGTGGCGGTTAATCTGACCTATCGTAACGGGGTGTTGGAAAAGGGCGCCACCCGTGGCGATGGCGTGGTGGGGGAGGATGTAACGGCAAACATCAAAACGATTACCAGCATTCCCCAAAGCATCATCCCGCAAATAGGCACCCCACCGGATTTTTGTGAAATTCGCGGCGAGGTCTATCTGGATAAAAATGCTTTTGTGGAATTGAACAATACCCGCGAAGAAAACGGTGAGGCACCCTTTGCCAACCCCCGCAACGCCGCGGCTGGTTCGCTACGCCAGCTTGATCCTGACATTACTGCAAGCAGAACGCTCAAAGCCTTTTTTTATGCCATCGGCAAGGTGGAAAATACCGACAAACCAAAAACACAGATGGAGGTGCTACAAAGGTTACACAATTGGGGGTTCCCCGTTAATGAACGCTTTGCCTTGGCTAACAGCGTCGATGAGTGCCTCCAACACTACTATCAACTGCTGAGAGAACGAGACGGCCTTCCCTTTGAGATTGACGGCATGGTGATTAAGGTAAACGATATCGCCTTGCAATTAGAGCTGGGAGAAGTCTCTCGTAGTCCACGCTGGGCAATCGCCTATAAGTTCCCCGCGGAACAAAAACAAACAACCCTGCAGAACATTATCGTGCAGGTAGGAAGAACGGGGGTGCTTACCCCCGTTGCGTTGCTTAGCCCCGTGGAGATTGGCGGGGTGGTTGTTTCCCGCGCCACGCTACACAATTTTGATGAGATTGAAAAAAAAGATATTCGCCTTGGCGATTGCGTTATCATTCAGCGGGCGGGAGATGTGATTCCCGCGGTTGTTGAAGTGGTTCTCGCCAGCCGTAGCGGTAATGCAGAAAAAATCCCCCTGCCCACGCATTGCCCCGTATGTGGCACGGAGGTCCTCAAACTGGCGCAGGAGGTTGCCTACCGGTGCCCCAATGAGCGCTGTCCTGCAAGAATCAAGGAAAGGATATTGCACTTCGTTTCTCGCAAGGGGATGGATATTGATGGCGTTGGCGAAGAGGTTGTCGAAAAACTCATCAGCCGTGGGTTACTCACTGATGTTGCTGATTTATTCGCCCTGCGGGTTGATGATTTGGCACCGTTAGAAAGAATCGCGCAAAAGTCGGCGGGTAATATCGTTGCCGCAACAGCGGCCGCTAAAAATCCCCCTCTGGAGAAATTCATCTTTGCGCTAGGCATACGGCATATCGGAGAATATACCGCCCGCTTGCTTACGCATACCTTTAACAGCATGCCAAAACTAATGGCGGCAGAAAAAGAAGAGTTGGAAGCAATCCACGGCATTGGTAAAGAAATGGCGCAAAGCCTCTACGACTTCCTTCGTAGCGATGATAATAAACTATTGGTGGCAAAACTCCTCGCCCAGGGTGTTAATCCTCTAGCGCCTGCTAAGGATGTGAGAAAGAAGCCATTACAGGGGATGCTCTTCGTCTTCACGGGAAAGTTGGCAAAAATGGAGCGGGAGGAAGCGAAAAGGCTGGTAACCGAGCTAGGGGCAAGGACGAGCGAAAGCATCTCGGCAAAGACCACCTATCTGGTAACGGGTAGCAACAGCGGCTCCAAGCTGGATAAGGCGCGTTTGCTAAATATAAAGGTGATTAGCGAGGATGATTTCCTCAACATGATAGCGGAGCATGAACAATGAAACAGTTGCGGATTTTAATCCACGGCAAGGTTCAAGGGGTTTTCTTTCGGGCGGAGACACAAAAGAAAGCCATCTTCCTAGGCTTAACGGGGTTTGTGCAAAACCTTGCGGATGGCAGCGTCTTGACGGTTTTTTGCGGCGCGGAAAATGCGGTGGAGGCAATGTTAAGCTGGTGTTACCAAGGACCGCCGCTAGCCAAGGTACAAGAGATAGAAATCACCACAGAAACTCCTTGCCCAAAAGCTTATCCGACCTTTGCCATACGATAGCTAACCGCGCTTTTCTGCTATTGATAGGAGGGATTTAACTTCTACCTTGCTGAGATAACGAAATTCTCCCGCCTTGATATTATTTACCGTTATCGTTCCGATGGACACCCTCACCAGGCGTTCGACAACAAAACCCAGCTTAGCAAATGCCCGACGAATCACACGGTTGCGCCCCTCAACAATGGTCAAGAGCACGGAGGATGTTTTCTTGGTGGATTTCGTAATAACCGCATCCACAACTTTAAAGGGCCCATCCTCCAAGACAATGCCCTGTCGTAAGGAAACCAAATCCCTAATTGTAACCTCACCAGCAACCTGTACCAAATAGCGCTTGGGCACTTGGAATTTGGGGTGGGCAATCTTGAAAGCAAAATCCCCATCGTTGGTTAAGAGGATCAATCCTTCAGAATCGTAGTCCAAACGACCAACGGGAAAAACCCGTTGATCTATCGCCTTTAACAAATCCTTTACCGTTTTCCTTCCTTGCGGGTCGGCAAGGGTGGAAATAAAACCCGTTGGCTTATGGAGGGCGATGTAAAGCTTATGCGAAGAAATTTTCAGCAAACTCCCCGCCACAATTATCCGATCGCGGGCACCATCGGCCTTTGCTCCCAACTCGGTTATCAGCTTACCGTTAACCAAAACCTCGCCCTCGCTGATTAACTCTTCCGCCCTACGACGAGAAGCGATGCCCGCCGCCGAAATTATTTTTTGTAAACGCTCCTTCATTATTTAATCATCTCCAGCTCTTGCATTTCTTGGATTGTTGGCAACTCCGATATATCCTTAAGAGAAAATACCTCCAGAAATTTTTTGGTCGTTCCGTAGAGTATCGGCTTGCCCGGCTCATCCAAGCGACCAACAATCCTGATAATTTTTTTCTCCAACAGGTTTTTAATGCTACCGCCTGAATCAACACCGCGGATACGATCAATCTCACTCTTCGTTATCGGCTGACGGTATGCGATAATGACGGTGGTCTCCATCGCCGCACGCGAAAAGCTAAAGGGTTTGCCACCTCGTAGCTTGCGCACCCATGGTGCGTATTCTTGCTTGGTGCGGAACTGTAACCCCCCCGCAACCTCCTCAAGATAAATGCCCCTTTCCGTATTTTCTACGCATAATTCGTTAAGCGCATTTTTCACGACTGCCGCATCCACATCATCAAAAATTGCGACTATCCTTTCCCTTGTCAGCGGGGCATCCGCCGCGAAAATCAACGCTTCAATTGCTGGCTTTATCTTATCCATCTATTCCTCAACAAGGGAGAGTATTCTAATAACACCAAAATTGTTCGTCTGATAAACGCGCACTAGGCGCAATCTTATCATCTCCAAGAGGGCCATAAAGGTCTGCACTATCGCCCGCTTGGTAACATTACCCGCAAAGAGATCGGTAAAAGTTATATTCTTTTTAACCTTCAGTAACTCCACCAACTCGTTAACCTTTTCCACCAGCGAAAACCGTTCACTCGTAAATTCTAAAACCTCCGCGGCGACAACACTCCGCAGAAGATCACGAAAAACGCTGATCAATTCAAAGATGCTCACTTCCTTAAACTCGGCTTCTTTATTCTCCGTTTCCACCTCAGTAAGGGTAACATCGCCACGCAGAAAAACATCCCTCTCTAAAATATCGCGCTGGTTTAACCGCTCGGCAGCTTCCTTGTAGCGCTGGTACTCCAATAGCTGCTCCACCAATTCCAAGCGGGGATCTTCCTCATCCTCAACAAGCTCTCCCTCTTCGGGAGGGATCAAGCAGCGAGATTTGATGTGGATGAGCGTCGCCGCCAGCACCAAATATTCGCCCGCAACATCAAGGTTAAAAGCGCGCATCGCCTTGAGATAATCAAGGTACTGGTTGGTTACTAAAGCGATGGGAATGTTGCGAATGTCTAACTGATTCTTTTTTATCAAATGGAACAGCAGGTCCAAGGGACCTTCAAACATATCCAGCTTTACCGAATAGCTGTTTTCTTCCGTCATATGCGCACTGCCGCCCGTACCTGCTCCATGGTTTCCTGGGCAATCGCCTTTGCTTGGGCGTTTCCTACGGCGATGATTTCTTCCACCACGGAGCTATTGTTGTTGTAGTGATCAATGCGTTCGTGGATGGGAGCAAGCGCTATGCAAACGGCATCGGAGAGGCGTTTTTTACACTCGCGACAGCCTATCAGCGCATTTTCGCATGAATTCTTTAATTCTAAAACAAATGCCTCCGTAGAATACAGCTTATGAAAAGCGTAAACATTGCATAATTCTGGCCGCCCTGGATCGTTACGGCGTACTCGTTGCGGGTCGGTAAACATCTCCTCAATTTTCTGGCGCAACGCTTCACCACTATCGCCAATGTAAATGGAATTGCCGTAGGATTTACTCATCTTGCGCCCATCAATGCCCAGCAATTTAGGAAACGCGGTGAGTATATGCTCTGGTATGGGAAAGGTATCGCCGTAGAGGTGGTTAAAACGGCGGGCAATTTCACGGGTAAGCTCAATATGCGGAAGCTGATCAACACCAACGGGAACATAATTTGCCTTGTAAATGATGATATCGGCGGATTGCAAAACGGGGTATCCCAAAAAACCGAAGGTGGAGAGGTCCTTGTTGGTAATCTCTTCCTTCATTTCCTTGTATGACGGGTTGCGTTCCAGCCAGGCGATGGGGGTTATCATGGAAAGTAGAACGAACAGCTCGGCATGTTCTTTGATCGCTGATTGCACAAAAATGGTACTCTTATCGGGATCCAAACCCGCACCTAGCCAGTCGATAACCATTTGCCTGGACCATTCACGAAGATGCCCCGTTTCGGCGTAATCACTGGTAAGCGCATGCCAGTCGGCTACGAAGTAAAACCGCTCGCAATCATCACGCCCTTGTAGCTCAATCCAATTGTTTAAGGCTCCATGAAGGTTGCCGAGATGAAGCCTGCCAGTGGGACGCATACCGCTAAGAACCCGCTTTGTTGCCAAGATGGACCTCCTTATTTTGCGCTCGCGCCCTCTAACAAAATGCCTATGGGGTGTCAAACTTCCAGCTTTTGCGGCGCCCCCGCGGGCGGATTGTAAGAATCAGGACACAGCACCCACGAAAAGCAAAGAAGTGGTTGCCAACCATAAGAGCCGCAGAGGAAACGCGTTTAGCTGCCTAGTCAACGGTTTTGCGCCAACGAATAACGGCGAAAGAAAGCGCAGCGGTGCCCAACAAAAACAGCCCTAAAAATTGCGGGTAGAGAACTTCAAAACCAACACCGCGGAGAACCACCCCCCGAATAATCGCGATAAAAAATCTTAGCGGATCAAGGTATGTCAGCCATTGAACCACCGTAGGCATATTTTCCACGGGGAAGACAAAACCACTCAACAACACAAAGGGCACAAGCAACAAAAATGTCGTCATCATCGCCTCTTGCTGGGTGGCAACGGTGGTAGAGATGAGCAGACCGATGCTGGTGGTGCAGATTAAAAAAAGCACCGCGCCCAACAAAATCCACAGAATATTCCCCGCTATCTGTAGCTTAAAGAGATAAGCGCCAAAGGCCCCGCTGAATAATAACACGGCCAGAGAAATGAGAACATAGGGGATGGTTTTTGCCAGAATGAACTCATGCTTTTTGATGGGAGTAACGATCAACTGCTCCATGGTGCCGATTTCCTTTTCACGAATAATCGCCATGGAGGTTAATAATAGCGAAAGGATCATGGTTACGAAGGCGACAACACAAGGGACAAAAAAGATCTGACTCTCCAAATTAGGGTTATACCAAGCGCGTAGCCGCAGATCTATTTTCCCATACTGCAATTTGCCGCCGTAAAGTTTCTCCATTTTACGATTGGCATATCCTTGGATGATGTTGGAGAGATAACCCACGCGCACCGAAGCAATATGACTCACCGTGCCATCCACCAACACCTGTAGCGGTGCGCTAACACCCGCGGCTAATTTTGCGCTAAAGTCTTGCGGGATGTTGATGGCAATATCGGCATGGCGCGTCATTAGCTGCGCTTCCAAATCTCGGGGCGTTGAGGCGTAGGAAACAACCCGAAAGATCTTGCTCGCCTCAATGTCGTTAATCAGCTCGCGGCTCTCCTTGCTTCTACTGCCATCCCAAACGGCGAGATTAATGTTGGCAACATCAAAGTTAACCACATAACCAAAGAGCATGATTTGTAGCAGCGGCAAAATGACGAGCATTGGCCTAATTTTTTTATCACGGAAAAGGTGGATAAACTCCTTGCGTACCAGTTCGATGATTCGAGAATTTAACATCGCTAACCCACCTCTTTGCGCAAGATAAGATAGCCAAGAGTCATCAGGATAAAAAACATCGCCAAGAGCACCGCCAAGCTGGGAAGAATCTGATAAATGTTGGCGGAGCGCAAATAGATCCCGTAGAGGATATCAATGTAATAGGTTGCGGGAATAACGCTCACCACTCCCTGTAAAAACTTGGGCATGGTCGCTTGAGGAAAGATAAAATCGGAAAGCAGGAAAGACGGTAAGAAGGTTACCACCAGCGCCAGTTGGTTGGCCACCAACTGCGATTTAACCGCCGTAGATATGAGTAAGCCGATAGCCACCGCAACGGAAAGATACAAAACTGAGGCAAGAGCCAAGAGCAGAAAACTCCCCTTCATGACAATGCCAAAAAGGAATTGGGCAAGGAAAACCGCAATGATGACATCGGTAAGCGAAACGATAAAATAAGGCATCGCCTTACCGATGATTAGCTCTAAAGCGTTTATGGGTAAGGATTTTAGCGTCTCCATCGTCCCGTTTTCGTATTCGCGGGCAATCACCAACGAAGTTAAAAGCGCGCCAACGATAATAATCACGATGGCAATAATGGCAGGAAGGATGAAACTACGGCTTTCTAATTCTTCATTAAACCAGATGCGTACCCGCAGATCCACAGGTGGCGATAATTTTCCCAGCGCGTTGGTGTTGACGAATTCTTTGAGGAGCTTACCGTTGTACCATTCCACAAACGCGGTGAGATAACCCTTGGTGATGCTGGCGATGTTGGGATTGCTCCCGTCAAGATGCGCCTGTAGCGGCGCCTCCCTGCCCGATGTCAAATCCGCCGCCCATCCTTGGGGGATCACGATGGCGAGCTTTGCCTGAGCGCCATCCAGTATTTTATCAATCTGTCGGGTGGATTTCAGATTTGTTGTTAGCGAAAAATATGGCGAGGCATCCAAAGAGCGCAAAAAATCACGGCTCTGGGGAGATTTATCATAATCCACCACCACCGTTTTGACATTATCCACATTGAGATCCAGCGCATAACCAAAAAGCAGGATAAGCATCACGGGAACGGCAAAGGCGAGAATCAGCGAACGATAATCTCGTAGCAAGTGATAGAATTCTTTGGTGGCAATGGCGTTAATTTTTCTTAACATCTAGCTATACCCCGATTCTTGCTCTTAACGCCGCTGGGCGAGGGCAATAAAGGCATCGTTCAAATCCGCAGCGGGATTTGCCGGGCAGGCTTGTGTAATAATCTCCTGCGGGGATCCCTGGGCAACAATTACGCCTTGGCTAATAAGCACAATGCGTTCACAGTTCTTCGCTTCATCCATGTAGTGCGTGGTAACCAAGACGGTAACCCCTTTTTGCTGGGCGATCTCGGCGATAAAAAGCCAGAAGCGCCTTCTCGTAATAGGATCAACGCCCGAAGTGGGTTCATCAAGAAACAGCAATCGCGGCTCGTGTAACAGCGCACAGCTTAAGGCAAGCCGTTGCCGCCAGCCCATGGGAAGCTCACGGGTGAAGCGATGGCGAATATCTTGGAGATTGCTCACCTCCAAGGCCCAGTCCATGCGCTCCTGCCAGCGCTTGCGCGGCACTTCGTAGATGCCCAGATAAAGCCTGATATTTTCCATCGGGGTCAAATCTTCATAGAGCGAAAACTTTTGCGACATATACCCTATGACCTTTTTAATCTCCTCCGCCTGCGTGAAGATATCAAAACCCGCAACGGTTCCCTTGCCGCTTGTTGGCGTTAACAAACCGCAAAGCATCCGAATTGTCGTTGATTTTCCCGCGCCGTTTGGCCCTAAAAAGCCAAAGATTTCCCCACGGGCAACGCTAAAGGAAATTTTATCCACGGCGACAAAACCACCAGGAAACCGTTTTACCAAATCCTCCACGACAATGGCATGCTGCTCGCTCATTTTTGCTCCTCCGCGGCGATTTGGGCAATAACGGCTTCTTCTAAATTTTTGTATTGGGTAGCGATAATCTCTCGCGGTGGCGCACAGGATAAAATTTTCGCTTTGTGCATCAGCGCTATCCGCTCGCATAATTCCCCTTCGTCCAAATATGCCGTAGAGACAATGATCGTTTTCCCTTGTTTCTTCATCTCTTGCAATATCTCCCAAAACTCCCTGCGGGAAATGGGATCGACGCCGTTGGTCGGCTCATCCAAAATGAGAAGCTGCGGCTCATGCACCAACACGCAAGCGAGACCTAGCTTCTGCTTCATCCCACCAGAAAGGTCCTTTGCTCTGCGATCGATAAAGGGAAGCAGGTTAGAAAAGCCGAGATACAAATCCTGCCGCCTTTGCCTTTCCGCACCTTGGATGCCAAAAATATCCATAAAAAAAGTCATGTTTTCGCGCACGGAAAGGTCGGGATAAAGCCCAAACCGTTGGGGCATATAACCAATGAAGTGCTTGAGGTTTTTATTGCCCGCAACTCCTGCAAAGGAAACTAACCCCACATCGGGGGCGATCATCCCCGCGATGATCCGTAACAGGGTTGTTTTGCCCGCGCCGTCGGAGCCAACAAGACCAAACATCTCTCCCTTGCTAACGCTTAGCGAAAGATCATCCAACGCCAGGACAGAGCCAAACGATTTGCGGATGTTGCTTACCGTTACCAGCGCTTTATCATGATGGCTTGCCATGAGGGAATCTCCTCCGCTGTTAGTTCTCACCGCGATAATCAGCGTAGATAAACATCGGCGAGCATTCCGGGCTTGAGTTCCCCGAGGGGGTTATCCAGCAACACCTTCACCAGATAGACCAACTTCACCCGCTCTGTTGGGGTTTGAATTGTCTTGGGGGTAAATTCGGCTTCGGAGGAGATAAAAGAAACAACGCCGCTGAATTTTTTCTCAGGAAAGCTATCAACAACCACCTCTGCGGGAGCGCTGTGCATAACCTTGCCAATGCGCGTCTCTTCCACATAGATTTTAACCTCCACGCGGGATAAATCCGCCAAATTGGCCACTTCCCTTCCCGCCGCGACCATCTCTCCTCTTTCTAACGCTTTCTTCAGAATGGTGCCCTTAAACGGCGCGTAGAGGGTGGCATATTCCTTTTTGAGCTGTGTTTGCGCCAGGGCCGCTTCCATCTGCCGCAAGGCGGCTTGGCTTTCTTGCATTTCCTTTTCGCTAATATTCACCTTTTCCAGATTGCTCTGCGCCTGATTCACCCTTGCCTGCGCTTCCGCAAAGCGCGTTTTTGCCAGGTCGTGGTTTAATTTTACCTGATCCATCTCCCTCGTGGCGATGAGTCCTTCGTTATAGAGCTCTAAAAAGCGTCCTTCTTCAGACTTCGCATTGGCCAGCCGCATTTCCGCCGCGCTTAACTCCGCGTTGGCCCGCTCCAACTCTTCGGGAATTACCCGCCGCGCCACCGTTAGCGCCATCTGCGTTTGCTCGCTTCTTTTGCTTGCCCTTTCCCTATTAGCGTTTGCCTGCTCAATGAGGAAGTCAATCTCCCGTTGGTCCAGACGCGCCAAGACTCGTCCTTTTTCCACCTGCTGCCCCTCGTGAAAATCCACCGCCACCACCTGGCCGCCAAGCTGGAACGAAAGCGCCGCGCTCGTCGCCTCGACGGTGCCAGAATAGCTAACCTCTTCACTTGCCCGTTGCCCATAGAAAACATAGCCAGCAATGCCGACCACTAACAGGGCAAAGACTACCAAAATTATCTTTATCTTCATCTTACTGCCTCTTTTCTGAAGTGCAATTTTGCCTTATGCGCTACTCCCCGCCCGTTAACAACGGGGGGATTTTCAGGACTTTGCTTCCTTTTGTAACCGCTGTAATGACCGTCGTGCGCTATCAAGATGAGGATGCCCCTGGGGGAAGTTGGTTTCTAAAATGGCTATCGCCCATTTCATAGAGCCAATGCCAATTCCCGCTTCTGTAAGTCATCATAAATAAACGCGAGGTTGGGGTATGATCCTGCCAAACCAGGAGGGTTCTTATCCAAGACTTTTTCTTGAGTGGCAAGCGATTTTTGCTACTACGCAAGAGCCTCTTTCAGCTTGCCCAAATCCTGATAAATAATTGCGATGGGGAACATTTCTGATTTGCGCCGCGCGCACATGGAGCACCTCACAGGCGTGGGGAAAATTCATCGCCTGCCCCCTATACGCACGCCCTCGTCGGTTCATCCCCACAGGCGTGGGGAACATGAAATCCAGATACTAGTTCCTCAATTAGGCAAAGGTTCATCCCCACAGGCGTGGGGAACATTCCGTAGCCGAAGAAGAGGAAGCCAAGGCTTTCGGTTCATCCCCACAGGCGTGGGGAACATCATGGCATTATAAACAGTTTAGAGGCGTTAGGCGGTTCATCCCCACAGGCGTGGGGAACATACTATGCTCAATCTCACCCACAATCCAGATGACGGTTCATCCCCACAGGCGTGGGGAACATTCATTTCAAAATCCCCTTTCAGTCTGTTGGTTCGGTTCATCCCCACAGGCGTGGGGAACATTCTTTGGAATGATTCATAATAACCGAAAAACCCGGTTCATCCCCACAGGCGTGGGGAACATTTAACAACTGCACCGACAATGACGAATTTTTGCGGTTCATCCCCACAGGCGTGGGGAACATTAGGCTTCCTCAGCGCACAAGAGGCGGGAAAACGGTTCATCCACACAGGCGTGGGGAACATAGTGGCAACTTTAACGCTATCATCGCTGACAGCGGTTCATCCACACAGGCGTGGGGAACATAAATAACGCAAACTGTCCAAGACCGATTTTTCCGGTTCATCCCCACAGGCGTGGGGAACATTCGCCATCGTTGTCAACCATCCCACCATCAAGCGGTTCATCCCCACAGGCGTGGGGAACATACCAGCATGATGAAGGTAGCGTGTTGCTAACACGGTTCATCCCCACAGGCGTGGGGAACATCCATCGTCGTCAACCATCCCTCCATCATATAGCGGTTCATCCCCACAGGCGTGGGGAACATGTGTGGTATGGTGGCAGCTTTGACAATGACAGGCGGTTCATCCCCACAGGCGTGGGGAACATGCCAGTGATTCGGCAGTAGTCATCGCTGTCGGGCGGTTCATCCCCACAGGCGTGGGGAACATTTCAGCGCAATAGCGCATACAATTCCATGCATCGGTTCATCCCCACAGGCGTGGGGAACATTGAACAGTAACCGCCCCGCTTATGTGCGCGTTCGGTTCATCCCCACAGGCGTGGGGAACATTTATCGGGCTGTGCTTAACAATGGACGAGTTGCGGTTCATCCCCACAGGCGTGGGGAACATTCACCAACAACGGCAACATCGCCATCCGCGTCCGGTTCATCCCCACAGGCGTGGGGAACATTGTTTCTCCCTCTCTGTTTTTGTTGGCTCCTTCGGTTCATCCCCACAGGCGTGGGGAACATACCATTAACCGCGAGTATTTTGCGCACCCAATCGGTTCATCCCCACAGGCGTGGGGAACATCCACCACAACAGGATTAAATACATTAACGAGGCGGTTCATCCCCACAGGCGTGGGGAACATGACGGCCGCTGTCAGCGAAGAGATGACATCCTCGGTTCATCCCCACAGGCGTGGGGAACATTAACCACTGCATTTTAGTAATATCCCCTTTATCGGTTCATCCCCACAGGCGTGGGGAACATTTGCGTCAAC
>JAIPED010000025.1 GCA_021737325.1 Deltaproteobacteria bacterium
AGGGAATGCAGATCTGCATTCCCTACAGATGCTGGATTTAAACCCTCTTTAGACCCTAAAAGTCAGCATTACGCCAAACATTACAAAGACCCTTGCGCAACTTGTTCATCAAACACCACCGGAAGAAAAGGTTTCTCGATTGTAGAAAATAACTGAAACATTTCAAACACCTCTGGACTCCCGCTGGAGCCTGCACTCGTGAAAACGGGTGCGGGAATGACCACAACAAGCCAAGCGTTGCAGCTACGCAAGAATCTTTTACAACACTTTCTGGATGCGTCATTCTAGTGCATTTTACTTTTGCGGTTGACCGCGGGAGTCTGCATTCGTGAAAACGGGTGCGAGGATAACCTCAAGAGGATATATCTTGTAGGGTTTACAAGGTCCCTGTGAGTGGTGCTCTGGGGAAAAAATACGGGGAACGGGCATTGCAACTCCCGTTCCCCGCTTTGCGATAAAGAAATGGTTAAGCCTTTGACTCACTTCTAACAAAAAGTACCTTCCAAGCTTGTATAACCAAAACGACTGCCAAAATTAACAGTACCAACGCGGTTATGCAAAGAATCATGTTGCCGCTGAGGTAGTTGTTCCATGTGGTCAAGGTTAGCGCGGTTACGGTTGTGATGAACATAAAGACCATTGGCAACATTACCATCCAGGCGGGCTTGTTGCTCTTTTTCAGATAAGCCGCCACCGCCAATAGCGCGAGAGATGCCAACAGTTGGTTGGCCGCACCAAAAATAGGCCAAACCTTGGTATAGGGAATAAAGCCCAGCCAACCGCCAACACCGACAGTTAAAGCCGATGCCACATACTTATTGCCAAGAAAATTCTTCTTGCTGCCCTTAGAAACCAGCTCTTCAAAGGTAAATCTGCCGATTCTGGCCGCCGTATCTAGGGTGGTCAGAACAAAGGCCGAGATCGCCAAGGCAACAAAAACCTTGCCCGCGGTGTAGTCAATTCCAAAGGCCGTCATAAAGGTGCCAATGCCGTTGGCAAACACATTTATCGGTGAGCCCAAGCCCTTGGCAACATCATAGGTTACATAACCCGCCGCAAGCAGTGCGCAGATGGCGAGCACACCTTCAATCAACATTCCCCCATAGCCGATGACCTTCGCATCTCCTTCGCTTTGAACCTGCTTGGATGTTGTTCCTGAAGCCACCAACGCATGAAAACCCGAAATGGCGCCGCAGGCAACTAAAACAAAAAGCATCGGGAAGAGGGTCAAATTACCAACCGTGAACCCGTTAAAGGCGGGGATCGCAAATTCGGGGCGATAAAGGGCGATGCCGAGAATGGCACCTGCCACCATCGCGTAGAGCAAGAAAGAATTCAAATAATCACGAGGTTGCAAGAGGAGCCACACGGGTAAAATGGAGGCAACCATAATGTAGCCGATAAGCAACAACATCCAGGCCTCTTTGGAAAGGTAAACGGGAAACGAGATGCCAAAAGGAATCCCTAAAAACAACAGGATTACACCGATAACCGTGGCCACCCAAATATTTACACCAAACTTGTTCACCGCCAAACCAAACAAAACGGCCAGCACCATGAAGTAAATAGAAGTTGCACCAACGGCAGGGTTCGCAACGAATGTCGTGGCGGCGATGTTATTAAAAGCGGCGATGATGATAAGCAATGTCAACCAGGCAAAGATGGCAAAAAGGGTTTTCCCCGATTCTCCAACATTGGCGCGGATGATCTCGCCGATTGTCTTTCCTTTGTGTCTTAACGACGCGAACAACGATCCAAAATCATGCACCCCACCAACAAAAATACTTCCCAGAATAATCCAGAGAGCCACTGGCGCCCAACCAAAAACGGAGGCGACTATTGGACCGACTATTGGACCTGCGCCCGCGATGGAAGCGAAGTGATGCCCCAGAACAATGAATGACTTGGTGGGCACATAATCAACACCATCTTGAAACTCTTTAGCGGGAACGACCTTGTTCGTATCGATTCCCCATTTTTTCGCCAGCCATTTGCCATATGTGGCATAGGCAACGACGAACGCCACAACTGCCAGAATTACTAACATTAAACCGCTCATAAAATCCTCCTTGCTACAAAAATTTGTCAAAATGACGGCAGGTAAACATCCTCCACCTTCCGTGCATCTGTACTCACAACAACCTCACCTCTTGGCAACGCTACCAAAACTAAGCGCATTTGTGACCACCCCTTGATATTAAGCCAGTAAGAACGACGAAGCTTGTATCGCTTTACCTTCTTTTTAATATCATCAGAGACAGGGTCATCAACAACCCAAACCATCGTTACCGTGGTTGACATGTGCTCCAGCGATGGCTTCACCAACTCCGCTAACATCTGTTGCCCCCGCTTACCAATTTCCCGTAACTCATTCTCACCAAAAAACGAAACCCGCTGGAAAAAACAATGCTCATAAATGTTAAACTCATCCAGCACCATCTTCTTGGAGGCGAAATAACGCATCCTTTTTTCATGGAAATAGGCATAAAAATCGTAGCGGTAGCCCTGAAACTCATAGCCTTCACTGATGGTAAACGACCGCTCAAATTTTTTTAAGAGCGCGTCGATGTAGGCAGAATAATCCATTAGAGTATTATCTCTCTTAATGGGCGCTTCGGCACATAGTGGTTTCCTTGGGCATCGCGCCAGTATTTTACATCCCCTGATGGCGATATGTCTTGCAGGATGACCTTCTCTTTGGGCTTGCCGAGGGCAAGAACAATTAAAATTTCGTAGGTGTTAGGAATTGCCAACGCTTGAGCTAATTTTTCCCTTTTTATCGAAACGATCATGCATCCGCCTAGACCTCTTTCCACAGCACCTAGCATAATTGTCTGAGCGGCAATGCCGTTGTCAAAGTTGTAACTAACGCTGATGTCTTTGTCCCCCAGCATTACAATGTAGCCTGCGGGCTTCTCTCCCTCTGTTGGTCCATCCCAATCTTTTAAATAGCCTGCCCAAGCGAGACATTGAAATACTGCTTCGTTTTTCTCTGGGGTATTAATCAAGAGGTACTTCAGTGGTTGCTTATTCGCCGCCGAGGGGGTCAGGCGCGCCAAATCAACCAACTCTTCAAGGGTTGCCAGCGATATCGGCTCTTCCTGATAAAATCGGCGATAACTCCTACTCTTTTGTACCAGTTCTTTTAACATCTATTTCTCCTCTGACAATATCCGTTGCTAACAATAATTTAATAACGCTTGATAGACTTCATCGTGTAGCGGCGTGGGCACGCGCAACTCTTTTCCCGCTCGGGAAATGTAGCCGGTAAAAACATCCAACTCCGTTTTGTTGCCCGCCTCAAAATCTTTTTGCATGGATGTGCGGGCGGCGGCGGGATAATCTCCCACCCTCTTAAGGGTAGTAGCAACAATGTCGTCAGGAAGCGCGACCCCTTGCTTATCGGCAACTGCTTTCGCCTCTTTTATCATACCTTCTAACATCTGCCTATCCGCCGCCGAGGAGTTTATTTCACCCAAACTCTTTTTGCGCATGGCGGTAATCCCTGCCAGAGGACAGATAAAGAGGTACTTGATCCACACCTGCGTGGTAATATCGCTCACCAAGTGCGCGTCAATCCCCGCTTCCTTCATGAGCGCCTCCAAAGGACGGTATGTTGAAAGATCGCTGTTCGTGCCAAATATCAATTTGGAAACGGGACCATTCTGGCTAATTACCCCCGGTTCAAGAATGCCCGCATTGATATACACCAACCCGTCGAGAACAAAACCTTCGCCACCGAGCACCTGCGCGATTCTCTTATCGTTATTGACACCGTTGAGCAACGAAACGGTAACCGTATTCGCACCAAAAATACCTCGGTAGGTAGCCAGGGAATCTTCTAGCCCGTAGCTTTTGGTGCACACCAGAACAAAATCCACCTTCCCGATTTCCTGAGGATTATCGCTGACCAAATCGGGACGGACAACAAACTCGCCGTCTTGGGCTTTTACCTTTAAGCCCGCCGCCTTAATCGCTTGTAGGGTCTTCCCTCGGGCAACAAAAATAACCTCGTGCGCGCCGCTTTGTGAATAGCACCGCGCCAACTTTCCGCCATAATAACCGCCAACACCTCCTAAACCAACAATCGCCATCCGCATATTATTCGCCTCCTAGGTTCTCTTAGCTTTCTCCTGACACGGGGAAAGCTGTTTTTATTTCTAACAAAAAAGCTCTGTTAGCAACATCCGTAACACCCTATCTCTCGTAAGACTGGCGCAATGGCGGTCTTGCGCCCCTTGCAGGTTAGAAATCCGCCTCCACATTGAGCGCTAATTGCAGGTTTTTGGGGTAATTCTTGCCCTCATAAGCAATCGTGCCGCCCGCCATTGATGCGCCAAAATCCACCCGCATTAGCCAAAAATTAAATCCCACACCGGCAGAATAGGTTAAATCTCGTTCGCTAGCCGCGAGATTATTCGCAATACCCGCACGCAGGGCAAGGAAGCGGAAAATATCAAATTCCGCACCCAAAGATAAAAATTGCTCGGTCACTGCACCGTGCCGTTCTTGTTTTGTTATGTCGTAGTTCGCCTCAACAGTCAGGGTAGAAAAAGGAATCCAGGCCACACCCGCCGCTAATTCTGGCTTTAGCTTTATTGAAGAGCCATCGGCGCCAGCAAATGTTGGAGAATTGATATTGCGTGCAACCATGCCCAACTGATAGTTTTCCCTACGGTATAACGCCCCCAAATCAAACCCCAGTGCGCTGGAGTCTTGGTGGCGGTCAGTGCTAACAGTGCTACCGTTGGCATAGGCTGTGATCCTTTCGTAATCTCGTGCTCGCATCAGCTTGAAGTTTCCACCCACGGAAAAGTTTTCGTCAAACGCATATCCGTAAGAAACGGGAAACTCCGCAATCGCGATTGCCCTGCCAACAAGCCTTCCTGCCACCATATCTGTAATGGTGGCATTCTCCCCTGCCGTCTGGGTGCCATTAGTTAAAATTTCCACAACATCAAGCGCTTGAAGCGCATCGGTAGCTTTCAATCCACCATTTTTAATCTGTTGGTTTACGGCATAGGCAACAACCTTGATTGTAGTGCCATCTAACAAACCGTTAGATTTTAGCACATTCAGCTTGTTGTTGATGGCTTGAGTCGTAGCCACATCCGTGCCGTAGTAATTAGCATTCATATCGTAGTACTGCGCCTCAGGAATGTAGGCCGCATATGCTTGGATGGCGATTTGCGCTGGCTCCCTGTATGCGCCCAGCACTCTAAAGTCCGCGAGCTTGGCATAACCGTAAACATCTACATTGGGGGAAAAGCCCCAGTTGCCCCAACGAATGTTCATCAGGTTGGCGTTGAAATTTGTTAAGACTAACGGGGAATTCATGGTGGAAAACTTGCCCACGGCGTTCGCCAGGCGGATCATCAGTGCCACTTCCTCGCTGCTGCCCTGTAGTGTTGTTTGCTCAAAATCTTTCTTAAAATTCTCAAAAATCCCTACGAGCCTTTCCCCATCGGGTAGCACCTGTAGATCCACCCCACCATCAAACACCCCTATCCCAATATTTTTGCGGTGCAATTCGTTGTTATCAGAGGCTACTTTTTTGTATATCGTTGTAGCAGGGGCCGTTATCTGCCCCTCGGCAGAGGCGTTGTCTTCCTGCTTGATAGTATTTTTATAACCAAAAAAACCATAGACGGCGGGGTTGTAGTAATACGCCTTGCCATCATCCACGGAGGCAATTCTCGCACCACTCATGCCGACGGCCTTCGCGCCAACGGCTTTTAGCGCCCAAGCATCGGAAGCAAAAAAGATAACTGCACCGTAGCAAGCAAGCACAAATATTTTTTTCCAAAAACCCTTCGCTTCCACAATTTTTCCCTTCATTGCTCTTCCTCCTCTTGCTGGTTGTTCGCCCCGCTGCTCCCTCGGCAATCACTAACGGTGATTGCCGATAGCACTGCCAATCTTGTCCCTTCTCCTACACCTATCCCCCAATAAAAGAAACCCCGAACTGGCTCGCGGCATCGCACAACAATTAGTTGTAGAGACCTTTGCACGACCTATTCGTCCAAGCAGTAACGAAAGAAGGGTCTCGTATGCTTGCTAAAATAATCAAAATATTTCAAGCATATCTGGATTCCCGCTTTCGCGGGAATGACGGTCGGTAGCAAAGAGGTACAGTTGTGCAAGAGTCTTTTGTAACGCGTGGCTCACTGGGAGCCGGGAGTTTCTGTGAGCCGGTGCAACTGGTTGTTAGCAATTACTAACTCATAAATTTTCTCTTGTGCCGCTTGCGACAGCTCCTTATCGAAAATTTTGTAAGGTTTATTTGTGTTAATTTGCACCAGGCGTTAGTTCGTCGTTAGCCCACTGGGGCAATCATTGTCCTTTCACGGAGACGCAACCTCCTCATTATATTCAACATTATTAATTTCTATCCTGCCATAGGTAAAATCTCCGTCGGGGTAGTGCCAAACCGCCTCGCCGTAGGCAGGCAGATTATAGCCTTTAAAACTGCGATATTTGCTGATTGGTGTGGAAAAACGGTACCGCTTCATCGCGGCGACATCCCACCGATCTTCGGAGACAAAGTTAATCAACTGCCCTGCGCCATTGAAATGGAGGATGGCGCTGATGGTGATATTGCGATTGGTAAAAATTGCTTTTACCGTCATTTCATCGATTGGTTTCCAGGTAATCCGTTTATCTAACAGCGTGGCGGGGGCAAACAAACACATATCGTTAAACAGCGTTACCGTATCGGCGGCGTCCATTTTCTCACCTTCATGACTCGCCACCGCAACGAGGCCAAAAAGTCGGACATCCATCCGCGCCTTGCCGTCGCGGTAGCGGTGATACCCTGGCACTGTTATTCCCATTATCCGCGCCTTCATGAAAAACAATCGTGTCGGCTCGTCGTAAAAATTGTACTGTTCCGCGATAAAAGGAAAATAGTCCTTGCCCTTTTGCCGCATTTCTCCGCTCAGAACAACACGCAGGGCGCGCACCTTAGGTTTACCGACAACACCCACATAATGCAGGTATTTTTGTAGCGGCTGAGGAAGCTCTCGCAGCTCCGCCTCGGTTACTATGGCTGTTGGTGTTATCTGTTGGAGACTGCTTAGCGCCTCCTCCTTGTAGGATCGCTCAAAACATAGGCTCCCCAGGCTCAAGATTACGGCAAGCAGAACAATGAGATTGGGGAGTAAGCCAAATTTGGCATCATGCCAAAAAGCGAAAATAAGGATTTGTGAAAGAATGAGCGCAACAACAGCTATTTTCCACCAATAACCATTTTTCAGCAGCAGAGAAATGGCAACAGCGAAAAACAGCAAGGCGGCGCACAACCAGAGAATACCGTAAGCGCGAGTGATGTTTAGCGTCAATCCGCTAAATTCGGCAATTTTAAACGCCTGTAAAAAACCCCGCAGGTGGATTGTAGCATGAATAATTACAAAGCCTAAGAACAACGATTTTATCATGGACGAACTCCTTTTTCTTTTCTTTAATCCACCGTATTCTCCAAATATGAAAAAGTTTGTTTGTCAGCGGTAACAAAAGTCTGGCAGGTATTATTGTTCGGCACACAGCCCTTGGCGTCAAAGCTCCATTTTCTTTTTTCTTCCGTGCAATAACCGTAGATTTGGCAAGTGTTGTCATCTTCGTTTTCTTTGATGCAAGACTGTTCGTCGGCGCAGTATTTGTCATTGCGGTTGATCATAAATTCGCTGCCCGCGCCTTCGCCCATGATTTTTTCAAAAAGCACTTCCGGCCCGGCGCCTTCGCGCTTGCAATAATTCAGCGGCGCTTTGAGCGTCCAGTTGGGATCCACCAGCCCTTGGCACCAGGGCGCGAAATAGCCGGTGTAGCTGTCGCTTGCCGAGAAACAAGCGACCAGATCGTTCAGATTTTTGCTGCCGCCGATTTTGTCGATATTGTTTTTGATATACTCGGCCGCGACTTCCCAGCCCACGGGGATGATGCGGAATTTGCGCAAGATGATCATCGAGCGATAAGGATAAGCCTCGTTGTATCTCGGCTCCAGCCCGTTGGCGGCAAAGCCGAAGATCGCGCCTCCGTCCAGATATTTCTGCTTGATCGCTTCGCCGACCGATATTTTGCTGATCACGGCTTGGCTGAACCTGTCGGTAATCACACAGCTGGTCGGACCGGCTTTTTCCGGATTTGAGCACATCGTCAGCTCAGAGAGAATCTTGTAGTCGCCGCGGACATTGAAGCGCGCTTCCAAAAACTCCGTGAACATCGCGTCCGTTGATTTGATACCGCCGCCCGCGCCGCCCGCCATATAGTCGGTCAAGCCGCCATAGTTGCCTTGATAAGGCGAAGTTGTTTCGCTGTTGTTGTCAGCAATCTTCCTCATCAAGCGGTCAAACATCGTAATGCCCAATTGGTTCAAAAAAATATTTGACGCGTCAACAAAAGCGTCTCCGGTATAGGCCGCTAAATTGTCTGTAAAAGATTTTTCTGCTGATTTTTGTTTACTCTCCGCGTAGCCGGGAAAAGTCTTTCTCATGCCGTCAATCCCGCGCAAGTCCAGCCAGCCCTTGCCCTCCTCGCGGTCCTTGGTCTTGGCTTCTGATTCCTTTTTGGTCGCTTCCAGCATCCCGGTATGCAGCGATAGGGCAATGCCAAGATCGCTGGAAGTCGGTTCAAACGAGGTCTGGAATCTTTGTAAAAAGTTTTTGCTACTTAGCTCTTCTTCCCAGTTTTCTCGCATTTTGCTAAAAGTACATTCCAAATCTCCCGGTTTTGCGGAAGCAACCAGACCGAGGCCGATACTCACGCCCACGCCAAAGCTCGGCTGGCAAAGATTGAATTTAAAAAAATTATTTTTGCCGATTTCTTCGATAAATTTCCCGGCCGCGTTGTCCGCGGCATTCCACAAATACGCATCCCAGCTCTGCGTCTCCCACATTGGCTTTTTTCCCGTTCCGGCAGAGCCGATCCATTCAGCCGCGTCAATGGCGATCGTGTCAAGAACTTGTCTTAAAGATTGATAATAAGCCGCTGAACCAGAAGCATCTATGGCTCTATTTTTAAAATCTATTCCCCAAGTTTTCATCTGATCAATCGAACGCTGGATAGCGTTTCTTTCATCTGTGCACCAAACTTTTACAAGCTTATCATTAACAGTTTTGTCAAAAACAGCAATTTTATCTAGACCAACATCATTATATTTTTTTACAAATTTTGATATATCCTCTTCTGTTTTTAAATCCCCTGGAACTTCATCGCAATCCGAAAGTTGCTTTTGAAACATAGAATTCACGCCCGCAGTTGATGTGTCTTGACCAGCGGCGGGAGGGGCGATGTCGCCCTTCTCGCCTTTGGCCATAACGAAAACAGGAAGAAATAAACAAAACAACGCTAAAGTTACTATTTTGAGTCTTAGTATTAGTTGTCTATCTTGACATATTTGCATAAACATGATAGTATAAAGGCATAAAATAACAGGAGGTTTTTAAAATGAGAAAAATAAAAATATTAGCTCTTTTAATCTTGGTACTAGTAACCGCTCCTTCGTCTGCAAAGGCAGCCTCGCCCTCGTTGGAAATACTGGTTGAGATTGCATCGGCAGCAATTGGGTCGGCTGTAGACTCATTAACCAATTCGGCCGAAGACACCGAAATTAAATCTGAAACTAAGTCCGTCTGGAAACAAGAAAAATTTATTGAAAAGGTTGATATCAACGGTAAGATGGTTACTGTTGCTGAAGGAGTGCTCGAAAAAACTGGTGCAGTTGTTGCCTTTGTAACAAAGGTTAACGACAAAATAAAAATGGTGTATCTTGAAAAGAAGTTGTCAGAAGACATGAAAGAATATGAGGAGTATTTGTCAATGACAGAAAAAGACAAAAAACAATATATCATAGCTTTTTTCAAAGACTATGGTCGTGTTGCCCTCGACAGTTAACCTCCTTTCCTTCCTGTTCCACCCCCGTTCTATAGGCCCTCGTGTGTTTGTTCAAACACGAGGGTTCTTTTTTTTCAATTTTCTTCTGCTATTTTTTCTTTTTTTCCTTTCTTCTGTCATTCCTCCTTTTTGTCATTCCGAGCAAAGCGAGGAATCCCTTCAACACCGACAACGAACTTCCGTGCCATACCCACCTCCAAGCGATTCTTCACTACGTTCAGAATGACAAAGCGGCGGTTTCTATTTTCAATTTTCTTCTTTCTGTCATTCCGAGCAAAGCGAGGAATCCCTTCAACGCCGACAACGAACTTCCGTGCCATACCCACCTCCAAGCGATTTCTCCCTTCGGTCGAAATGACAAAGTCGCGGTTTTTTATTTTCAATTTCCTTCTTTCTGCCATTCCTTGTCTTTTGTCATTCCCCCTTTTTGTCATTCCGACGATAGGAGGAATCCCTTTCTTTTTTCTGTCATTCTTGTTTCTTTTGTCATTCCTCTCTTTTCTGTCATTCCTCCCTCTTTTGTCATTCCGACGATAGGAGGAATCCCTTCAACATCAATAACGAACATTCTCGCCGCATTCACCTCCAAGCGATTTCTCCCTTCGGTCGAAATGACAAAGCGTTTGTACTATATCAACTCACTATACAAATCATTCCAGTGTGGATTAATTGTTTTTATTAAATTTTCCTTTTTCTCTCTTCGCCATTTTTTTAATTCTTTTTCTCTGTTAATAGCATCATAAACATATTGATAATGCTCAAAATATACTAATTTTTTACAACAATACTTTTTTGTAAAACCTTCTGTTTTGCCCTCTCTGTGTTCAAGCACTCGTCTTAACAAATTATTAGTAT
Organism: Deltaproteobacteria bacterium; assembly: GCA_021737325.1. Lineage (GTDB taxonomy): Bacteria > Desulfobacterota > Syntrophia > Syntrophales > JAIPED01 > JAIPED01. The sequence continues at coordinate 10,744 of JAIPED010000025.1, forward strand.
AGCCGATATACAGGGTACCGCTTGCACTTGCCATTATGTAAACATAAAAATTATATTCGATTTTCATTTCTTGTTTGAATAATTTCTATTTTTTCTTTTTTTTCTCTTCTGTCATTCCGTCCCTCTTTTGTCATTCCGACGATAGGAGGAATCCCTTCAACACCGACAACGAACTTCCGTGCCATACCCACCCTTATCCCATGAAGAGCGATAGGCGCAGAAAACGCGCCACGCCCCCTTGGCACCAAGGGGCATCTATTCAGAATTGTTCAGATCGGAGTTGTTGTTTTGTTCGTGTGATACAGAACATCTTCGTACGCAAAGAATTATCAGCCGCTATCCTTGTTGTGTTGGCAAAGTCCGCTTGCATTGCGCGAGATGATTAGAGTCTTGCCGCAGCGCTCTTGGCTGTGGCATCGTCATTGCGCCTCTGCTTGCTTGGGCGCCTGATAAAAAATTATCCGATTACAACGAGGGCAAAACCTAATTTCCTTAGCCTTTATCAGCTCGTTGTTCATCTGGGGAGGAATATTGACAAAACACCCCTGGCAAATTCCTTTGACAACGGCAGCAACAGCAACGCCTCCGTGCAATCCTTTGATTGCTTCGTATTTCTTGAGGTTCTCAGCCGTTAACGATTTCTTTAAATCCCCTTGAATAACAGAAAGTTCTGTCATTTGACCGTCGCACTCGGAACTCTTTGCCAAGATTACCCGCTTGGCTTCCTCATATTCCTTGAGGCGCTCTTCGTAGCGGACTTCGCTGGCTTGCAAATCGCTCTTTGCTTTCTCCATCTCATCAAATAAAAGGATTATTCCTTCCTCAAGGGAGCCGATTTTTTTTTCAATACCTTCCAACTCCTTCAGAACAGCCTCAAATTCCTTGTTTGTTTTTACCTCAAACTGCTTTGATTTTGTTTTGCGCAATTCATCGCCAGCCTTTACGAGCGCTTGTTCTTTTTCTTTTTGCTTGGCCAACAAAGAGGCAACCAGCGCCTTTGCCTCATCACGGAAACCCTCCTGCTTTTTTCTTTCTTCTTCTAACTCTGCTAATTGTGCGGGGATTTTATTTTTTCTTCCTAAAATTCCTTTGAGCGTGGTTTCCGCCCTTTGCAACTCCACCAATACCGCAACCTGATTTTCCAATCTTCTCTCCTCTCACAAAAAAAACGCACCGTTGTTGCTAACGGTGCGTTATTCTCCACAGCGGGGAACATTCAGTAGTGTTTTTTTATTTTTTCCTGCACACATAAACGCTTACCCCGATGAATCAATCTTGGTGGGCCCACCTGGATTCGAACCAGGGACCTACCGGTTATGAGCCGGTGGCTCTACCAACTGAGCTATAGGCCCCACGAAGTTTTCTGCGATTATCTGCAAAGCTTATTGTTGTCAACTCGTTATTGGAAAAGTCCCCAAGAGAAAATGGTTTTTCTCAAAAAAAATCGGGGAGGCAGTGCGAAAATAGCGTGCAGGACACTTCCTTCCCAAAGGCCATACGGTTTTTTTTCTCAATGTTGTCTCTCTTCGCGCCAGCAGAGTGGTGAGGCGCTTAACAATCTTTTGGTTAACAAGCGTTGGTAAATAGTTTAGGTGGTGTGCAAAATGGAGGATTACCGTACCGATGCAAGGCACCATCATTAACAGCGTTGCTGTGATCGCGGGTTCGCTTATCGGCGTTGCCATAGGTAAAGCCCTTTCAGCCAATTTCAAAAAAACCCTCACCAACGCCCTGGGGCTAGCTACCATAGTCATTGGGCTACAAATGGCGCTCAAGTTCGGCAATCTTTTGCCCGTGGTGGCGGCTTTACTTTTAGGAGCGATAACGGGCGAATTGCTTAAACTGGAAGAGGGCATCAACTTACTCGGAAACAAGCTAAAATTGACGGTAAAATCGCGTTTACCCACCTTCGTGGAAGGCTTTGTAACCGCATCAATCCTTTATCTAATGGGAGCAATGTCCATCCTGGGTGCCATTGAAGAGGGAACGGGAAACCCGCCAACAATTCTCTACATCAAATCCATGTTAGATTTTTGCGCTTCCATCGCCCTGGCTTCCACCCTCGGCATTGGTGTCGCCTTCGCCGCCATTTCCGTTTTTCTTTTCCAAGGGGTTGTTACCATCGCCGCTGGTTACTTAACTTTTTTAAACATTCCCGAAGTAATTGAGGCAATTAGCGCCACTGGTGGCGTTTTAATCCTCGCTATTGGCATCACGCTCTTGGAAATAGCCAGGATAAGGATTGCCTCATTGCTACCCAGCATCGTTTATATTGTGATTTGGGTTACATGGCTTAGTTAGCAGGAAAAATCATGCCGATAATAAAACTCACCCCCGAAATAACCAACCGTATCGCCGCTGGTGAGGTTGTGGAAAGACCCGCAGCGATAATTAAAGAGCTACTGGAAAATTCTCTGGATGCGGGTGCGCAAAATATCACCATAGAGATGGAAGATGGTGGTTGCCGTGCGGTAAAGATTATTGATGATGGCGCGGGGATTGCCGCCCGCGACTTACCCTTGGCCATTCTCCGTCATGCGACGAGCAAAATAACCACCTTTGAAGATATCTATCGCCTCGCCACTTTTGGTTTTAGAGGAGAGGCACTATCTAGCATCGCTTCCGTCGCCAGGGTGGAAATCGTCAGTAAGGTTGCCGAGGAGATATCAGGAGCGCGCATCATTGTGGCAAACGGCGGGGTGGTAGAGCAAGAACCCTGCGGCTCTCCCAACGGTACCGCAATTAGCATAACCGCGATTTTTGAGGAAATTCCCGCCCGCAAAAAATTTTTGAGATCGGCCGCGATGGAACTCGCCTCCTCCCTAGAAACAGTCGCCAGGGTGGCGCTATCTGTTCCTACGGTGCGCTTTCGGGTGCTCAATAACGGCAAGGAGGTCGCGTTTTACCCTTCCTGCGCTGATATCATCTCTCGCGCCAGCGTCGTTCTGGGGAAGGCTTTTACCGCGCAAGTTTTACCCGTTGCTCTGGAAACGGAGGGGTTTGGCGTTACGGGCATCATCTCTCCCCCCGATAAAACCTCCGCCAACGCTAAAAACATCCTTATCTATGTGAACAACCGCTTTGTTAAAGATTATCTCGTCCAGCACGCCATCTCTGGTGCGTATCGGCGCATGATTGAGCACAAGCGTTATCCCTATGCGCTGGTGTTCATCACCGTCCCCCCCGCTGATGTTGATGTGAATGTACACCCAGCTAAAAGAGAGGTGCGGTGGCGCAATCCGCGGGAACTGTATGATGCCGTATCGCGGGCAATCGGCAAGGCTATTGCTCCGCAGGAAGAGCTGACGACTACCAATAAGGAACATATTACTGATGAAGCGGGAGCGTATAAGCACCGCGTTGAAGAAGCCTTGAGGCGCTACGCCACCACCCACGAAGCAAGTCCTCAAAACTATTCCTTCGCTGCCGATAAACAGCGTGGCTACAACCAACCTTCGCCGCATCCCGCACCGAAGGCACCACCTATTGGCCTGCAAGGCACCGCAGAGGAAAAAACAACTCCACAGGGCGAAAACTCCGTATTAACACTTGCCGCCTCTTCCTTCCCAGAATGGCGCTACCTTGGCGCCCTTCGTGATACCTATCTGCTGTTGGAAGATGCAGACGGCTTAATGATCATCGACCAACATGCCGCGCATGAAAGGATCGTTTTTGAACATCTAAGACGCGCATCTCAAACCAAAAAAGCAAAAGTGCAAGAGCTTTTGGTTCCTGAAGTTATCACCTTGCCGCGGGGTGAGGCTAATGCCCTTTGCCCCCTGCTCCCTCATTTTACCGATATCGGTTTTATCATCGAGCAATTTGGCATGGACACCTTCATCGTCAAGGGTGTTCCTGACATTCTGGCACAAGCCCCACCCGCAAAGCTAATTAGCGATGTACTGGCGGAAGCGCTCGCAGTTGCGGGCAAGCCTAGCATTGATGAATGGCGCGAACGAATATTGACCATCTGTGCTTGCACAGAGGCGGTCAAGGCAAGGATGGCTCTCTCCCGTCAGGAGATTGACAGTCTAATTGCCCAGATAAGCGGTTTAGGCTCGCAGATAACCTGCCCGCACGGCAGACCCCTGTTAATTAGGATTGGTATTGCCGCGTTGGAAAGGATGTTTAAACGGCGCTAAGGCGAGGCACTTGTGAAAACCATCAACCCCGCACCAAGGATCGTAGCCATTGGCGGCACCACCGCCAGCGGCAAGACGGCAATGGCAATCAAGTTAGCGATGCAGTTTAACGCGGAGATTGTCAGCGCTGATTCGCTCCAACTCTACCGCCTCTTGGACATTGGCTCTGCCAAGCCAACCCCACATGAAAGGACCTTGGTACACCACCATTTAATAGACTGCTTGGAGATAGACGAAGGTTTTAGCGCCGCAGACTACCTAACACATGCCGCCAGGGCGATTGACAATATAACCTCACGGGGCAAGCGAGCCATTGTTGTCGGCGGGACGGGCCTTTATCTCAAAGCCCTTCTCAAAGGACTGATACCCGCGCCTGCGGGTAACGACGAAATGCGCCAAGGCTACCGCAACATCGCCAATATCCACGGGGTGGCACACCTCCATGGTTTACTTAGCGCCAAGGACCCGACCAGCGCGGCGACCATTTTCCCCCAGGATCTCCAGCGCATTATCCGTGCCTTGGAAACGCTCGAATTAACGGGTAGATCGATAACAAAAATTCGCGAGGAGCATCGCTTTGCGGATTCTCGTTACCCCGCTTTGCTCCTCGCTTTGTCCCTTCCGCGTGAGGAGCTTTTCTGCCGCATTGAGTTACGGGTGGAGCAGATGTTGGCGGCAGGCTTTCTGGAAGAAGTACGGGGAATTTTGGCGCGGGGATATCCCTCCTCACTAAAACCTCTGCGAGCCGTTGGTTATAAACAGATGATAGCACACCTCAGCGGAGACTTGTCCCTCATGGAGGCGCAACGGGAAATGAAGCAAGAGACAAAACACTATTCTAAAAGACAGTTAACCTGGTTCAAGCACCAACTGGCAATGGAATGGTTTCCCGCCAACTCCTACAAGGAGATTGTCCAACGGGTTGCTGAATTTTGGCAATAGCGATTCCTTGTTGTCGTCGGCTTCATCCGTTTCCAGCATGATAATTGGAGGTGGCTACCACCTCGGGCATTGGAGACAATAATGCCTTGAGAATTAAAAGCATTATTGATAGGTGCTACACCGCAATTTTTGATGAAAGGATGTTTTTATGTCAAACATAAATTTTAGTTCGGGTCCTTGCGCCAAGAGGCCAGGATGGTCTCTCAGCTCATTATCGGGAGCCCTAGTTGGTCGCTCCCACCGCTCGGCGGCGGGCAAAGAAAAATTATCTCTGACAATAAAAAAATCCCAAGCAATCCTCGGAATTCCCGAAAATTATCTATTGGGCATCATGCCCGCCTCCGACACAGGAGCCTTTGAGGCGGCCATGTGGTCAATGTTAGGACCGCGACCTGTAACCGTTCTGGTTTGGGAAAGCTTTAGCGAAGGGTGGGCTACAGATATAACCAAACACCTGAAACTAAACGCCAATGTCGTAAAAGCTCCCTATGGGGAAATTAGCAATTTACAGGACATTGATTGGAATGGCGATGTGGTTTTTGTGGCAAACGGAACCACCAGCGGGGTAAAAATCCCCCACTGGAATTGGATACCTGATAATAGGGAGGGGCTTTCCTTTTGCGATGCAACTTCGGCGGTGTTTGCCCAACAGGTTGATTGGTCAAAAATTGATGTCCTAACCTTTTCCTGGCAGAAGTGCCTCGGTTCGGAAGCCGCCCACGGCATGTTGGTGCTCTCTCCCAGGGCGGTAGCAAGAATCGAAGCCTACGACCCGCCTTGGCCGCTTCCCAAAATTTTCCGCTTAAAGAAAAAAGGCAAGGTGGATCTTGCCATTTTTGCGGGAGACACCATCAACACTCCCTCCATGCTCTGCCTGGAAGACTATCTGGATGCTCTATCATGGACGGAGAGTATCGGTGGATTAAGTGCGCTCATCGCCAAAAGCGAGGCAAATCTAGCGCTGGTGGAGGAATGGGTGGCGCGCACCCCTTGGGTTGATTTCTTGGCGCGGGAAAAGGCGATTCGCTCTAACACTTCTGTTTGTCTGTCCGTTACCGATTCTCGTGTTGCTCAACTGGAAGATGAAGCCAGAAACAAGCTCATCAAGGCGATTATCTCCGAACTGGGTAAAGAGAAAATGGGCTACGATATCGGTTCTTACAAAGATGCTCCCGTGGGTTTCCGTATCTGGTGTGGCCCGACGGTGGAAGCGGAGGATATCAAGAGATTATTACAAGCGCTAAATGCAAAATTTAACGAAAAGCTGGGTGAGGTGAAATAATGAAACGAGTACTAATCAGCGATAAGCTCGCGGTGGAGGGCGTGGAGATATTAAAGGCCGCCGAGGGAATTCAGGTAGATATCAAGACGGGATTAACACCAGAGGAGCTTAAAGGGATAATTAAAGACTACGATGCGCTGGTAATTAGGAGTGCGACCAAAGTTACCGCCGATGTGATTGCGACCGCCACCAACCTCAAGGTGGTTGGCAGAGCGGGGATTGGTGTTGATAATGTCGATGTTCTCGCGGCAAGCAAGCAGGGTATAGTCGTTATGAATACCCCTGGCGGAAACACGGTTACCACCGCCGAACATGCCGTGGCAATGATGTGCTCGCTCGCTAGGCAAATTCCACAGGCCACCGCTTCTATGAAGGCAGGAAAATGGGAAAAGAACAAATTTATGGGCGCGGAGTTGTTTAACAAAACGCTTGCCATCATTGGTATTGGCAGGGTGGGCTCCATCGTTGCGGATAGAGCACAGGGGTTAAAAATGCAGGTTATCGCCTATGATCCCTTTTTAACTAAAGAAAGTGCGGAAGCCTTGGGTGTTTCGCTGGTTTCCTTGGATGAGCTTTATGCCCGTGCAGATTTCATCTCCATCCATTCACCAGCAACAAAAGAAACCAAGAACCTTTTAAACGCCCAGGCCTTTGCGAAGATGAAGAAGGGTGTTTTTGTCATCAACTGCGCCCGCGGCGGCATTATTCACGAAGGAGATCTCCACGACGCCCTAGTTTCAGGAAAGGTGGCAGGAGCAGCGTTAGATGTTTTTGAAGAAGAACCTACGAAAAACACCGCGCTGGTCGGATTGGAAAATATCATCTGTACCCCCCATCTCGGCGCTTCTACCGATGAAGCCCAGGTAAATGTGGCAATCGCGGTGGCCGAGCAGATAGTAGCTTTTCTCACAACGGGGGAAATCAAGAATGCCGTCAACTTCCCCTCGGTACAAGTAGAAATTCTTGGCATAATTCGACCATACATTGCGCTGGCGGAAAAATTGGGGAAGTTCCACACCCAGATATCTAGCGGTCCCATTCAGGATGTTACGGTTGAGTATAGCGGTGAAATTATCAACTTTAATGTGGCACCGCTTACCATTGCTCTTCTTAAGGGGCTGTTGTCCCCGATTCTCACCGAAGCGGTAAACTTTGTCAACGCCCCCATTGTCGCCAAGGAAAGAGGCATCAGGGTAAACGAGGTGAAGAGCACCCGCGTTGGCGATTTTTCTAGCATGATAACCCTTACCACTACAGGGCAGGGGGAAACAGCATACACGGCAGGAACGCTTTTTGGAAAGCAAGAGGCGCGGATCGTAGGCATTGATAAATTTACGGTAGAGGCGATTCCGGAGGGGCACATGCTCTGTGTGTATAACCATGACCGCCCGGGAGTCATTGGCAATCTGGGAACAAAGCTGGGGGAAAATGGGATCAATATCTCCAGGATGCATCTAAGCCGTGATGAACAACAAAAAGAGGCATTGGTCATTCTCTCCACGGATACAGCGGTAGGCGCAAATGTACTGGAACAGTTAAGTAGCCTTCCGCATGTTATTTCCGTAACAGCATTGGAGATGTAGCGGGTATTGACTATGGGAAATGTAGCTATTATCGGCACCCAGTGGGGAGATGAAGGCAAGGGCAAGATAGTTGATATCTTTGCCGATGCCGCCAATGTTATTGTTCGCTTTCATGGGGGTAATAACGCTGGGCATACGCTGGTGGTCAATAACCAAAAAACGGTTTTGCATTTGATTCCTTCAGGGATTTTACGCGACAAAAAAATATGCGTCATCGGCAATGGTGTTGTTATCGATCCTGCGGAGTTGCTCAAAGAGATTGACGATATAAGCTCAAGAGGATTGTTTCCCAAAAGGACGAAGCTCTTTATTAGCGAGTTGGCACATCTGATAATGCCCTACCATAAAGCCTTGGATGCGGCGAAAGAACAGGTAGCCAGCAAAAAAATTGGCACAACGGGACGCGGCATTGGCCCAGCTTATGAAGATAAAGTCGCCAGGACGGGCATTCGCGTTGGCGATTTGCTGGATAAGAAAGTCTTGCGGGAGAAAATAGAGGCAAGCGTTCCGCTAAAAAATGCCATCCTCCAGAAAGTTTATGGTGCCACCTGCTCTTTTTCAGCGCAAGAAATTAGCGAAGAGTATTCTCGCTATGCGGAGCGTTTAAGGGAGTATGTCGCCAACACCTCCGTGATCTTAGCGCGGGAAATTGCCAAAGGGAAAAAGGTACTCTTTGAGGGGGCGCAAGGCACCCAGTTAGATATTGATTACGGCACCTATCCCTTTGTTACCTCTTCCAACACCATCGTCGGCAATGCGAGTACAGGTTCAGGCGTAGGCCCCGCACATATTGGGAGGGTAGTAGGCTTGTGCAAGGCTTACACCACCAGAGTGGGTGAAGGACCTTTTCCCACCGAGTTAAACGATGACATCGGAGAGAGGTTGCAACGGATAGGCTGTGAATTTGGTGCCACTACAGGGCGCAAACGCAGGTGCGGTTGGTTAGATTTGGTCTTGGTAAAACAGGCAGTGAGGCTTAGCGGCATCTCTTCCTTGGCAATAACCAAGCTGGATGTTTTAACGGGCATGGACAAGATCATGATTTGCGTGGGCTATGAACTTGCGGGGAAAAAAATAACGGACGCGCTACCGGCGAGTATTGCAGACTTTGCGCAATGCCGCCCGATTTATCGAGAGTTTCCCGGATGGTCGGAAAACATTTCCGCCGCGAGGGAAATCGCCGATTTACCCCGCAACGCCCGTCGATACCTTGATTTTATCGCCAAACACACACAAACAAACATCGCGCTGATTTCCGTCGGTGCCAGCCGCGAAGAAACCATCATTTGCGAAGAACTTTTTTCTTAAGCGAGATGATCATTCTCTTATGCTAATTTTTCTGCGGATAGTTTGGGCATATAGCACACAACATAATGATGGTAGGGCATTTTTATAAAAACCATCGCACAACCAACATTGCGTTGACGGCTATCTTGTGCTGAATGGTCACTGCAATAAAAAAAAGCAATTATTACAAAATTTTATAGACACATAGTCCTATTGCATTTGTTTTTGCGGTTGCCCGTTTTTGCGGTGCAGTTGTGCAAGAGTCTTCTATATTGAATCAGCAAGGGCTATTTTGGAAGAAACAAATACCAATTGACTAAATTTTTCATTTATAGCACGGTAGATAGTCACTTTAGGCGGACAAAAGCGGAGGAAATGAACGATGAATTTGTTAGAAATGGTAGAAAAGGAACAGCTAAGAACCGACATCCCCCATTTTAAAGCGGGAGATACGCTGAAGGTTTTCGTAAAGATAGTAGAAGGGCAAAAACAGAGGATCCAGCTTTTTGAAGGGGTCGTTATTTGCCGGACGGGTGGCGATAGCCGTGCCAGCTTTACAGTGCGCAAGCTTTCCTACAATGTCGGCGTTGAGCGTACATTCCCCCTCAATTCTCCTGCCATTGAACGCATAGAGGTGCTCTCTCGTGGCAGTGTGAGGCGTGCTCGACTGTATTACATCAGAGCGTTGCGAGGGAAGAAAGCCAAGATAAAAGAAGAAGGTTGGGCAAAATAGCTTTTTCCAAGATTACCCATAAAATCCCTTCGCGTTTTTTTGAAGACAAAGCCTTCGCGGAGGGATATCGTTTTGTTGCTGGGATTGACGAAGCGGGGAGGGGTTGCCTTGCAGGTCCTGTGGTTGCCGCTGCCGTCATCCTTCCTCGGGGTTACAACAACGACTCCATCCGTGATTCCAAGCAACTTTCCCCCGCGAAGCGAGAAGAGACCGCAAAGGTCATTCAGCAAGAGGCTATCGCAACGGGAGTAGGTATAGTTAGCTCCACAATCATCGACGAAATTAACATCCTTCAAGCAACCTTGCTGTCCATGACCAAGGCGCTCTCGGCGCTACGGATAGAACCTGATTTTATCTTTGTGGATGGCAACCGTGCATTGACTGTTCCTCTGGCACAACAAACTATCGTGGGCGGCGATGCTTTGAGTATTTCCTGCGCGGCGGCAAGTATCATTGCCAAAACAACCCGTGATGCCCTCATGCGTGAGTACCATCAGCAGTTTCCCTACTATGATTTTTTACATAACAAGGGTTATGGCACCTCAAACCATGTGGCGGCGATTGCCCGCTGGGGATTTTCCCCAATCCACCGCCGTACATTTAAAACTAAACAACTGTTCCAAGAAGGGCTAGATATCTAATATGGCAGTGGACAGGCGTAGGGCAACGGGCAGGCAAGGCGAAGATCTTGCGGTAAGCCATCTTCGCGATCATGGCTATAAAATCATCGAACGGAACTATTCCTGCCAAATAGGAGAGATCGACATCGTTGCCAAAGAAGCAGGAACCATCGTATTTGTGGAGGTCCGTAGTACCACCGTGGAGCGCTTTGGCTCTGCCATTGATTCGGTAAATCTACGGAAGCAAAGAAAGCTTTCTCTTCTTGCCCTGCGTTATTTGCAAGAAAAGAACCTGTTGGGCCAAAATTGCCGTTTTGATGTTGTCGGCGTTCACTTCAGCAAGGAAAATACGCAGATAACCCTGATACAAAACGCTTTCGAATGGCGTGAAGCCCAAAACTAACAATAGAGATCGTCAATAAGAAGATATTTCCTTCCTCAATATTCGTTTTTTACGCTTCGTTACATCGCCTTAACATTTCTTTTAAGCAAGATTGCGTTAACACCACGATGAGCGGCGCGCCAGCCCAGTCGTCCAAATTTTTATTATCAGCATTTTCAGCTTGTTATGGGTTTTTTCGCCGCTGTAAGAATTTTGGCACGGCATTTTCATATTGATAAGCAAAAGAAAACATCCCCAAGGAGGAAAAGACAATGAAAAAGACAATTAGAACAGTGGCAACGGCGGCATTCGTAGTTTTGGCAACGGTCGGTTTTGGTTTTGCGGAATACACCGCAACGGGCTTAGCGAATTTCCCCTATTTTCAACTCGGTTGCTTGATCATCGGCGGGATGACGATAGTTTCTCTCAAACA
>JAIPED010000026.1 GCA_021737325.1 Deltaproteobacteria bacterium
CTCCATTCAGCGACATCTTTTCTGGTACCTTCGGGCGTAAGCGCGATAAACATGTTTTCCGCACGATTCAAAATTTCAATTGCCTTGGCAACGGAGTTTTTGGCAATAGAGCGATTAACAGGTAGGACACCCAACCATAACATAATAAAACCAAGAGGCGGTTTAATCAGCGATTCCTTGCCCAGTACATACAAATGCCGCATCCTCATGCCAAAAAAGAAAAGCATCGCAAAAAAAAAGTCCCAGTTCGTGGTGTGAGGAGCACCAACGATAACCGCTTTGCGATAATGTCGCGAAATATCGTTATCAATTTTCCATCCAATAATTTTTAGAATTGCCAGGGAAAGTAGGTACAAAGGCATCGCCAGGCAACTATTAAAGAGCGTTTTGTTGTATCGTTCATTCTTTTTTCTCAATACACATCCCCCCGTATTCTAGTATGAAATCTCTTAACAACGAGTAACTATCAACAATCCTATGATGCAGTGTCCTCCCTTTTCGTCCAATCCTCAAACTTGATATCCACTCCGAAGACTCCAACCATATCATCGCTATCATTCATTATCGGTGCAGAAAGGGTAACGCAAAGGGCCCCCGTCATTTTTGAAACATAGAGATCTGTTGCATAAAATTTTCCTGTTTCTATCGGCTTAATAAACCAAATTCTATCTGATTGGTCAGTACCGATGCCGAAATTTTCATACTTGGAACGATCGGCAATGTGAGTTATGTTCTTTGTCGTTTTTTTGCCGTCCATATCAACAACATAGGCGAACTGAATTGCGGGGTGCTCATCAAGCACCTTTTGCATGATCGGTTCCTGTTTTGCGGGATTCATAGTTTTCATCTCGGGATGATTAAGGACTTCTTCCACCATCTTCATCGCCATACGGGCAACATTATGCTTTATTCTTTCTAAGTCGGACATAAATAATTCTGGCAGGTACTTATGCACCATTCTGTCCATTTCATCGTTGGAGATACTAGTTAGCCTTCCATCTTCGTATTCAGAAGTTATCCATTTATGGATTTTAGCAAGACCAGGGTGTTTCTTATCCACCTTTTTGTCGCCTTCTATTCCCAGTGTCGTATTTATCCAGAAGGCAATGCCCGCCTTACCGGATTTATCCGTTATCATAGGTGTAATGGGCCTTTTGAGTATCTTGGATGTATCGAAAATGTTGTATATTTCCTCATTTTTGATGAGGCCATCAGCGTGGATGCCCGCCCGTGTTACATTGAAATCAGCACCAACGAAGGGATAGTTCGTGGGTATTTTATAGTTCATCTCCCTAGAAAAATATTCAGCGATATCCGTTATCACGGTAGTGTTAATTCCGTTGGTCGTTCCCTGCAGACCGATATACTCAATAATCAAACCTTCGATGGGTGGGTTACCCGTCCGTTCGCCAATTCCCAAAAGCGTTCCATTTGCCGCAGAACAGCCATAAAGCCAAGCGGTGGAAGCGCAGACCAGGGCGCGATGGAAGTCGTTGTGTCCGTGCCATTCCAAGAGATGGCTAGGGACACCAGCCTCGTCAATAAAAGCCCTGACCAGCTTGTCAACGGAGCGAGGCAAGGCGGCTCCAGGGTAGGTGATGCCGTATCCCATTGTGTCGCAAAGGCGTATTTTCACATCAATACCGCTTTGCTCACGCAGTTTCATTAGCTCAATGGCAAAGGGGATACAGAAGCCATAAATATCAGCGCGGGTTATGTCTTCAAAGTGGCAACGGGCGACAATTCCATTGGAGAGGATTTCCCGTACCACTGCCAAATATTCGTTCATTGCTTGCGAGCGCGAATAGTTGAGCTTAAGAAATATATGGTAATCAGAAACAGATGTAAGAATTCCCGTTTCTTTGAGGCCAGCTTCAACAACCAGCGGGACATCTTCTTTGGCGGCGCGAATCCAACTAGTTACTTCGGGATACTTCAGCCCTAAATCCAAGCATCCTTGCAATGCTTCTTTATCCTTAGCTGAATAGAGAAAAAACTCAGTATTGCGAATAACCCCATTCGGACCACCAAGCTGGCTCATCATTCGGTAGAGATCGACTATCTGTTTGGGAGTGTAGGGAGGGCGCGATTGTTGACCATCTCTAAAAGTTGTATCGGTGATAAATATTGTCTCCGCGGGATTTATCGGCAGAAGCTTGTTATCAAAGTCAATTTTACAAACTTCTGAATAAGGAAAGATATCTTTAAGCAAATTCGGTTCCGCAACATCGCGCAACTCATATTGCCAAAACTTAGAGTGAACATGCTCTAAAACTTTCTTATTTCTGTTCCATTTTGCCATAGCTTCACCTCGTTATCCTCTAGATATTTTTTACTGCATCACAACCTCCCCCATTTTGCAGCTACGCAACCTTCATTCCGTAACTTTGAGCGAGAGTTCCATCAACTGAGCAAATGCCACCTTTGATGGTGCATCGGTAAGTGGGCATGTCGCCTTCTGAGTCTTGGGAAAGGCAATCACATCGCGAATGGAATCAACCCCCGCCATGAGCATTATTAATCTGTCAAAGCCGAATGCGATACCCCCGTGGGGAGGTGTTCCATATTCGAGCGCATCAAGCAAAAAACCAAATTTATTACGCGCCTCTTCTTCTTCCAAACCCAAGGCTCTAAAAATTTGTTCCTGCACTGCCTTTTGGTGTATTCTGATGCTGCCGCCGCCAACTTCCGAGCCGTTTAAAACCAAATCGTAGGCTCTTGCACGCACCATACCAGGATCCGTTGCCAGATAGTCCAAGTCCTCTAACACGGGGGCAGTAAAAGGGTGATGGGTAGAAACATAACGCTTTTCGCTTTCGGAGTATTCCAAAAGAGGAAAATTCGTTATCCACGAAAAAGCAAAGGTTTTTTCATCAAAAAGCTTCAGCTTCTTTGCCAGATGCACCCGCAGGTTACCCAATGAATCATTAACCACCTTGGGGGTGTCGGCAGAGAAAAGGATCACATCGCCCTCCTTGGCATCTAAGACGGCGTTAATAGCTTGTACCTCTTCGGCTGAGAGGAACTTGAATATCGGAGAAGTCCAGCCGTCCGCGAGGACCCGAGCCCAGGCCAGTCCCTTTGCCCCAAAGTTAGCAACAAAATCCTTCAGCTCATCTAATTCTTTGCGTGAGAGTTGCTTGTCATCCTCAATCTTGAGGCATTTGATGATACCGCCGGAAGCAATAACTTCCTGAAAGAGCTTAAAGGAGCAGTTTTTAAGAATTGCGGTGATGTCACATAGCTCCATTGCAAAACGCACATCAGGATTGTCCTTTCCGTAGCGATTCATCGCATCCTTGTAAGCCAAGCGAGGAAAAGGCAGTGTCAACTTTTGGCCGAGACATTCGTAAAAGACTTCTGCGATGAATTGTTCCATAACCGAAATAATATCATCCTCACAGATGAACGACATTTCAACATCTATCTGGGTAAACTCTGGTTGACGGTCGGCACGCAAATCCTCATCGCGAAAGCAACGAACAATTTGAAAATAGCGGTCAAATCCAGAAACCATCAGCAATTGCTTAAAAAGCTGAGGAGACTGGGGTAGGGCATAAAAACAACCATGGTTAACCCTGCTGGGAACGAGATAATCTCTTGCCCCTTCCGGTGTACTTTTGGTGAGGAACGGTGTTTCCACTTCAATAAAACCATTTTCTGTAAAAAACTTCCTTGTCTGTGTGGCAACCTTGCTCCTGAGGATTAGTGTTTTTTGAATTTCAGGTCTGCGCAGATCAAGATAGCGGTACTTTAACCGCACAGCTTCCGATATTTCCGTATCCTGATCGAGAACAAAGGGTGGAGTCTTGGACTCGTTAAAAATTTCAAAATTGTCAACGAGAACCTCTATTCCACCAGTTTTCATTGTTGGATTTTCCATACCCTTGGGGCGTTCTCGTACTGACCCCTTGATGGCAAAAACAAACTCGCTTCTGATGCGATGTGCTTGCTCATGGGCTTCCAAGCTTTTTTCTGGGTTAAAAACAACCTGCACCAATCCTGATCGATCACGCAAATCGACAAAAATAACACCACCATGATCGCGGCGCCGATGCGCCCAACCCATGAGGATCACTTCACTACCAACATCGGCGATTCCCACATCCCCGCAGTAATGGGTTCTTTTAAATGTACTAATAAACAATGCTATAATTCCCCCTGTTTTGCCGTAGCTATTATTTTTCCCCAATCGCTCAATAAAAACGATTTTTGTTTTCCTGTTTGCATGTCCTTAATCGTAATTTCTTCTTTGAGAAGTTCGTCTTCACCCACGATTATCACCAGCCGCGCCCCAGATCGATCTGCTCTTTTGAGCATTGTTTTTAGACTTACATTCGCATTATACTCGCTCACGCAGGATAAACCCGATAGCCTTAAAGAGTTCAGAAGCGCAAAGGTTTTTTCGTGCGCAGTTGCTCCCAAGGGTGCCACAAAGAGGGTAGGGGAGTTATCATAGAGATTACTCATCGGCAATAAGGAAACCAATCTTTCAAAACCAATTGCAAAGCCTATTCCCGGGACATCAGGTCCTCCTAATTGTTTCACCAACTCGTCATAACGACCCCCTCCGCAGACAGCATTTTGCGCGCCAAGGTGGGTTGTGGTAATTTCAAAAGCCGTTTTGGTATAGTAGTCCAGACCGCGCACCATTTTAGGATTTATGGAATAAGTAATGCCAAAACGGTTGATGTATTTCTGTAATTCATCAAAGTGAGCATGACATCCCGTGCAAAGGAAGGATGTTACCAGCGGAGCTTGTACGGTTGCCTCCTGGCAGGTTCGCACTTTACAATCAAGTACGCGCAGGGGATTGATGCCGATTCTTCTTTGACAATCAGGGCAGAGTGTTTCTTTTTTTGCTTCCAAAAAGGCAATGAGCTCCTGCTTGAATGACGGACGGCATTCGGAACAACCCAGAGAGTTTATCTCTAAGGATAACGATTCCAATCCGACATCGCGTAAAAATTCATTAACCATTATGATTATTTCCGCATCAATAATTGGTGCCGCCACGCCAAAAACTTCCGCATTAATTTGATGAAACTGTCTAAAACGCCCTTTCTGTGGGCGTTCACGACGGAACATGGGACCTATCGTATATAACTTAGAAACAGCTTCTCTAGTAAAAAGACCATTTTCAATGTAGGCACGAATCACTCCGGCTGTTGCTTCGGGACGGAGCGTCAGGTTTTCTCCGCTTCTGTCGGTAAATGTGTACATTTCTTTTTCAACGACATCTGTGCCTTCGCCAATGCCCCTTTGAAAAAGTTCAGTTCTTTCCATTATTGGAGGACGAATTTCGCTGAATCCAAAATTTTTAAAGAATTTACGAGCACGCAATTCAACAAACCACCATTTCGCACTTTCTTCTGGCAGTAAATCCTTAAAGCCCTTGACTAGTTTTATCGGATCCATTCTCTGAGAGTTCCCCTTAGGTCAGAAGCGATAGGCCTGTAGCACATGACACTGCCAAAGGCAACGCTGTGAAGCTAGTGGCACGGATTCGCGGTTTTATGCGTTCAAAAAAGGACACGGAGCGCCTACTCAATAATTGAGGCATCAGCGGTAGATTTGTAGTTACCATCAGCAGTGCCAGAAGGATTGCAGCATGCTTTCTATTTCCTGCTTGTCATTGACTGTAGCAATTGTCCGACGGAACGCACTGCTCCCTCTTCGGTTACGGATATAGGCAAGCAGATGTGCCCGAAAAATTTTCACTCCCTTTTGTTTTCCGTAGTGCGTACATACTAAATCAAGATGTTCAATGATGGTTTTATACTTAGTTTCTTCACCTGTAGAGATACCTTGCGCTATCTCTGTAAATATCCATGGTGAACCCCATGCTCCACGGCCGACCATTACCCCGTCACATTTTGTCAAGCCAACGATGGCTTGAAAGTCAGCTAAAGAACGGACATCTCCATTACCGATGACTGGTATTCTCAGAATTTCTTTTATTCTTTTAGTGACTGTCCAATCAGCAACTCCAGAAAATCCCTGTTTAGCCAAGCGGGGATGCACTGTGATCATCGTAGCTCCTGCCTCCTGAGCAACAAGTGCAACTTCTTCCGCGTTTTGTTCATTCCACCCAGAACGGATTTTTATTGAGACGGGGATGGAAACGGCATGGCGCACAGTAGCAACGATTTCGCCGACCAGCCTTGGTGTTTTCATTAATACCGCACCAGCACCAACCTTGGCAACTTTGCGTACAGGACAGCCGCAATTGATATCAACAAGATCTGCGCCGCTTTGCTCAATGATCTTTGCCGCTTCCGCCATGATGGTGGGATCTGCTCCAAATATTTGCACACCAAAGGGTTTATCTTGCTGGCGTGATTTCAGATAGCCTCTACTTCTCGCAGAGGACAGTACCAAGCCATTCGCATTAACCATTTCGCTAAAGGCAAACAAACAGCGGTATTGTCGAGCTATTAGGCGAAATGGGAGATCGGTTATACCCGCCATGGGTGCTAAAAACAGTTTATTTTCGGGGAAAAAGTGGGGCAACGCCATCAGGCGTGTTTTCTTTCATCAAGATAGTTTTTAGCAATTTCTAACTCTTCCATTGAATTTATCCCTATCGCTTCACGGTAGTCTGGCAGAATAAAAGCGACGGCGCGTTTTTTCTCTTGTACGGCAACTGCGATGATATCGGTGAGATAGTATTCTCCTTGCTGATTTAAATTACTAATGGAAGCCAGCGCCCGAAATAAAAATTCTGCCCTTACGCAGTATATCCCTGTATTGATTTCCGCAATTTTTTTCTCTTCGGTAGTGGCATCGCGGAACTCCACAATTCTTAAAATTGCGCCGCTGTCATTTTTCACCACACGACCGTAACTTGCGGGATCAGCGACAATGGTTGTCATCACGGTAACATCTGCATTTTGCTCAATGTGCACATTGAGCAAAGACAGAAGCGTTTCTTTCTTCAGCAGAGGAACATCACCACAGAGAATAAAAATATCGCCACTGAAATCTGTTAACTCCGCTTGCGCTTGTGCGGCTGCATGTGCGGTCCCAAGTTGTTCCTTTTGTTCAGCAAAAACAACAGCAACATCTCTGAAAGCTTCACAGATAGCCGCTATTTGGTAACCGACAATGACGACCGTTTTTTCGCAATGTACTGACTGCGCCAGATCGATCACATAGGACAGTAGCGTTTTATTATTAATGGTATGCAAAACCTTCGGCAATGACGATTGCATTCTCGTTCCCTTGCCTGCGGCAAGGATGATGCTTGCAATATTTCTTTTCTTGTCTGTGATTTCAGTCATATTGTTGCGTGCAGGTTTATATTTCCATTATTTCTTTTTCTTTTAACACAACCAGCTTATCAACTGTTTCAATGGTCGCATCCGTTTTTTTCTGTACATTTTCCTGATAGCTGAACATCTGATCTTCAGAAATTTTGCCATCTTTTTTGAACAACTTCAGTTTTTCGTTGATATCACGGCGAGAATTTCTAATTTTTATCTTGCTATCTTCACCGCCCTTTTTGATGAGCTTCACCAGCTCCTTGCGACGCTCTTCCGTTAGCACAGGGATATTTATTCTGATTACCTTACCATCGGAATTCGGCATCAAACCAAGATCTGATTTCTGAATGGCTTTTTCAATTGCAGTAATTGCGCTGGTATCCCAAGGTGAAATGACTATTAGCCTAGTTTCCGGTGTAGAGAGATTCGCGAGTTGATTTATTGGTGTTTGACTCCCGTAATAATCAACGCGAAGACCATCAAGCAAAGAAGTTGATGCCCTTCCTGTGCGCACACGCGAAAAGGATACCTGCAATTCATGCAGAGCTTTTTCCATTTCGTCATTCATTTCTTTTAGCAGTGTTTCAACCATCGGATTCACCCCATCCTTGTTCCAGTTTTGGCTCCGGAAACGATGCTAAGAAGGTTCCCGGGTTTTAGCATGTTAAAAACCACGACCGGTAAGTGGTTATCGCGGCAAATGGAAACAGCCGTTGCATCCATTACCTTGAGATCTTTTGCCAAAGCCTCATTATAGCCAACATTTTCATACTTTTTGGCTTGGGGATTTTTTATCGGATCAGAATCATAAATACCATCAACCTTGGTTGCCTTAATTAGCAACTGAGCCTTTATTTCCACGGCCCGAAGCGCGGCTGCGGTATCGGTTGTGAAGAAAGGATTTCCTGTTCCTGCCGAGAAGATGACCAAACGACCTTTTTCGAGATGGCGAATAGCTTTTTTCTGGATGTAAGGCTCGCTAACCGCCCGCATCTCCAAAGCGCTCATAACACGCGCGGGAACCCCCATAGAGGTAAATGCGGCCTCAATTGCCAGGGAATTCATTACGGTAGCGAGCATTCCCATATGGTCAGCAACTGTTCGGTCAATTCCCTTTGCACTTTCGGCTAAGCCACGAAAGATGTTGCCGCCACCTACAACGACACCAATTTGCACTCCTATCGAGAACACCGTCTTTATCTCTTCAGCCACATCATGAACAATTTTTGGGTCTATTCCGTAAGAAAATTTACCCATCAGCGCTTCACCGCTGAGCTTGAGCAAGATACGATTGTATTGAGCGATTCCTTTTTGCATTATGTAGATCTTTTAGTCGGTGGATAACTCACCCAATTGGAAACGGGCAAATCGACGCAAGACGATATTTTCTCCGGTACTGCCAATCATCTCGGTGATAAGTTGGCTTATCGTTATGTCAGGATTCTTGACGAATTTTTGTTCAAGCAAGCAGACTTCCTCATAATACTTTTTAAATTTTCCCTCGATGATCTTTTCCCAGATTTTTTCTGGTTTATTTTCCGCTTTTGCCTGTTCGCTGTATATAGCTCGTTCTCTTTCCCTTGTTGCTTCCGGTATTTCACTGGAACTTAAAAACAAGGGATTTGTTGCTGCTATGTGCATTGCAATATCTTTAGCCAATGTCTGAAATTTTTCCGTTTTAGCGACGAAATCAGTCTCGCAGTTTAACTCAACCATAACTCCTATCTTGCCACCCATGTGGATGTAACTAGTTACCATTCCTTCTTTCGTTGTTTTCGAGGATCTTTTGGTTGCCGCAGACATTCCTTTTTGACGGAGATGATCTATGGCTTTTTCAAAATCACCGTCGGAAACCATCAGAGCTTCCTTACAATCCATCATCCCCGCTCCAGTTTTATCCCTTAATTCCTTTACTCTTGCTGATGATATTTCCATTTTGTTCTCCTTCCGCTATTTCGCACTTCCCTTTGTTTCTACACTCTCGGGGACATCATCTTCCATCTGTGCATCAGCAGAAGATAAAACTCCTCCATTGTTGCTTGCCGTTGTGCTGTTCATATGAGCACCTTTTCCCTCAAGAACCGCGTCAGCCAGTTTGCTTGCGAACAGTTTAATGGCACGAATGGCATCGTCGTTTCCGGGGATGATTAGATCTATCAAATCTGGGTCGCAGTTGGTATCAACAACGCCAACAATAGGAATTTTTAATTTACGAGCTTCCGCAATAGCTATTGTCTCTCGCTTAGGATCAATGACAAAAAGTGCCGCAGGGATTCCACCAATATCTCTAATGCCGCCAAGCATTTTCTGTTTCTTGTCCCGCTCTTTTTCCATTTTAGCGATTTCTTTTTTGGGGAATGCTTTTACGCTACCATCAGCAAAAATGGCATCAAGATAGTTTAGACGGTCAATACTTTTTTTGACAGTGGTATGGTTTGTTAATGTCCCTCCAAGCCAACGCTCGCTCACGAAAGGCATGCCACAACGCGTAGCTTCCTCCCTTATGGCTTCTTTCCCTTGTTTTTTTGTTCCCACGAAGAGGAGTTTTCCTCCATTGGCAACAGTGTTGTTAACAAAATCATACGCCGCCTGAAAAAGCACAGCCGTTTGCTGGAGATCAATGATGTAAATTCCATTGCGCGCTCCAAAAATGTAGGGCTTCATCTTGGGGTTCCATTTGTTTGTCTGGTGCCCGAAATGGACCCCAGCTTCTAGAAGATTTTTCATTGAAATAGCCGCCATAAAAACTCCTTAAAATGTTTATTCCGCCACCCCTCGCTTTCATTTCTCAGAACCACTCCGAGGCTAAATGGCAACGCTAAGAAATACGGGGATGTGTGAGGTGTGCGCCCACTGGCATAAAGACTTTTTATCTGTCAAGAATAAATGCGGTCATAATGATACTGGAACTGTTGTTCCAGCAGGAGGAGGGCTAATTCCAACAATAAATAACTCGGCGCAACTGTTCAATTGCAAGTTACGCCGAGTATGGCATTTCGGTAAGGCTACTCCTTAACTACCTAAGGCTTGGGAAAATTTTCTATCGTTTTAAGGGCCCGTTGTATTTCTTCTTCAGGGAGTTCATAGGGGGTCAATTTGTTTTCGAAATAGGCATCGTAAGAAGACAAATCCAACAAACCATGCCCGCTGAAGGCAAATACTATTGTCTTTTCCTTTCCTTCTTCTTTTGCTTTTTTTGCTTCCTGGACAACCGCAGCAATTGCGTGGTTGGTCTCTGGAGCGGGGATAATCCCCTCCGTCCGCGCAAAGGTTACTCCCGCTTGGAATGTATCTAGCTGATTGTAAGCGCGGGCTTCAATGAGCCCTTCCTTGAGCAGATGGCTTACTATTGGTGCCATCCCATGATAACGCAATCCACCCGCGTGAATTGGCGCGGGCACAAAATCATGCCCCAGTGTGTACATCGCAATCAGCGGAGTAGTTTTTGCTAAATCTCCAAAATCATAAGCAAATGGTCCCTTGGTAAGTGTCGGACAGGATGTTGGTTCAGCGGCGATTATATCTACCTTAGAGCCGTTTATTTTTCCCCGTACATAGGGCAGGGAAATGCCAGCAAAGTTGCTTCCCCCTCCTGCGCAACCAATTACCACATCTGGTGATTCTCCTATTTGTTCAAACTGCTTCATTGTTTCTAAACCAATTATTGTTTGGTGTAGCAAAACATGATTCAGCACGGAACCTAAGGCGTAGCGAGAAGCTTCTTGGGTCGTTGCATCTTCTATTGCCTCGGAAATGGCTATTCCCAACGAGCCAGGAGTATCAGGAAATTGCTCCAGAATTTTTTTGCCAATTTTAGTGCGAGGGCTTGGCGAGGGAATGCATTCGGCACCCCATGTATTCATCATCAGCCGCCGATATGGCTTTTGTTCAAAGCTCACTCTTACCATGAAAACACGGCAATCGATGCCGAACATCTGACATGCCAACGAAAGTGCACAGCCCCACTGTCCTGCTCCCGTTTCTGTAGAGATGCGTTTAATGCCAAACTCTTTGTTGTAGTAAGCTTGAGCAATTGCGGTGTTCAGTTTGTGCGATCCCGCCGGAGAATAGCTCTCATTCTTGTAGTAAATCTTTACCGGGGCATCCAAGATTTTTTCAAGGTTATAAGCGCGCACCAGGGGTGTGGGACGGTAAATCAAATACTTTTCCAGTACGGCCTGAGGAATATCAATAAACCGTTCCGTACTCATTTCTTGTTCGATGAGGTTCATCGGAAAGACCGCCGCAAGATCTTCGGCTTGTAGCGGTTGTCCCGTTCCCGGATGGAGATAGGGCTTCATTGGAGTTGGGAGATCGGCTGCAATATTATACCATTTGTTGGGTATCTCCCGATCTGTTAGCATGACTTTTACATTTTTCATTTTTTTCCCTCCTTAAATTTGGTTTTAGACATAAAAAAAGCACCGTGAACCTTCCACGGTGCTCATAAAAATTAAAAAACGCGGGAAGGTCTCTATAACCCGCCCGCGTCCTAATTCTAAAAGACACAAAAGGCGGACGAAGAAGACCGCCACCAACCATTCTTATTCAAGCTAACTGCAAACATAAAAACAACCTCTATTCTCGTTGGGCAGACGCATAGATAATTCCGAGATTATGGTCAAGGGATTTTTTTTGCAACTTCACAAAAAAATCTTGACCGCCTCTTTTTTTTTACCTACCACTACGAGCAGTTGGTGAACTGGAATATGGCCAAAGGTTACTTGTTAGTCAGTGCCTGTCTTGCGGGAAGGCCCGTCAGATATGACGGTGCCAGATGTTCTGCGGAAAATCTCCTTACATTTATCGGAAAGCGTTTTAACCTGTTGCCAGTTTGTCCGGAGTTTGAATGTGGATTGGGAGTGCCACGGGAAGTGTGTGCGCTCCATGGAAGTAAAAATAGTCCTCGTTGTGTCACTAAATATTCCAGACGCGATTTAACCGATGTTTTGTTGCGTTGGACCTACAAAAAACTCCGCATTCTGGAAACAAAGACGATTGTTGGTGCTATTTTCAAGAGTAAATCTCCCTCATGCGGAGTTGGCTCAGTTCCCATTTTTTGTAACGATGGGGTGATGTTAACAAAAGGTAGCGGTATATTTTCACAACATTTTATGGAGCGCTTTCCCACTATACCGGTCATTGAGGATGGTAATAGCGCTTATGAAATGGGATTGTTGCTAAAAAAAATCGAACGAAGGAGGAGTGTTATGCCAAAAGTAAAGTCGTTGAAGGGGACAAAGACGGAACAAAATCTTTTAAAGTCCTTTGCGGGAGAATCGCAGGCGCGGAACCGCTACAATTTTTTTGCCAGCCAGGCAAAAAAAGAGGGATACGAACAGATTTCCCGTATTTTTATGGAAACGGCGGACAATGAAAAAGAACATGCCAAGCTATTTTTTAAGTATTTAGAAGGCGGTGAAGTAGAAATAACAGCATCTTACCCCGCTGGAGTCATCGGAAAAACAAAAGAAAATCTCAAAGAGGCGGCCGATGGCGAGAACATGGAATGGTCACAGCTCTATGCGGAGTTTGCCAAGGTTGCTAAAAAAGAAGGTTTTTCTGATATAGCGAAAACATTTGAACAGGTGGGAAAGGTAGAAAAGTTCCACGAGGAGAGGTACCGCAAATTGCTTAAAAACATCATTGAAGGTAAGGTTTTTAAGAGGGAAGAGGTTGTTATGTGGCACTGCCTGAACTGTGGACATGTTTTGCATGGCAAAACGGCACCAAAGCTATGCCCAACTTGTGACCATCCGCAATCCTTTTTTGAGGTTTATTGCGCAGGATATTAACCACCATAAAGTTTGACGAGCATGTTTGAAGCACTCGCTTGCTGACGGAATCAGCACCTTAAATGTGAGCGGGTGCTTCATAAAAAAGCGGTACCGTGATACTTTACCAAAACCGCTTAAGCTCCAAAAGGACAGATTGGCTATTCAGCCGTAAATCATTCATCGATTCTCGCGCAGGTTCGGCAAAGCCTCTTACTTCACTGAAATTAGGTTTAATAGAGATATGGCGGTATCGCAAGCCTAACGACCAGTGCCGCGAGAGATCAAAATCGACCCCCGCAAAAAACTGTACGGGACTGCTGGTTGCCCGAAAACTGCTAATCCCCGTTTGCTGGTGTTGATCTTCAAAGTATAAAATAGCAGCACCAACACCAACACCAATGTAGGGATGAAAAATGCCGTCAGGATAGCGTAGCAGTGTGTTAATGAACGCCATATCGGTTGAAAAGGGGAGTGCGGAATCGCCAGGCACATAGGGAATAAACTCATAGGGATTTGTTGTGCCTGCTAAATATGTGTATTCCCATTCCACCCCTACCCACTTACCGGTACTCGCTAAAAATAGCCCTCCTCGTGCCGATAATGGTGAGGCGAGGTGGTATTTTTCCACCGCGTTCCAAGGTGTAAGCGGGACACTAATGGCAAAATAGGCATCGGTTTTATCCTTAGATTTATCGCCGCGCTGTTGGTCGGCAGCAACCGGCAATGTTAGCAAGAGAATGGCAGCAAAGATAAAGAGAAAAATGGTTGTTTTTTTCAAAATAAAAGCCTCTTTGTTGATGATATCCTGCCTGTTTCACCCAGTTTTATTTAAAATTCATACGCAACGACGAGTGTCTATGCCTTATTTTCCTTTGTCTTTTGCAAGGTATTTCGCAAATCACTGCGAAGCTCAGCGGATAAGAAGAGTAGGGCGCTGGTGCCAATTTCCATCTCAATGGCTGCTGCTTTATCCAGCTTGGGCGCAATTTCGGAAATTCTTTTCACCGCAGAAAGCGCTTTTGGAGAATGCCCGGCAAGTTCCTTGACTATCTTCAAGGACTCCGTCATTAGGTTTTCGGGAGAAACAACCCTGTTGACCAATCCAATACGCAGGGCTTCATGAGCGCCAAGCGGCTCGCCCAGCATGATGACTTCTTTAGCCTTGGACATTCCGACGATGTTCATCAAGGGATAGAATAGCGGGTTCAAACCAAATTTTATTTCGGGATGCCCGAATATCGCGCTTTCCGAAGCGACGATTATATCGCAGACTGTTACCAGATTGAATCCACCTCCCAATGCAATTCCGCCTACGGCGGCGACCAGTGGTTTTTTGCATGAGTATATCTTTATTAGGTAGCGCGATACAGCCTGAAAATACTCTTCTATTTGTTCATCACTTAGCTCGTTCATCTCCTTGATATCCATGCCAGCGGAAAAAACCAACTCGCCACCAGTGAGCATAATCGCGTTGATGCTGTCATTTTTTTCTAATCCTAAAAAGCAGTCCTCCAATTCGCCAGTCATCGCTAGCGAGATGGAATTCATTTCTCGAGGACGGTTGAGGGTTACGACAGCATAGCCATCGAATTCTTCAACGGAGATTGTTTCACCCTTTTTGATCATGGGAGATACCTATAGATAATACAACTTTGGACGAGCAAAAGCCCTTGTCTTGCTCTCCATAGTGTTGGAAAATAGCCCAATCACATAGTCCATGAAGGTATTTTCCTCTGCATTGAGGTAAACCACCGATGTTTCAGGGGAAATTTTTGCCAACAAAGCGGCAAGCTGAATGCTTTCGGAAAGCCCACCAAGCTCATCAACCAACCCCCGTGCCTGCGCCTGTCTTCCCGTAAAGATACTGCCATCGGCAATCATGGAGACACTTGCCTTTGTCATATTGCGATTTTCAGCAACAACAGTAATAAACTGATCAGAAACATCGTCAACCAGTGATTGCAGGATAAGAGCCTCTTCCTTTGTCATCTTTCTTAACGGTGAGCCAATATCCTTGTATTTTCCACTTTTGATAGTGTTGCTATCTATCCCAATTTTCTCCATTAGATTCTTCATATTGTGAAAAACCATAACGGCGGAAATGGATCCAGTGAGCGTTCCTGGGTTGGCGACAATTTTATTGGCACCACATGCAATGTAATATCCACCCGAGGTTGCTATTGAGCCTAGGGAAGCAACTACAGGCCTACTGGTTCTGATTTTGAGAAGGGCATTGTAGATTTCTTGGCTTTCGGCAACGCTCCCACCAGGTGAGTCGATCTTAATGACAAGTGCTTTTATGCTACTATCTTGGGCCGCCCTTTGGATGGCATCAAGAACGCTACCCGCGTCAATAATCTCCTCTTTGATGGTTATAACACCAATTCTGGAAAACGGTGTCTTGCCCAAAAGATAGCCAAAGACTGCATAAGCAACCACCAACAGAATCAGCAAGACGATACCGCTGAAAAAAGGATGCCGCCTTATCACTTCTTGATGCCACCCTTTTGCTGAATTGCGTTTGCCAGAGCCTCGCCCATCCTAGAAGCAACATCTTTGGGAGGATTATACGCAGCGGTATCTGTGTCAGGTTGCGGAGACTCAATTTCCAGAGGTTTCATTGTAAGTTTTATTCTTTTACTCTTGGTATCAACGCCCTTAATCGTAACAGTAATCTCATCACCAACGCTGAAAGGAACTGTTTTTTGTTTTTGGTTAGTTGCCAATTCGGAGAGATGTAACAACCCCTCCACACCTTCCTCTATTTTAACAAAAGCGCCAAAATCGGCAATACTGGCCACCTTGCCCGTTAGCGATGTTCCTATTGGATATCTTCTATCAAATGTCTCCCACGGGTTATCTTCCAGTTGCTTTATCCCCAAGGATATTTTTTCCACCTCCGGATCCACTCCCAGAACTATCGCCGTAACAGTATCCCCTTTTTTCAAAACCTCGCTAGGGTGGTTAACATGTTTGCGCCAGGACATGTCGGAAACATGAACCAGCCCATCAATACCTTCTTCCAGACCGATGAAAGCGCCAAAAACGGTTAAACTGCGGACGGTGCCGGTAATAACGGTACCTTCTGGATACTTATGTTTTGCCACTTCCCAGGGGTTTTCCTTGGCGCGCTTCCAGCTCAGGGATATCTTTCTGGCGACATCGTCAATGCCCACAACTGCAACAGAAACTTCATCACCTACTTTTACCACCTTTTGCGGATTTTGTAGCGATTTGCCCCAAGAAACTTCGCTACGATGGACAAGACCAACAACACCCGTTGGCAATTCAACGAAAAAGCCATAGTTGGCGGTGCTTACCACTCTACCTTTTACTATTTCACCGATGGTATATTTTTCAACGATACCTTCCCACGGATCAACGGAAAGCTGTTTTACTCCCAAAAGCACTTTCCCTCTTTCCTTATCGACCAAAATTATTTTTACCGAAACCTTGTCTCCCTTGCTGTAGCAATCAGAGGGCTTAACCATCTTCCCCCAGGCGATATCACCCATGTGCAACAGACCATCAACGCCACCAATATCAATAAAGGCACCATACTCAATAACATTCTTGACGACACCCTCCACAACATCACCAACCTTGATTTGTTCTAACACTCCCTCTCGTCTCGCTTTTTCTTCCTTTGCCAGCATGCCCTTTTGGGAGAGTACGACATTGCTTCTTTTCTTTTCGTATTTAACCACTTCAAAAGAATAAGAACGCCCACGGCTACCTTCAAAATCGTTGAGCAATTCTCCCCCTGCTTGGGAACCAGGCAAGAATGCGGGAATACCGCCAATGTTCACCATAAACCCACCCTTTACCCTTTCGGAAAGGATGCCGGTTATTGGTTCACCTGTTTCTTGTGCTTTTACTATGGTTTCCCAGAGCTTATTTTTGAGTATTTGTTTTCTGGAGAGGACGAAAGTTCCATCAGAATCTCTTCCTTCAACATTAACATCCACCTCGTCTCCAACTTCAACATGCAAGGCTTTTCCCAATTCATCAACCAAATCGGCAAGCGACATGTATCCTTCTGTTTTCCAGCCAACATCAAAGAGGACCGCGTCCGTATTAATCTGAACAACCTTCGCCCTTACCAACATTCCTTTTTGCAGGGATGGCATGTTTTGTTCGGATAGCTGTTGCTCAAAGGAAGCTCCGCTTTCTTCCATCTCTTCTTTTTGCAGGTCCCCGTTGTTTTTTGCCGTTCCAGAGACCACCGTTTCATCAAACATTTTCTTTGCCCCCTGCCGTTTTGTAATAGTGTTTTACACGATAGGCGGCGCCGCTAACATAGCAATTTTGAAATAGCAAGGCGAACATTGGTTTCCCGCGCTTGCAAATGGCTTGACATGCAGGCTTGATGATATAACGCCGCCTGCCCCCAAATTTTAAGGATTTTAATTTATGAGAGATTTTTCGTTAATAACCGATTTTAGTCCCAAGGGAGACCAGCCGCGAGCGATAGCAGAGCTGGTGGGTGGCTTAAAACAAGGAAAACCACATCAAGTCCTGCTCGGCGTAACTGGTTCGGGAAAAACATTCACCATCGCCAATGTGATAACCGCTGTGCAAAGACCAGCGCTTGTAATCGCTCACAATAAAACTCTCGCTGCCCAGTTGTACGGGGAATTTAAGGAATTGTTTCCCGAAAATGCTGTGGAATACTTTGTGAGCTACTATGACTACTACAGACCTGAAGCTTATTTACCGACAACTGATACCTACATTGAAAAAGAATCGACGATAAACGAGAACATTGAAAAACTCCGCCATTCCGCTACGCGCTCCCTTTTTGAAAGGCAGGATGTTATTGTGGTTGCTTCCGTGTCCTGTATCTATGGCTTAGGTTCCCCCGAGGCTTACGGTGGGATGCTGGTAATGCTGGAAGTAGGTACAGAGGTGGGGAGGGATGTTTTTTTAAGGCGGTTGGTGGAAATCCTTTACGAACGGAACGATTATGATTTTCACCGTGGTTCTTTCCGTGTTCGTGGTGATGTTGTTGATGTTTTCCCCGCATATGAGGATGAACAGGCGGTTAGGGTGGAATTTTTTGGCGACACCGTCGAAAAAATTTCTCTATTTGATCCGCTCCGAGGGAAAAAAATGCAACATCTGGAACGGATCGCCATCTATCCAGGATCTCACTATGTAACTTTCAAAGAGAGGTTGCCCCAGGCGATAGCTGCAATTCGCGAAGAGCTACGAGAAAGGCTAACGAACCTTGAAGCCGAGGGAAAACTGCTTGAAGCGCAACGCCTTAAGCAGCGCACGCTCTTTGATTTAGAGATGATTGCGGAAATGGGCTACTGTCAAGGGATTGAAAATTACTCACGCCATCTGACGGGAAGAATTGCGGGTGAGCCACCACCAACGCTCATGGAATACCTTCCGAAAAACGCACTCGTTATTATTGATGAATCGCATGCGACCATGCCCCAGATAAGAGGTATGTATCGGGGAGATTTCGCTCGTAAAAGCAATTTGGTGAACTACGGATTTCGCCTACCCAGCGCTCTTGATAACCGCCCACTCACATTTGATGAATTTGAGCAGTTTAAGCATCAACGGATTTATATTTCGGCAACACCCGCCGCATACGAAGTTGTCCAAGCGGAGCATACCGTTGTTGAGCAGGTTATCAGGCCAACGGGTTTGCTTGATCCTGATATCATCGTGCGTCCAGTTGGTGGACAGATAGAAGACTTGCTCGGAGAGATAAAGCGCAATGTAGCTATGGGAGAGCGAACACTGGTTACTTCTCTTACCAAGAGGATGGCGGAGAATGTGGCAGCCTATTACGAGCAACAGGGTATCAAAGCTAAATATCTGCATTCGGATATTGACACTCTGGAGCGGGTACGGATTATTCACGATCTGCGGAAGGGGGAATTTGATGTCCTCATTGGGGTCAATCTTCTCAGAGAAGGACTTGATTTGCCCGAGGTTTCCCTCGTTGCGATTCTAGATGCGGACAAAGAAGGATTTTTACGGTCGGAAAGATCGCTGATGCAAACGGCGGGAAGGGCGGCACGCAACATCAACGGTCGGGTGATTATGTATGCCGATAACATCAATATCTCCATTGCCGCATGTATCACTGAAACTAACCGCCGCCGTGCGTTGCAATATGAGTCCAACCAACAAAACGGAATTACTCCTACAAGCATCAAGAAAGCGATAAACGAAGTCCTCTGTTATCTCTACGAAGCTGACCATTCTGTAATTACTTCCAAGGGGGAGCACGCAACCGATATTAACGCGGAGGAGTTACAAGAGCTGATTACTAGGTTGAATAAGGAGATGAAGGCGGCAGCGAAAGAGCTACGCTTTGAAGAGGCCGCAGCCATGAGGGATCAAATAAAGGAATACACGGCGATTTTCTTAAAGATAGAGGAATAGGTTGGTTGCCCGTCGAAGATGAAAAGATATCTTGGCGAGTCCGCTTCTTTTTTGAAGTTGATTTTTTATCAATCATTTTCACACATCAAGGGAGCCCCTTGCACAAGAAGACTATTGCACAACTGCACCGTTTGGCTTGCTGTCGTGATATAAGGGGGTTATTGATTTTTTGATACTCCCGTACCCGTCTTCGCGAGTGCGAGCTCTGCGGCACCTGCAAAAAACAAAATGTAATAAAGCGATACAACCATAAAAGGTTGTAATAAGTGGATTATTCTTTATAAGTTTATCAGTGGCGTTAATTGCTATTGGTTAATGAAGGGGGTTGTGCAATGGTGTTGGTAATGTGTCTCTTTGCTAGCCATGAGCCTGTTTCTTTTTCTGGAATTTCTGAAGAAAAAGAGGGCGACCGTTCTCGCGGTTATCGGGAATGTTGCATTTGTGCCAATAATTCAGGAAAGAGACACAACAATTTCAGGTAAAATGACCGCCTGCTATCGTGAATGACCTTGTTCGCCAACTGTTTCACAAAGCTTGCCTGCAAAGCGGCGGGAATTGGGAGCAGGAATACTCTCCTGAGACTGTTCATTCACCATTTTCGGCGTGATATGCGGAAATGTGATGGTTCATCCCAAAATGAGCTTGTGAAGATTTTGTCATTGAATTAGCTCGCAAAGCCAGTTCAATAGACAAGATGCTCAAAATTGCTGATTTTGATAACATTCCGAAAGGTCAAGGGATTTTTCTGGTGTACTGTGGCACATAGGGCTGTAGAATTACTTTTTTCAACACCGGAGGGGGAATGCACAACATGAAGGAGGAGCTCAGCTTTGACCTCAGCCGCAGCCCCAAGGGCAATACGGTGATGCGGCCACTGACGGAACGATTGCGGACCACCAGCCGGAGGACTTTTTTGCGATGACACCCACCCCAAAGCGAATCAATCAGTATCATGTGTTCCTTGCCTCGCCCGGCGATGTGGGGGCGGAACGGCAGTATGTGCGCAGGTTCTTCGATGAATACAACCGCCACACCGCCCACATTTGGCGGACCCGGTTCGAGGTTGTGGACTGGGAGAACCACACGACCATCGGCGTGGGGCGGCCGCAGGAACTGATCACGCGGCAAACGCTGGAAAAGTACCGGGACTCGCTCGCGTTGGTCATTGGCGTCATGGCCCAGCGCTTTGGCTCGCCGACCGGCAAGGCGGAATCGGGAACCGAGGAAGAATTTGACTGGGCAATGAAGAGCAACCAGGCCTCGGGCTTTCCGGAGATCAAGTGGTTCTTCCGCAAAATGGACACGCTGGAGTTTCCGGCCGATCCCGATGCGGCGGAAGCGGCGCTGGACCAGTGGAAGAAAGTCAGGGCTTTCCGCACACGGATGCAGGACCTGCACAATCCGGTCTTTTACGCGGAGTATCCGAGTGCGGCGGGATTTGCCGAGGTCTTCGCGCGCGACTTCAACCAATGGCTGGCCGATCCGGCGCGACCGTGGGCGATGGAGCGGGCGGACCACATTGTCGCCACAGGCGGTGCTGTCGCACTGCTGGCCGAGTTTGACGACGAACGCTACCGGGCGGCGGTGCTCAAGCGGTTCGACACGATCAACTTCGAAATGCTCGACATGACCGGTACCTTCTATAACAGCGTCCGGCTGTGGAGCGTCTTCGTCCCGCAGTCGGTGCGGGAATGCCACCAATACAACCCACGGTTGCTGGAAATTCC